>JBCCTI010000003.1:0-170722 GCA_039198955.1 Bacteroidota bacterium | reverse complement strand
CCTTACTCGAAAGGGACGGGTATTGCCGTAGATACACAAGTCTACCCGGTCTACGTACAGGTGATCCATCACCGACATATCCCCATCGGCCTTCAAGAGAGAATAGATCATCTTGAGGGCATAGTATATCCAATCCATATCCTGCTGGGGATAAAATACGGTTACCCACAGCGTGTCTTGATTCAACTTGTCGTAAAGTGGTATAGTGTTATTGTACCGTAATAAATCTTGGTAAGTAATAGGTATCTCTGTCAGCCGGGCGTGCTCCTTCAAGTAATTACGCAGTGGCTCACTAATGGGATATACCTGTTTTTTCTGTGAGATTTTCGGCATAACCTACTATTTAAGAGAATAGATGAAAGATTCTACAAAAAAATACTTAAAAATGGCGCAATACAGTACTTAAAAGTTACAAACTGAAAAATTACAATATTTGCAGTTTTTAGCCTCTTTTTTAAAAAATTGCTGAACAGGAATATACTCTTCACCTATGCTTTCGATAAAGCTAATAACCTATTGAATAATTTTTTATAAATGGGTTATTTCATTAACTATTTTTTATTTTATGGTTACTTTTTTTAAAAATAATTTAACAATTCATTCGCTAGCTACGTATATTTGCAGAGAACGGTTAACCGAATAAACCAAATTTGTAAGTTAAGTCTAGTTAAACCACGTAAAGCAAATTAAGAATGAAAATCGTTAGAAACAGTTTCATGACTATGGCAACCTTCCTATTGGTAATAGGAAGCGTAATAGCCGCTAGTGATAATGATACTAAGATCAGTGTTAGATCACTAGAGAATGAAAGTAAGAAAGCCCTGATCCGAGTGGCTGGTGCTAACTCAATAGATCAAGCTACCTTACGTATTAAAGACCACGTAGGCCGAGTGCTGTACCGTGAAGTACTTAACGGGGAGGATGCATACATGAAAAAATATGATTTCTCTCGTTTGCCTGACGGCGAGTACGTAGTAGAGGTTCGCACTAAAAATGGTATCACCGAAGAGGCTTTCTCTCTTAATGAAGGAGCTAGTGAGGCCGTGTATTTTAAGCCGGCTATTAAGGTTGAACCACAAAAAGTAAGTGTGATTTTTCAGAATCAGATCAGTTCCTCGGTTTCTTTGAAGCTTTTTGATGAACGAGGCCGGGTACTGTACGAAGAAGTGGTACCCTCTCAAGAAAAGTTTGCTAAGGGGCTAAACCTTTCTAAACTTAGTAGAGGCCAGTATTCACTGGCAATCTTGGGTGACAACTACGTGTACACCAAGAGTATTGATCTGAAATAATCTAGAAAGATATTTTTGTTAGGTTGTTGTATTGGTGCAGGCTCCTTCGGGAGCTTGCATTTTTTTTTTGCCCGCTGCTAAAATCAGTGGCAATATATTCCTTGCCTTAACTTTCCCAATTGTTGGTCAATTGTCAATTATCCACTGACAATTTTCACCTAGTAACCGCAAAATCCTTATTTTTGCCAACCCTATTTTATAGGGATTTTAGGGAGGTGCGCACAGTAGTAAATGCGACCTTCTTTTTCGTTTTAATACCATAGGTATGAAGATTTCTATCAACTGGCTTAGAGAATTTATTAACGTTTCAGCTACTACCGAAGAAATTGCTGATAAGCTTACCCTATCTGGTCTAGAAGTGGAAGGCATCGAGACATTTGACCGCATTCAAGGAGGGCTAAAAGGCTTGGTAATCGGTGAGGTGCTCTCAGTAGAAAAACATCCCAATGCCGACCGACTTCGGCTTACCCAAGTAGATGTAGGCGAAAGCAAGCCCTTGCCAATTGTCTGTGGGGCTCCTAATGTGGATCAACACCAGAAAGTAGTAGTGGCTACTGTGGGAACCACGTTGTACCCTACTGAGGGGGACGCATTTACTATCAAAAAATCAAAAATCCGGGGCGAGGTATCTCAAGGGATGATTTGTGCTGAGGATGAAATCGGTATAGGCCGCCAGCACGATGGCATTATGGTGCTCGACACCAAATTACCTAACGGAACTCCAGCATCTGAATACTTTGGGATAGTTTCCGACGATGTGCTAGAGATCGGCTTAACTCCCAATCGAGCCGATGCTGCTTCTCATTGGGGGGTAGCCCGCGACTTAAAAGCGCTTTATAATCAACCATTAGAACAACCCAGCACTGAAGCTTTTACCGTCGACAATCAAGATTTACCCATTGAGGTAATCGTAGAAAATACTGAAGCTTGCCCTCGTTATTCTGGTCTAACGATCAGCGGGATAACCGTGCAAGATTCACCTGAGTGGTTGCAAACCCGTTTACGGTCTATCGAACTGTCACCCATTAACAATGTGGTAGATGCTACCAACTACGTGCTACACGGCCTCGGTCAGCCGATGCACGCTTTTGATGCCGACATGATTATTGGGGGAAAAGTAGTTGTAAAAAATTTGCCAAAAGGTAGCATCTTTACAACCTTAGATGAGAAAGAACGGAAGCTTCAGGCTCAAGACCTGATGATTTGTAATGCTGAAGAAGGGATGTGTATTGCTGGAGTCTTTGGTGGAATCAAATCGGGAGTAAAAGCCGGTACTAAGAATATATTTCTGGAAAGTGCTTATTTCTCGCCAGAGTATATTCGTCGCACCGCTCAGTACCATAGCCTGAAAACGGATGCTTCTTTCCGCTACGAACGGGGCACTGACCCAAATATTACAGTGTACGCGCTCAAGATCGCGGCCTTGCTAATAAAAGAGCTAGCGGGTGGACAAATTTCCTCTAGTATTGTGGATGTGTACCCCCGTCCAATTGAGCCATTCCGAGTAGCAGTGAAATATAAGAACGTAGATCGTCTGATCGGGAAAAAGCTTGATCATGAGGAGATTACAAGCATTTTATCACAGCTTGAGATTGATGTGGCGGAAGAAAATGAGGCGGGAATTACCGTACTGGTGCCACCCTACCGGGTAGACGTACAGCGCGAGTCCGATATTATTGAAGAAGTTTTGCGAATTCATGGCTACGATCAGGTAGGGACGAATAAATACCTGAATACTAGCTATTTAGCAACATTCCCTGAGCTAGATAGTAGAAAAATACAGTTACGTTTGAGCGAAATGTTGGTGGGAAGTGGATTTTATGAGATAGTAACCAACTCGCTCACTAAACCCGAGTATGCAGAAACTACCGGACAAGATAAGGCGACAGTTTCACTGTACAACCCTTTAAGCGAAGAACTCAGTGTAATGCGACGCAATCTCTTATTCTCCGGACTGGAAGTGATCGCTCACAATAACAATCGTCAGCAAAAAAATTTAAAATTTTTTGAGTTCGGAACCACTTACTCTCAGGTTAATGGTAAGTATTTGGAAGCAAAGGAGTTAGTACTTTTCATGACTGGAGATACCCCAGCCGAAAGTTGGGTGTCCCCTTCCGGGCCAGTATCTTTTCACGATTTGGCCTCGCATATTCGAGGAATTTTTAATAGGTTTGACGTAGTCGACCTTATTCAACAGCCGCTGGATAATCCATTTTTTAGCTACGGCTTGCAGCTTATTTATGAGGATCATATCCTAGCTAAAATTGGTGAAATTGCTCCCAAAACAGCTAATGCTGCTGGGGTAAAGCAACCTGTTTTTTATGCTGCTGTACAATGGTTAGCCTTACTAGATAAGTTGCGTAGTATTCCTACAAAGGAGCGACTATTGTTCCGGGAAATCTCCAAGTTTCCTGAGGTACGGCGGGATTTATCTTTAGTACTTGATCGAAAGGTTACGTTTAAAGAAGTAGAAAGGGTAGCTCAGGCAAGTGGTAACGATTTGATCAAGCGCATCAATGTGTTTGATGTGTATCAGGGTGAATCCCTCGAGAAAGATAAAAAGGCATACGCCTTGAGTTTTTTCTTACAAGACCAGAAGCGAACATTGACTGATAAAATTATTGATAGAACCATGAACAAGCTAATCCACCAATTTGAACAAGAGCTCCATGCAGAAATACGCAAATAGCAACTCAGACCATACTATCAGCTAAGTAAGCCAGCCTCCAGGCTGGCTACAACTAACGTCCTAATACTAACCAAACTCTGCTAATACGTCCGTCTGCATGACCCATTCCAATACCCTTCTTTCTGAAATCGCCACCCTGGAGCGAAAAGTCGAGATACTGCTGACTGAACACAAGTCGCTACGAGAAAAACTTCAGCAAGCCCAACTTGACAATAAAGAATTGAAACAAGCCCTGGCTTCCCGGGAAGAGGAAATCAACAATTTTAAAAAATCAATTAAAATCAGTAAACTTGCTCAGTTCACAGTAGCTGATCGAAGCGAAACTACTGAGATAAAGCGTACGATTAACGAGTATATCAAGAAAATTGATAAATGCATTGCTCATTTGAGCCAGTAAATCGCATTACATGGAGGCAATTTCCATAAAGATAAAAATCGGGGAGCGGGAATATCCTATGCGGGTTGACCCTGGAGATGAGGAACGTGTTCGCCAGGCGAGCCGAATGCTAAACGAGCAAATTCAAGAGTACCGTCGGCGTTACAATACTACTGACAAGCAAGATTTGCTAGCGGTAGTAGCCTTCGATGCGTTTGTAGATAAATTAGACTATCAATATCGGCAAGCCGAAACGGAAAAAGTGGTTATTGATAAGGTAAGGCGTGTTAGCCGCATTATTAATCAGGCAATCTCATGATGCCTTACTTGCTTTCACTGGATACTTAGTGCATAGACTCCAGTATTCCCTTCGTTAATATTCGCTCATCAGCAGTACAGTTAGGCTACTGTTCGTAGTATCTACCTCTAACTATATTATCATGGGTGAATCAAACATAATACTTTTACTTATCGCTATAGTTGCATCCCTGGGTGTTGGTTTCTTTATAGGTCAAATGCTCTCTAAACGTAAAGCTAATAGCCAGGAAAAACAGCTTAAAGACCGGGAAGCTTCCCTCAGCCAACGAGAGGCAACCATTAAGGAGAAAGCCAATATTATTATTAAAGACGCCAAAATTCAGGCGGAGTCCCTTAAAAAGGAAAAAATCTACGAAGCCAAAGAGAAGTTTCTGAAGCTGAAGTCAGAGTTTGAGGAGGAATCTAACCGAAAGAAAAATATTCTGATTACTAACGAGAACAAACTCAAGCAGCGGGAAACCCGCCTAAATGAACAGTCCGAAAAACTGCGTAGCCAAGAAAGCGGTTTAAAAGAAAAGGAAGAAGCTCTAGAAGCTCAAATAGAAGTAAACCGCAGAAAGAAGAGTGAACTAGATAAGGTACACCAGCAGAAAGTAGCTATTCTGGAGAAGGTGTCTGGTCTATCGGCCGAAGAGGCTAAACAGCAGATCATAAAGAGTTTGGAGGATGAGGCTAATACTCAAGCCACCGCCCTCATCAAAAATATTATGGAGGAAGCTAAGCTTACCGCTACTAAAGAGGCGAAGAAGATAGTGATTGGAACAATTCAACGAACGGCTACCGAGCACGCGATTGAAAACTGTGTTTCGGTATTTAACATTGAAAGCGACGATATAAAAGGTAAAGTAATTGGTCGGGAAGGCCGGAATATTCGCGCTCTAGAGGCCTCTACTGGGGTGGAAATTATTGTGGATGATACTCCCGAAGCCATCATTATTTCGGGCTTTGATCCGGTTCGTCGGGAGATTGCCCGTCTCTCGCTGCACCGATTAGTAATTGACGGTAGGATTCACCCCGCCCGTATTGAGGAAGTAGTTGCCAAAACCACTAAAAATATTGAGGAAGAGATCATAGAAACGGGTGAGCGCACGGTAATTGATCTAGGAATTCACGGTTTGCACCCCGAATTGATTAGGATGATTGGGCGAATGCGCTTTCGTTCGTCTTACGGACAAAACCTGCTTAAACATTCTCGGGAAGTAGCCAACCTGTGTGCCACTATGGCTTCTGAACTAGGTATCAGTCCTAAGCTCGCTAAGCGAGCGGGTCTATTGCACGATATTGGCAAAGTTTGGCCTGATGAACCGGAGCTGCCCCACGCCTTGCTAGGAATGAAGCTGACTGAGAAGTACGGCGAACACCCCGACATTTGCAATGCGGTGGGTGCCCACCACGATGAAATTGAGATGACCTCGATCATCTCCCCCATTATTCAGTCGTGTGATGCAATCTCCGGCTCTCGGCCGGGTGCCCGCCGCGAAATTGTGGATTCCTACATTCAGCGGCTTAAAGACCTTGAATCGTTAGGTTTAGGGTTTGACGGGGTAAGTAAGTGCTACGCCATTCAGGCCGGGCGCGAGCTGCGGGTGATTGTAGATGCTGATAATGTTACTGACGATCAGGCGGGTAATCTCTCGTTTGACATCTCCCGCAAAATAGAAAAAGATATGCAATACCCTGGCCAAGTGAAAGTAACGGTCATCCGGGAAATGCGATCAGTCAGTTTTGCGAAATAAAGGTCACTAACTAGTCACTTGCATACTAATATGTCAAGACTCTACCGCTACATATTGTTGCACTAATTTGCCCAAGAGGCCAATATCCTGCTCAGTATGTAGCGCACTGATCACAACTCGGGTGATACACTCGCTGTCGGGATTCGGGTAAGAAAAACTAGAAAGCACACATTGGGGTTCTAGGGCTTGGCAAATCTGCTGATCCGTACTGTAAAATACCGGATAGTTTCCGAAGTACTGAAACACTTCTGTGCCTTCGATAAGCGACTGAAAGTACTGCACATTTTCGCGAAGCTGTCCCAGCAAGCTGGTGTAAAGTTTTCCCGCTCGTATCATAGCCCACAAATAAGCAGGTGCGATGGGCGAAGCTGCCGTGAAGTACGTACTCCTTTCTAGCCTTTGAATAATTGAATTATCCCCTAGTACTACTCCACCCGGTATGCCTAACGCTTTCCCCAATGAGCTAACTACGATCAGCGAAACATTATCGGGAAGTAAGTGAGTTACCGATGCGTAAATTCCTTCCCCGTGTTCACCCAGTACTCCTAGGCCATGAGAATCATCCACAACCAGCGTAACTGATAGATAGTCAGGCAGACATGCAACCCAAGCGAATGAGTGACGCCGGGCGTACAACGCATCTACCGAATTAACAACGATTACTATTTCTTTAGAACCACAACCTACTTTCGTCTCCAAATGGGAAACCCACGGCTGGAAATTTCCAGTAATATTATCCCCCTCGCTGCGCCACAAGGCGGGGTGTGCCTGTGGAGCGTAAATAAATCGTTGACCTTGGTCCAAAGTACGAATCAAGGCTTGCCCCGCCAGATAGCCCGAAGAAAACGTAAGGGCTGATAGCACCTTTTCTGTCGGTGATCCGATAAAACTAGTCAGCCAATCTTCGGCTTCTTCGTAAATAGCCAATTGCACATTGGAAGTACGTGAACTGGAGTAGCCCGTACCGTATTGGCTAAAACCATCGCGGAGCAGTTCCTGAAAAATAATATTTTTGTGAATGCCCAAATAAGATGTACCACTGAAGTACAGCCGCTCTCTTCCATCGGCGACGATAGTCCGCCCCGGCAATGCGTGTGTTTCTATCATAGAAGTTTACGTCAACGATACATTACTGGAGGCTAATAGTTGTACTCCTGTGCCATTCCCGTCGGGGAATTGTACTCCTTCGGGAGTGATAATGACGCCAGTAGCTATATCTTCGGCAAGCAGCATCGCGCCATCCATATCTACGTAATCCAGTAGAGGTGAGAGATGGGCAATGGCAGAAATGCCCACCGTTGATTCGGTCATACATCCTACCATCACTTTCATATTTCGCCGACGGGCTTCCCCAATCATCCGGCGAGCGGGAGTGATACCTCCGCACTTGGTGAGTTTGATATTTATTCCGTGAAACCGCCCTTCGCATTTCGCTACATCACTTTCTGCAATACAGCTTTCGTCGGCCATCAGTGGCAAAGCCGAATGCTGGTATACTTCTTTCATTCCATCCCAATTGTCAGCTTTGAGGGGTTGCTCAATAAATTCTACTCCTAGCTTCTTCAGTTCCTGGGAGTTCTCAATAGTTTCATCCACCCCCCAGGCGCAGTTAGCATCTACCCGAAATATCGCATCAGTATGCTTGCGTAATTCACGTACAATAGCTATATCTTCGGGAGTGCCCAGTTTAATTTTATAAATAGGCCAGGGCTTAGCTTTCATTTTTCGCACCATCACTTCAATACTGTCAATGCCGATGGTGTAATTAGTAGTGGGCGCGTCCGCCGGATTCAATCCCCAGAGCTGGTACAGGGGCTGGCCAATTTTTTCCCCGTATAAATCGTGCGCCGCAATATCGAGGGCACAGAGCGTAAACGGACTTTTTTGTAAATGAGGGGCAAGCTGTTGCCAGAAGTGCTCGGGCGTGCCTTCCTGACCAGCCTTTAAAAGTTCGTTAGCCAGCGAATATAGCTTAATAACCTCCTGCAATGAACCCACCTCCTCCTGCATTTTCTTGGTAGAAACTTGGTAGTAATTGTTAGCTGTACTCTCACCCAGACCAGTGACGAGATTGCCTTGTCGGTCGGTATCGGAAAGTTGAACCACCAAAGCTTCTTGTTCATCCCTCGATTCGTAGGAGATACGAAAGGGGTCTCTAAGCTTCAACGTGAAGGTGTGTAGTGCAATGTTCATTCGTTACAATAAATAGTGCTGAAAAGTACAAAAATTAGGTTAGAATAGGTAGTATCCTATCATCTTGTATAGGAATTGGTTTTCTCATAATCTACCAGTCAGGGTTGTAGCTTTATGACACCTTTACTATTTTACCTGAAGAACATCTACTTACAATCTACATGAATATTACACGACATATCCTTACCTTTTTAACTTTTATAACCAGCACAGCACTTTTTGCTCAAGTCCAACCCACCCGACTGGTACGCGATCCGGCTATTAATACCGAACACATAGCTTTTGTATATGCTGACGATATATGGATAGCCCGGCACGACGGCAGCAATGTTCGCCGTATTACTACCTACGCTGGTTCAGAATACGATCCGCAGTTTTCACCTGATGGGCAGCAGATTGCTTTTACCGGGCAGTACGATGGAAATACGGACGTATACGTGGTTTCGGTAGATGGGGGCGAACCTCGCCGCCTCACTTTTCACCCTCAAGCCGATCAAGTGCGGGGATGGACACCCGATGGAAGTGCGGTACTATTCGCTTCCGGGAGGGCCCGGGTTCCGTATCCATTGCCCGATCAGTTCTGGACGGTTTCTTTGGCAGAACACGCATTTCCCCAGCCATTTCGGGTACCGCGGGTTACCCGAGGGCAGTACTCTCCGGATGGTAGACGATTTGCGTATCAAATGATATTTCCGTGGGAATCAGAGTTTCGGAATTATCGAGGTGGTCAAAATAATCCTATCCGTATAATTGACCTAGAAACTTTGGAGGTAGAAAAGTTGCCCTGGGAAGATAGCAACGATAAGGAGCCAGTCTGGATCGATAACACGGTTTACTTTCTGTCGGATCGCAACTACGCTATGAACGTTTGGGCTTATGACACTGAATCTAAGCAGTTGAGTCAGGCAACTTCATTTTCAGAATTCGATTGTAAAAATCTAGCCAGCGGCGGTGGTTTACTAGCTTTTGAAAATGGGGGAACTCTTTATACTCTTGATCCGACGCAGGGTGAACCTCAGCAGGTAGACATTACTGTGGAAGGAGATTTCGCCTGGGCTCGCCCGCATTGGGTAGATGCTCACAATAAGATTCAACAGGCTGCTATTTCTCCTACCGGCCAGCGAGCCATCTTTTCTGCCCGAGGCGATATTTTTACCGTACCTGCTAAGAAGGGTAGCATTCGTAATCTAACTAGTAGCCCAGGTGCCGCTGACCGTTCACCGGCCTGGTCACCCGGTGGTCAGCAAGTAAGTTGGTTTTCCGACGAATCGGGTGAGTACGCACTAATCATCGCTGACCAATATGGAGATAATATTCGGAAAATCAGCTTAGATAAGCCTACTTACTACTATACTCCCGCTTGGTCACCCGATTCTAAATACATCAGCTTTGGTGATGCTGACCGCAATTTATGGGTAGTAGATATATCCTCGGAGAAGGCTATATTGGTAGATAATGAAGGCTACGCTCATCCGGAACGGACAATCTACCCAGCTTGGTCGCCCGACAGTAAATGGGTTGCTTACACCAGGAGGTTAGACAATGAATATAACGCTATTTTTACTTACTCGTTGGAGGAAGCTAAATCTTACCAGATAACCGATGGCCTGTCAGATAGCCGAAGCCCAACGTGGAGCCTCGATGGTAAATACCTGTATTTTATGGCCAGTACTGATTATGGACTAAACGTAGGTTGGCTGGATATGACTTCCTATGACCGACCGCTTAATCGCGCGATTTACGCGCTAGTGCTATCGGCTGATGATCCTTCTCCAGTGGCTTTGGAAAGCGACGACGAAACTTCGGAGGAAGCTAAAGAAGATGAAAAGGAAGAGACCGGTGATGACAAAGAATCAGAACAAGAAGAGACTCTAGAAGTCACTATTGATTGGGAAGGGCTCTCTCAACGCATCGTAGCCCTTGATATTCCTTCGCGAACGTACACCGCCTTAAAAGCGGCTGATGGCTCTTTGTACTACACCGAGCGGGTTGTTAACCAAAGTGGTCAGCTATTACACCAGTACAAAATGAAGGAAAGAGAAACCGAAGAGGTGCTGGAAAAAGTACAGAGCTTCTTTGTTTCAGGCGATGGCAAGAAATTATTATACCAGCAACAAGGCAATCAATGGGGTATCTTGAATACAGCCAAGCCTAAGCCCTCCGAAGGAAAGCTTACCGTAGCAGGCATGATGATGAAAGTAGACCCTCAGGTAGAAGCCAAACAAATTTTTCAGGAGGCTTGGCGCTTTCAGCGCGACTACTTTTATGTAGAGAATGTGCACGGTATGAATCTGGAAAAGGTATACGAAAACTACTCACCGTGGGTAGCTGACATACGGCACCGCTCTGATCTTACTTATCTACTTGACATCTTAGGAGGTGAGACATCAGTGGGGCACTCATTTGTAGGTGGGGGCGATTATCCGGATATAGACCGAGTACCCGTAGGGCTGTTAGGTGCCGACTACGAGCAAACCGACGGAAGGTACCGAATTACCAAGATTTATACTGGTGAAAGCTGGAACCCTAACCTGAGATCTCCGCTGAGCGGACCGGCCATTTCGGTTCAGGAAGGTGACTACCTACTTTCGGTTAATGGGCAAGAGATTAGTGATAGCGTCAACTTATACGCTTATTTTGCCCAAACGGCTGATCGCCAGACCCGTATTCAGGTGAATAGTCAGCCTACGCTGGAGGGAGCCCGAGAGCTTATCGTGGTGCCAGTAGCAAATGAGGCAGGGCTGCGACAGTACGACTGGATAGAGAGCAATCGCCGTAAGGTAGATGAACTCTCCAATGGCAAACTAGCCTACGTCTGGCTTCCCAATACCGGAAACGGTGGTTACGATAATTTCAATCGCTACTACTTTGCTCAGAAAGATAAGCTTGGAGCCATCATTGACGAAAGGTTCAATCAGGGTGGGTCAGCGGCTGACTATATCGTAGACCTATTGTCAAGAGAACTGATGGGATATTTTAATAATCCGGTTGGCGATAAAAAACCCTTTACTAGTCCTTCGGCGGGTATTTGGGGCCCCAAAGTGATGATTGTTAACGAAATGGCGGGGTCGGGGGGAGACTATCTTCCCTACATGTTTAAGAAGAAAAACATTGGCCCAGTAGTAGGCACCCGTACCTGGGGTGGCTTGGTTGGTATCTGGGATGTTCCCCCGCTGGTAGACGGCGGGCGGATGACATCTCCCCGAGGAGGGTTCTACAATACCGAAGGCAAGTGGGCGGTAGAAAATGAGGGAGTAGCTCCAAATATTGAGGTTGAGCAAGAACCTAAGCTGGTAGCCGCCGGACGTGATCCGCAGTTAGAGAAAGCGGTAGAGGTTGCTTTAGAATTACTGGAGGAGAATCCTCTAGAACTACAAGCTCAACCGTCGGATCCGGTTCGGGCCCGCCGCCCTTCAGATAGATAGTCTATCACCGTAAAATAGCTGTGGATAGAAAGATATGGAGCTAAGGGAGAACTTATTATTAATTCACCGCCCCTTCCATTAACATAAGCTCTTTACTACTGGCATCCAACCGGGCAGAAATGCCGATAGGAACGGTAGCATTACGTTTGATGTGACCAAACATTAGACCGTAGAGCACCGGAATTCCTAATGATGTTAAGCGATCATACAAAACCTGAGCTAGGGAGAAGGACTTGTCTTCATCATCAGCTTCACAATCAGTGAAGAGGCCAAGGACTATCCCTTTAGCTGCGGGAAGTTTATTAGGGTCGAGTAATAATTGAGTGAGCATGCGGTCAATGCGGTAGGGAGCTTCGCCTACATCTTCCAGGAACACAATCTTATCGCGCATATCAATATCGTAGGGAGTACCGCACATGGAACTGACCAGCGTGAGGTTTCCACCTACCAAAGTTCCCTCGGCTACGCCCGGCGCGAGGGTAATCAGTTCAGCAGTAGAAATAGTGGTATCTTCTTCATCTTGCAGATAGAGCGGTACCAGTTCTTCTTCACTGATATTTTCTGGGTTTTGATAGGTAAGCGAGCTTTGGGATTCCATCAAAATCTGTTGGAAATACTTTACGGTGTAGTCATTGTAATCCGATGTTCCCATCGGTCCGTGAAAGCAGACCAAGCCAGTTTGGCTGTGTAGGCCGTACAGTAGTCCGGTGATGTCACTAAAGCCAATCAGCACTTTAGGGTTATTACGAATCACGTTATAATCTAGGTAGGGCAGCAGACGGGTAGTTCCGTAGCCACCGGTAGCGCACATGATTCCGGTTACACTTTCATCCGCAAACATCTGGTTGATATCGTCGGCTCGCTGTTGATCGGTGCCACCCAGGTAGCCTTTCTTCACCAACATATTGTCGGTGTACTTCACCCGAAAGCCTAACTTGCCTAGATTTTCTACCGACTCGCGCAGTTTTTCCTCAGTCAGGTAACGAGAAGGGGTAATTAAACCCACGGTATCCCCGGCTTTTAGGCGATTAGGTTTGATAGTAGGTAGTGGGGAAGTTGCTGGAGAAGGGGAAAGTAAAAAGCTGCCTAGCGAAGCAGCCGTAGTATTACGAAAGAACTGGCGACGGTGCATAGATCAATTTTAGGAAAAATTCGAGAAGATACCGATAAACTCTTAGCTTTGCGGGAAATTTATCACCAACAAGTTAGCATAAATTTATCAACATGGCAGGAAACAGAACTTTTTCGATGATTAAGCCCGATGCCGTAGGCGAAGGTCATATTGGAGCGATTTTGAAGATGATGGAAGAAGCCGAATTTCGGATTGTGGCAATGAAGAAAACCCATCTGACCAAAGAAACCGCCGGAAAATTTTACGAAGTACATAAAGAACGACCGTTCTATAACGATTTGACTGATTATATGTCCTCAGGACCTATTGTAGCCTTAATTCTAGAGAAAGACAATGCAGTAGCTGATTTCCGAAAATTAATTGGAGCTACCAACCCTGCCGAAGCCGAAGAAGGTACTATTCGTAAATTATACGCAAAATCTATTGAGGCTAATGCGGTGCACGGCTCAGATGCCGATGAAACCGCCCAGCAGGAAGGAAGTTTCTTTTTCGCTGAGACTGAGCGGTTTTAATATAAAAAGGAAAACATCCGAGGTCTTTCACCGCTGCGTAGTAGACTTCGGATGTTTGAGTTAGCTCCCACTAATGTAAGTAGCTGCTGAAACGCAACCAATCAAATTGCTAGTCAGATGTTCTTGGACTTTTCACGTAGGTGTACTTCTCCAACCAACTGGGTAACTGGTTGGTCTGCGTCATCATGTTAGTTACGAAGATAGGGTCAACCCTGATGACTCTAGTGCCTGGATTAATCTTGATAGAATGATTACTTTTTATCAGAAACATACTCCTACGAGCTAGATTAACTTCGCATTCGCCCATGCCAACATCAACTACGGTATATTCTCGGGATCGTAGCTGACCTAGCGGCTTACCATTAATCCCAATGTTCATTCTATCATCGTTGCCCAATAACAAAGGATCAGTTCCATTATAGATTAGAACTTTTCCGTCGCCTAAGTCATATAAATCACCGCTAAAATTGTTCTTCATCAGATACTGTTCGGTAACGGGTGGTTGTAGCGTGCAAGAAGCTAACGCAAATGCAGATACTATACTAAGCAAGGTGATTACTTTCGGGACAGCCATGATTATATACTTTAATGGTTGATAATAGATCCTTATCAGAAGGTCATAGACGATAGTCTATTATAATTTCGTACGATCCTCAAGAATGCAATGTTGCTGTTATGCTATCTCAGGGAAAATATCTTCAGGGATGACTGAGCGTCTTTGACATAAAAAGGCCACCCGTTTCCGGGTGGCCCATTCCCTGATCTTAGTCTGTGCTTCTACTACTCGGGATGTAGCTCGATGTTCATCGAGAAAGTGATCTCTTTGCTAATTACCGGAATCGTATTTTCCACTAATTGGTACCACTCAACTCCAAACTCGGTACGGTCTATACTTCCTTCTACCTGAAATACGACTACTTCATTCCCCCACATATCCTTAGCATTACCTTTGTAGTGTGCTTGAAGCTCAGTATTTTTAGTAACTCCCTTTATTGTCAGGTTACCCGATAGCTTATATTTTCCGTCGCCCTGGGGCTCAAACCCGGTACTTGCAAAAGTGATGTCAGGAAAGACTGCCGTATCCAGAAACTCGGCAGTTTTTAAATGATTATCCCGCATGGTATTACCCGTTTCAATACTATTGGTATCAATCTTCAAATAGATTTCAGCCCCAGCCAGGTCATCCGACTGAAGTTTCATACTTCCTTCGTATTCCCTGAAGCTCCCCGTGATTTCAGCAATACCCAAGTGGCTGATTTTGAAACCAATAATTGTGTGGTTCGTGTCCAACTTCCAGGCTTGAGCGTTGAGCGTAGGTGTAACTAATGCGTCCATAATTTCAGATTTTAGTTAATGTTTAATTAATTACTCTATTTATTTACTAGTTTTTAACTGATCGATTTCCTTCTCTTTTTCGGTTAATTGCTGTACAATACTCTTCAGCTCCTGCTCACGCTGCATCAGTTGCTCGTGGGTTTCTTTAGCCGAGTTTACTGTTTTCTGCAATCTTTCTTCCTGTTCTTTCTGCTTGCGGTTGTCGCGAATAATGGCGGTGTATACTTTATGACCATCTACCTCACCCTCAGTAATGGCCAGCGATATGGGAAACATAAAACCATACATATTGCTTTTGCCAGTGTACTCACCACATTTACCCAACTGCTTAACCTGGCTCAGATAGTCCTGAAGCAGTTCATCGGGTCTATCAGTCTGCACAATAGTAGCCAATGGTTTCCCCACAATCTGGTCAGGGTTATAGCTGAACATCTTTTGCCCACCCAAGTTAATATGGGTAATTAGTAAGGATTCATCTAAGTATAGAATGGCATCTGGGGTAGCGTTATAAAATACGTCGGCTCGGGCCTTTTCGCTCTTTAGTTCAGCTAGGTTTCGCTCCAGTTGCATTTGTAGTTCAGTCCGAATGGTTTCTAATTCCCCAAGCATTCGTTCGTTTTCCTGCTCTTTCACCTGCATTTGCTGCTGGGTTCGTCGCATCCCTTCTTGCGTTGCCTGCATTTCCTCCACATTCTGACGCATCTCCTCCTCCTGCTCACGCATCTGCTGGGTCTGTTGCTGTGATTCTTCCAACAATTGTCGAGTACGTTGCTCCGACTCAGCATTGACGAAGGCCGCGGCTATATTTTCGCCTAGTTTTTCAACAAACTCTATTTGATAAGGAGTAAAAGGTTTAAAGGCAGCTAGCTCCAGGACTCCTTGTGCTTCTTCATTAATTTTTAAGGGAACTAATAATAGATTGCGGGGGGTACTTTTACCTAGACCAGAGGTGATGGTAACATAGCTGTCTGGGATTTCCGTAAGTAGTGTGGATTCTTTTTCTAGAAAGGTTTGCCCTACCAGCCCTTCGCCAATCTCAATTCTCTTTTTTAAGTACTTTTTTCGTTCGTAGGCATAACAGGCCATCAACTCCAAATGCTCATCTGCCTCTTCTTGTTTCATCAATTTAAATAGCCCACCCTGATTAGCTCCAAGATATTTCACAAGTTCGCTGACAATGGATTCGCCCAGCTCACTAATGTTTTCATTATGGCGAAGTATCGTAACAAAACGAGCGAGCCCCTGGCTAACCCAGTTGCGTTCCTGCTCCTGCTCTGCCATCTGCTGCAAATTTTTATGAGCCTGGATGATAGCATTCACCAGTTCACTACTTTGCACTTCTTTCCGAAGCTTATCCGTAGCCAGTGCTTCTGTTTTTTCAAGCTGGGTGATGTAGTTAGCTGCATTCTGAATATCTTTCTGCTGTTCCTCAATAAGCCTCACGACGGGAGCTAACTCTTCAACTTCAGCAGAAGTTAACGGCTGGTCTTGTTCAGAATCAGACTCTGACCCAACCAATTGTTGAGCAAAACGGAAAAGTGTACGTTTAAATTTTGAAGATACAAGTAGATATGTAAAGAAAATCCCAAGTAGTAAAGAACCACTGAACCCCACCAAGGTAGGAACTTTTACCAAGGAGATTAAACAGAAAGTAGTGCCTACATTGGTAGTTACTATAAAAATTGATAATAAAAGAAAACGAAAAGTATGTTTACTTTGTGGTAGTTCCATCCCAGTGAAAGGTTACCCCAAAGGTAGGTGGGAACTCTCTGACGTTCGAGAGGTTTAGTTACCAAAGCTTACCCACGTAAGGTTTGTGTTTTATCGGTACTTTAGTTACTTAAGCATCTCTACCGATTGCTTTTCACTCTTCTTTTCTTTCTTCTCAAAGAATACCCGGCGAATCCAGCGAGGCAGGAATATTGCTCCTAGCAATAAGTAAGGGTAATACGTGAGCATCCGCCAGAGGATGTTAGTCACAATAGTGTAGTCGCCGAGAAATTCGTAAAAAAACTGATTAAAAAAGAACTCGGCAGTACCGCTACTACCTGGTGTAGGGGAAACGAGCATCACGATCCACATCATTAGGTGACGACAGAAAATGAGTAAATGATCACTCCAGCTTACCTCGGCAAAAGCGGTTACCAGACAGTTTAATACAGCGTAACGGGCTATCCAAATCAGAAAGGTAAAAAGCAAAACAGATGTCCAATATCGCCCCCGCTTACCGCGTAACTGTTTAGAAGCCAAAATCACTTCATCGCCGTGGTTGTTTAAGTGATGGCGCCACCGTTTTAAGAAAGAGATATTCCCGATTTTGAGCAAGAGCCATTTGAATCCCCTAGGGCGAATCAGCAGGGCGTAGGTCATAACCGCAGTGTACAACGTAATGAGTCCGTAGCTTAGTAAAAACAGTACTTGCAAACTGTTACCCAACTGCAACTGCATGTCTTCGGCATTCGGAAATAGTTCTTCCTTAGAATACAGCAGAGCTATAGGCGACATCACGAGGAAAAAAAGGTTATCTAGAATGGCGGTCAGCATCACGTAGGCCAGTGCCCGCCCAAACTTGATTCCCTCTTTCATTAGTACAAAAACCACAATGGTGGTACCACCCACAATAGAGGGCGTAACTGCCGAGGCAAATTCCCATAGAATAATGACGTAAATACTACTCACCCAAGTAAGATCGTGGTTGGTGAGCACTTTGATTCGATAGACGTAGCCAGTGTCACGGATAAGGATCACTAACAATGCTAAAAAAAAAGGCCAAAGTTCGGCATCGAACACCAGCTTTAATTTATCGGCACTAAAATCGGGGTCGCTGATAAATAGGTACACCACAATACCCACACCGATCAGCACGGGTAGCCAGATTCGGTTGGGATTGAGGGTTTTAAAAATTTCTTTGGAATTAATATTCATGCCTGCACCGCATCTTCCGTTCGGTAAATCCAAAAATTGTTATAGCCTTCGCCAATTTTAATGGTTAACTCACTGAGTTGTAATAGTTCTAAGATGGCTAGAAAATTAAATATCACGGCTATCTTGTCAGGATTATATTCAATAATGGTAATAAACGAGACATCACGGGGCCGCTGATGAAGTAGTTCGCGAATGTAGTTTTTTTGTCCTTCTACGGTGTACGGATACTGCATCACCCGGTGCGAATTATCCTTTTTTTCCTCGGTAAACCGCGTCCACACTTTTTCGTACACCTTCAGTAACTTATATAAGTCTACGTGCTGCAATTCGGTTTCTACCTGTTGTTCCTGCGCTAGTACGTTCAACTCCTTTACTACGTTGCCCCGCTCGTACTTTTGCATCCGCTCCTCCTCCATCGCTGCCAACTCCTGAATCACGGATTTATACTTCTTGTACTCCAGCAGATGTTTCACTAGCTCTTCCCGAGGGTCTATCTCCTCACCTTCTTCGTTCAATATTGGACGAGGGAGTAACATTTTTGCCTTGATCCGCATTAGAGTGGCTGCTACCAGTATAAACTCACTAGCCACCTCAATGTTCATTTGCTCTAGCTCATGCAAATAATTCAGAAAATCATTTGTGATTTTGGAGATCGGAATATCGTGAATATCCAACTCATCCCGCTCAATAAAGAACAACAGCAGATCAAAGGGGCCTTCAAAAAGGGGCAGTTTGATTTCAAAACTCACGATAAAATCACGTTATTAGATTCTTGGTAAATCAGATAATTGCTGGCAAATTATGTACTTACCAACACAAATTTATGACATAATTACGCCAAATTACTCCTGGTTTATCGAAAAAACTGTTCTTTTGTAATTACGTAGAACTAATCATAACCAACCTAGCGGAAAAACAATTGAACTTTAGGGTAGTTCTCTTACCACATTATTAACATAAGCACTATGCTGATTAAACCCGGCAACTTATTAGCTTCCATTGACAGCCCCGCTAATATCAAAAACCTCACTCCCGAACAACGAGTACAGCTTGCGTCCGAACTGCGCCAGTTTATCATTGACAATGTATCGGTTTACGGCGGGCACTTCGGAGCCAGTCTCGGAGTAGTTGAACTGACTATAGCGTTGCACACTGCCTTCAATACTCCGTACGACCAACTGGTCTGGGATGTAGGTCATCAAGCGTATGGTCATAAAATTTTAACCGGACGCAGGGATAATTTTCATACCAATCGGTTGTACCAGGGGCTTTCAGGCTTTCCGAAGCGTAGCGAGAGCGAGTACGATACGTTTGGGGTAGGGCATTCTTCTACTTCTATTTCAGCAGCGTTGGGTATGGCAGTGGCCTCTAAGTACCAAGGAGATAAAAAGCGTCAACATATTGCAGTGATTGGCGACGGAGCTATGACGGGAGGAATGGCTTTCGAGGCGATGAACCACGCTGGGGTTTCGGATACCAATCTGCTAATCGTACTGAACGATAATTGCATGTCCATCGACCCTAACGTGGGCGCACTGAAGGACTATCTTACCGATATCACCACATCGCAGACGTACAACAAGGTACGGGATGATACGTGGAAACTGCTTGGGAAGGTTAGCAAGTTTGGCGCGAGTGCTCAAGAGATTATTTCCAAAATAGAGAACAGTATCAAAGCATTCTTACTAAAGCAAAGCAACTTATTTGAATCGCTGAACTTGCGCTACTTCGGTCCGGTAGATGGGCACGATGTCAACCATCTAGTCAGTGTAATGGAGGACTTAAAGAAAATTCCTGGGCCAAAAATCTTGCACTGTGTTACCGTAAAAGGTAAAGGTTATCTGCAGGCCGAAAAAGACCAAACCAAGTGGCATGCTCCTGGTAAGTTTGATAAAGTAACCGGGGAGATTCGCAAGAAAGTACACGACACTCCTCAGCCTCCCAAGTACCAGCACGTATTTGGCGAGACGATTGTAGAACTCGCTAGAGAAAACGATAAAATTGTTGGGGTTACGCCCGCAATGCCTTCAGGTTCTTCGCTGAACATTATGATGAAGGAAATGCCTGATAGAGCGTTTGACGTAGGCATTGCCGAGCAACATGCCGTTACTTTTTCGGCAGGAATGGCCACTCGGGGAATGATACCGTTCTGCAATATCTACAGCACGTTTATGCAGAGGGCTTACGACCAGATAGTCCACGACGTGTGTATTCAGAAGTTACCTGTCATCTTCTGCCTCGACCGGGCTGGAGTGGCTGGAGCCGATGGACCGACCCACCACGGAGCCTACGACTTAGCGTATATGCGCTGTCTGCCTAACATTGTAGTATCTGCCCCCATGAACGAAGCCGAGCTGCGTAACTTAATGTATACGGCAACTCAGTACCAAGATGGAGCCTTCTCTATTCGCTACCCCCGGGGGCAAGGCGTGATGCCTAACTGGCGCACTCCACTGGAAGAAATTCCGGTAGGCACCGGACGCTGCGTACAGGATGGAGAAGAAGTAGCCATACTCACTATCGGACACGTAGGTAACTATGCGGTAGAAGCCTGTGAAGTACTGGCGAAAGAAGATATTCATCCGGCACACTTCGATCTTCGATTCGCTAAACCACTAGACAAAGAGTTACTGCACGAAGTATTCACTCGCTTTGACCGGGTTATCACTGTAGAAGATGGCTGTCTGATGGGTGGTGTGGGCAGTGCCATTTTGGAATTTATGGCTGACCATAGCTACACTGCCTCGGTAAAACGCTTGGGCATTCCTGATCGTGTAGTAGAGCACGGTGAGCAAATTCAGCTTCATAAAGAATGCGGTTATGACCCAGTTAGCATAGCCAAGGAAGTACGATTATTACTTGAAGTAGTGGTCTAGGTATCAGCGACTTTTTCTGGACGATTTATCGTCTGGGTAATGTAATCGATCACCTTATTGTTGGCAATGATCTGGTAATGTCCCATCCTTTGGGTACGCACGAACATAGCATTTGGCGTAGTGGACCAGAGCTCTTCTCCTTTGGCAATTGGCACGGTACGGTCGTCTTCGTCATAGATAAGCTGCACCTGATCTGATGAGATACGATTGAGTTTTTGCCGTAAGTCATAATAATCTACCGTCTGATTGTAGTACTTCTCTACAAAATCGCAAAAGCGGTGATAAACCCTCTCATTACATCCAGCTTGCTCAACAATATCGCGGAAAAAATATCGGATATAGGGCGGAAATGCCATTAGAATCAGATGAGGTGGATGAAACTCAGGGGCTATCTCAGTCATGACCATCCCCGCAGTCAAACCACCTAGTGAGTAGCCGACAACAGTATGGTAAGGGGCGTTTTTGATGTAGTGATCTTTAAAAATTTCTATAAACTCAGGCAAGGCAGAGGTTTCACCTGCTGAGTTACCGTGGGCTTTCATATCAATACTCTCTACTACAAAGCCTTGCTCCACCAGCGCCTCAATCATCCGCCGAAAGTCAGCCGACTTTGAGCGCCATCCGTGGCAAAGTAACGCTTTCGGCCCAACCGTTCCCCAGCGATATGTTACGATTTTACATCCCCGATACGTGGTGGTATTTACGGTAGCTTTTTCTACTAGTGCCAACTGAGCTTTGGAAAAACGCGCCTTACCCGGGCGAACGAAATACTTCCAGATAATTTTGGCCACTTGGGTCGGAGCAACATGCTGTAGTATTGGTAAGCTCTTTTTAAAAAATATAAGCTTCCAGTGAGATCTGCGTGGATGGGAGGCTGGTCGCCCAATATTTTTCGTTTCTCCTCGAATAATAATTGGCTCTTTCATATAAATACCAATTGGTTTTTAAAAAACTAGGATAGCGTATATTGATCAATCAGGTAGGCAAGAAATTGGCTCATATCTGTAAAAGACTCTTTGTCGCCTTCTACCCTCGATACCATAATAGCCCCTTCAATAGCCCCGTAGTACAGCATCACGAAACCTTCTACATTCAGATCTTTGCTCAACTGCTTCTCCAGAATGCCCCGGTGTACAATTTGCCGTAGGGAATCTTTGATCTTCGTGATCAATCGAACTACTTTCGTTCGTAGTAGCGGATGGTTGTCATCTGCCTCTACGGCTGAGTTTAATACTGGGCAACCGCCTAAAATTGGCGGATTTAGTACATATTCTTCGTAATACTGAAGAATAGCCTTGAGTTTAAGCGGGGCGGTTGGTGCCTGACGGATACACTCCCGTACCCGGCCTAACACAATTTCTACTGCAGAACTAAAAGCTGCAACAGCTACCTCTTCTTTGCTGGCAAAATTAGCATAAATTGCCCCTTTGGTCATTCCGGTAGCCTCGGTAATATCTGATAGAGAGGTTGCCTGATACCCTTTGGTATTAAAGAGTGCTAGTGATTTATCAATGATTAACTTACGGGTAGCTTCGGGGTTTCTCATAATTCCTGCCGTAAAGATACCGATCGGTATTTATAATTGCAAAAGAAATCCCATCTTTTGGAAAGATGGGGGCTTGTTTGCGGCTATTGTCAACAATAGCAATAATTTAGGCGTATTTCATAACTAACCATAATACGATGTAAACCAGAACAGGCGAGCCAAAACCGATAATTGCTGCAATAGCGAAGAGAATTCGGATAAGCGTAGCATCCCAACCAAAATGGTCAGCTAGGCCACCGCAAACGCCCGCGATAATTTTATTATGATAGGATAGAGAGAGTTTTGCCATGATTCATGATGGGTTAGAAGGTTTTTGATGAGTTAAAGCTGTTGTTTACAACACTGTACTTTTTCTTGCTTTAATATATCTAGCGCAGATTGCACTTTTGCTTCGGTGTGATTAAGTGCTTTTTGATACTTTTGACTTTCGTAGACCGTCGGGATAAACATCACCACGAAAATACCAACGGATGTTGCTAAATTATCAAACGGGAAGAAAGGTAAGCTACTGGTGGTAATCATCATCATACCCACGAAAATTCCGCCTACTCCCCAGAAGGTATACGAACCATAATAAAACCGTAGCTGCTCAATATATTCCTGACAACGTTCCAGTTGCGTACTTAAAGTTGTAGGTTCGCTTATCTGGTCTTTAGCTGTAGCTAACCGTCTGTTTTGCAAGTAGTGGATCATCATAAGCAATACGATGATGACACAGCCTACCTTAGCTATTACCGGGGACAAAAAGAAGAAAAGAATTGCTGGAACAACTGCTATGATCAATGCTAGAAAATTACTTTTGAATATCGAGTTGATGTATTTATCCATTGCTAACAGATCATCTTTTAAATCGATGAATATAGCAGGATCAGCTACAGTACTCCATTTGGTATAATCTTCAATAGAGACAGGGTTTACCATTGTAGTTTTTGTATAGTCGAGCAATAATAGGAATCTATTGTTGTATACGAAAAAACTACGGAATAATGTTGCGTGGCAACTAAATCGATACTTCTTCTTGGTACTGTTGGTAGACCGAAGTGATACCTTCGCGTAAGCTAATTTTGTGCTTCCAGCCGTAGCTGTGAAGCTTGCTTACGTCCATGAGTTTACGGGGTGTACCGTCGGGTTTGGAAGTATCATGGGTTAGTTCTCCTTCGAAACCGACAATATCTTTGATAAGCAAAGCTAGGTCTTTAATGGAAATATCTTCTCCAGTACCAATGTTTACCAGTTCAGGTTCGCTGTAGTGTTCCATGAGGTAGACGCAGGCTTCTGCCAGATCATCTACATGCAGAAACTCCCGCTTGGGACTACCCGTTCCCCAAATCTCTACGTTCTCAGCGTTGCTTTCCTTTGCTTCATGAAACTTACGAATCAACGCGGGTAATACATGAGAATTATTGAGGTCGTAATTATCATTAGGACCGTACAAATTGGTGGGCATGGTCGAGATGAAATCGCAACCGTACTGGGCACGGTAGTTTTCACACATCTTGATACCCGCAATCTTAGCAATGGCGTAAGGCTCATTAGTAGGCTCCAGTGTACCAGTAAGCAAATATTCTTCTTTCAGTGGCTGCGGAGCCATTTTTGGGTAAATACAGGACGAACCCAGAAACTGTAATTTCTTTACGCCTTGCACGTAGCTCTGATGAATTACATTGTTCTGGATCATCAAGTTATCGTACAGGAACTCGCCCCGGTAGGTGTTATTGGCGTGAATTCCGCCGACTTTAGCTGCCGCTAGAAATACGTAATCTGGCTTTTCTTCGGCAAAAAAATCGGCCACTGCCTGCTGATTGCGTAAATCTAGTTCTGCCAAACGGCGCGTGACAAAATTCTGGTAGCCCTTACCCTGTAAGTTCCGCATAATAGCGGAGCCGACCATCCCCCGATGACCGGCAATATAAATTTTAGCTTCTTTTTCCACTGTAAGTAAATTAGTTATGATTAGGTAGACTTAGCAAAGAACAAACTACATGCCTGGAAAAATTCGGTAGGCAAAGGCAAGAAAAACGCCAACTTGTGTTAGCCAAAATGCAAAAATACGCCAAGTGAGCGTGGTCTTAATTCTAGATTCAGTTTGAGCTAAATCGGTCTTAAGCTGACTTTCAGGTTGAGCTAAATTGGTCTTGATCTGACTTTCAGTTTGAGTTAGATCTGCCTTGGTAGCCAAGTTTACAGCATACATCTGCTTCTGAAGCGCAACGAGTTTACTAGCATCCTCTTCCGAGAATTTCTTCTTCAGGATGTTATAGAATGCGATTTCTGCTGTCTCTTCCATCACCTAAATATAGAATAAAACGAAACTGTAATCAACCAATGCTAAGAAAAGAGAATGATACAAAATTGACTTATTATTCGTGGTAATTAAACACTTTATGACCACCTTTCAGTAAGAATTTATCCCGCTTGAACAACTCAATATCCGATTGAATCATATCTTCTACTAATCCCTTTAGGTCAAATTCTAGCTCCCAACCTAATTGTTCCTTGGCTTTAGTTGGATCACCAATGAGTAATTCTACTTCAGTAGGACGATAGTAGGTTGGATCTACTTGCACAACTACCTTACCTTCGGGCAGTTGATAATCAGGGTGAGAGCAACTAACTACTTTCCCAATTTCGTTCTCCGCCATGCCTTCAAAGGCGAGCTCAATACCCAGTTCGGCAAACGACATCTTCACGAAGTCACGCACCGTGGTAGTCATTCCGGTAGCAATTACGTAATCTTCAGGTACTTCCTGCTGAAGAATAAGCCACATGGCTTGAACGTAATCCTTGGCATGCCCCCAGTCGCGCTTAGCGTCCAAGTTTCCTAAGTAGCAACAGTCCTGCAAGCCTAAGGCGATGCGTGCTGCTGCCCGGGTAATCTTACGAGTTACGAATGTTTCGCCTCGGAGAGGAGATTCGTGGTTGAAGAGAATTCCGTTAACTGCGTACATATCGTAAGCTTCCCGGTAGTTTACCGTAATCCAATAGCCGTACATCTTGGCTACGGCATAAGGTGAGCGAGGGTAAAACGGAGTCTTTTCACTCTGGGGTACCTCCTGCACCAAACCATAGAGTTCAGAAGTTGAGGCTTGATAAATCTTCGTTTTCTTTTCCAGCCCCAAAATTCGCACTGCTTCCAGAATACGCAGGGTTCCCAAACCATCTACATTGGCAGTATATTCAGGCGTATCGAAGCTCACTTTCACATGGGACATCGCACCCAAGTTGTAAATCTCATCGGGCTGCACTTCCTGCACAATCCGGATTATATTGGTAGAATCAGTCAAGTCCCCGTAATGGAGCTTAAAGCGTAGATCCTTCTCGTGAGGGTCTTGGTACAGGTGGTCAATTCGGTCGGTGTTGAAAAGGGAGGTACGACGCTTGATGCCATGGACCTCGTAGCCTTTTTCTAACAGAAACTCAGTAAGGTAGGCGCCGTCTTGTCCGGTCACGCCAGTGATAAGTGCCTTTTTCATAATTCTATACGTATGCGGTTAAACCTTTTGCTTTAATATCGTTGAGGAATTTTTTTACCATCTGCTCTTCGTCTTTGCTACAGATCATCAGAGCGTCGTCAGTCATGACTACCATATAATTTTCTAACCCCTGTACTACTCCAATTTTATCCTTCGGAATTTTGATGAAGGAATTACGGGTGCCATAGGTCATCACTTCGCCCTGTAAGCTATTGCCGTACTCGTCTTTTTTCTGCTCACCGTCAATTGATTTCCAGGTTCCTAAATCGGTCCAGCCAATATCAGCGGGCACTACGTAGACGTTATCGGCCTTCTCCAGAATGCCGTAGTCAATCGAGATATTGATGCAGTTATTATAGGTTTCTTTGATAAAGTTAGGTTCTTGATCAGTATAATAAGCTTCACTGCCGTCAGCGAAAAATTTATTGACCTCCGGCAGGTTTTGCTCGTAGCTTTTCTGAATAGCTGCCCGGCTCCAGACGAAAATACCAGAGTTCCAAACGAAGTTACCTTGCTTCAAAAACTCTTCAGCGGTAGCTCTATCAGGCTTCTCCTTGAAAGCAGCTACCTTGTGTACCCCTCCTTTAGTTTCCTTATCATACTCAATGTAACCGTATCCGGTATCGGGCCGGGTAGGCTGAATGCCGAACGTAATCAGGTAATCGTTCTGACTAGCAATTTCTAATGCCTGTTTAGCTAATTGCACAAATTCATCCTCTTTCACAATCAGATGGTCAGCGGGAGAGACAATGAGATTAGCATCAGGATTTTTCTGAGCAATCTTATGAAAGGCGTAAGCTACGCAGGGTGCAGTATTTCGTAAATCAGGCTCGAGTAGAATCTGATCATCGGTCATCTCGGGCAGTTGCTGCTTAATTAGCCCGTAGTAATCCTGATTGGAGATGATGTAAATATTTTCGGTAGGGCAAATTTTCTGAAGGCGACGAAAGGTAGATTGTAGTAGCGATTCCCCAATCCCGATCACATCGTGGAACTGCTTGGGAAACTGCTGTCGGCTGACCGGCCACAAACGGGTACCTACTCCCCCCGCCATGATTAACGCGAAGTTGTTATTCATCAATCTAATTTTTTCTTCAAAAAGTTAAATTTAGTGCAAAAATAATGGGTATTACCCTAAATTAAAAGTCAACGCTTGGGAAGTACCAGGAAACTACCATTTCTTAACGATTCCTTATTATACGTGAATAATTCAGGACCAGTACCTTGCAAAACTTTTCCTCCGGCGCCTTCCACCACGGCTTGTCCAGCCGCCGTGTCCCATTCCATCGTGGGGCCGTGGCGATAGTAAATATCGGCTTTCCCTTCGGCTACCATGCAAAACTTCAGCGAACTTCCTCGGGCCATGCTTTCGGTAACACCGTACTTATTCAAAACAGCTTCTTCTTCTTCGGAGGCGTGGCTGCTACTACGTACTGCTACTCGGTTCTCAGCTTGATGTCTTACACTCAACGGATAAGTCTTACCCGATGATTCTTTCTTAAACGTTCCAGCACTAACATCAGAGGCATAGCCTTCTTGAGAGGCATAGTATAGCT
This sequence comes from Bacteroidota bacterium, assembly GCA_039198955.1. Classification (GTDB taxonomy): domain Bacteria; phylum Bacteroidota; class Bacteroidia; order Cytophagales; family Cyclobacteriaceae; genus Tunicatimonas. The sequence goes on along the minus strand of JBCCTI010000003.1, from coordinate 143,341 downwards.
CTTCGGTAACCGGAGTATAAATAACGCCCACTACCGGACGATGATTGTGAATTAGGGCAATATTGACAGTAAACTGCCCATTCCGCTTGATAAATTCTTTGGTACCATCTAGCGGATCAACTAGCCAAAACGGGTTCCAGCCTTTTCGTTCATCGTACGCAATATCTTTTCCTTCTTCGGAGATGATCGGAATATCGGGGAAGTATTCTTTGAGTCCCGCAACGATAATTTCGTGGGAAGCTTTATCAGCCAAAGTGAGTGGAGAGTCATCATCTTTGAAGTTAACTACCTGGGAAAAATCGCTGTCGTGATAGATCTCTAGAATTTTTTCGCCAGCGGCAATCGCAATATCCAGTAAAGGGGCAACTCGAACCGAGACGTTCATACTGTTGTGGTTTAGTTCTTTTGGAGGTGTAAAACTAATTGATTTGGTGCAATAAAAAAGCGTATATTGGCAACGTTCGTTACATGGGTAAATGCTTTATTTTATGGAAGATAATCGTGTTCGTATTCGTTTGGCCTGGAATAACTGCGAATTTGAAGTGGAAGGACCTCAGCAATACGTAGACACTTATTCGGAAACTATTAAAGCATTTACCGATATTTTGAAGGCTTCCGGCAGCGGACAGACCGAAAAAAATCCTCCCGCCAAAGGCCAGCAAATATCCATTTTTGAGCAATCGCCACCCAAGACGACTGCGGTAAAAACCAATCCAGACGGATTAGAGGTTCCCTCTTCGTTCGGTGAGTTTTACCACAGAGCCCCTAAGAGCATCAACAAAACTGATATCGTTTTATTGGCTAGTTACTTTGTACAATCACAGAATAATGAGCAAACTTTTACAACTCGCGAGGTAAACAAACTGTTGCGCGATCACGGTATTGATCTCACCAACACTGCCCATTTCAATAAGCTTAACCAGGACTATAAAAAAGTATTTAAGATGCGACAGGGTCAGTATAAAGTAAGTGAAGAGGGTGTGAAGCATCTCACCGAAATACTACGGTAGTAATTTTGGTCAAGGTGCATTTAAAGAAATAATGCGTATAGATGAAAAGTAATGGGGAAGCCCTTCTAATAATAGACATGCAAAAAGGCTCTTTTACGAGCAAAACACCACGGTTTGATACGGATGGAGTCGTTATGCGAATAAACCAACTTACCTCTGTATTCAGAAGGCTAAACCTGCCAGTAATATTTATTCAACATGACGGAACCGGAACTGGTGAATTTGAGAAGAAATCGCTTGAATGGGAAAATTTAGACGAACTGATAGTCAAGCCAACTGATGTCTCAATTGATAAATATGCCAACGACGTTTTTTACGAATCTAAACTTCAAAGTAGGTTAGTAGAGCTAAATATTAGCAAATTATTAATCACAGGTTGTGCAACAGATTTTTGCGTAGAATCTACCGTTCAGTCAGCCCTAACGAAAGAATATGAAGTGCTCGTTGTGGAAGATGGACATACAACTGGTGACCGACCTCATTTGAAAGCGGATAAGGTAATTGAGCATTACAATTGGGTTTGGCGGAATATGATACCGACCAGAGGAAAGGTGGAAGTAAAAAAGACAGAATGGATAAAAAATTATTACAACAACGTATAATTACAGCATACTCAATCGTATGCGAACCCACTTATCCTAATATTTCTACACAGCGATAGCGTTCCTCACGCTCCCTGCACCCCCAACCCAAACAAAGCAAAATCATATTTCACCGGATCAGCTGGGTCAAGTTTTTTTAGGTTCTCAGTGAGTTCCAGAGCGGTGCGCCAATCAGTCGGCTTACGAGTGATTAACCCCAATTGGCGAGCTACCCGGTCTACGTGAACATCGCAGGGGCAAACCAACTGGTTGGGACGAATTTTACGCCAGATGCCAAAATCCACTCCCCGATCATCGCGCCTAACCATCCACCGCAAAAACATATTCAGGCGTTTGCAAGCCGAATTTCGTTCGGGGGTAGCAACGTGTTTGCGGGTTCGGGGCGGGTAATCAGGCAAGCTAAAGAATAGTTGGTGAAAATGAACCAGTCCAGATTCTACTGTGGATGATTGTTCATCTATTCCTGGCAAAAAAGCTTCTTCCAGCGAACTATGTTGCTGATAGAAATTCTGGAAAAAAGCAATAAAATAAAGCGCATCGGTAGCATTAAAGGTGCGATGCTTGAAATTCAGAAATGGCTTAAGATCATTCTCTTGATGATTCAAGACAAAATCATGCGGAGCACAATTCATGTAGGAGAAAAACTGCTGAGATTTGTTGATAATCGTTTTCCGTTGTCCCCAAGCCAGTACTGCCGTTACCAAGGCACTTATTTCAATGTCCTGCTTTTTTCGGTACTGATGCGGAATGTTGATTGGATCAGACTCAATGAAGGCCGGGCGGTTGTACTGATCAGCTTGCTCGTCTAGAAAATCGCGCAATTCTTCAGCATTACGCATGCAAAAGCCGCTCCTGGGTTAACCGAAGCTCAAAGGTTTCCCCTTCATCCTGCCAACTTACGATGATGCCTCGTCCCGACTCTTCCACACTCCAGCTAAAGGATTTAATCGTCTCAATGTATTTAAGCTGCCCCGTTTTCAGGTTCAAAAAGACTAAGTCAAAGTCAGGCAATTCCTTAGGAATCACGGTATTAAATTTTTGCAGCAGTACTCCATCGAAGCAAGGATACTTAAAATCTCCAAAAAAGCCTTTAGCCAGGGCTTCTACATTGTTGGGCATGGCCCGCAGTTTGTAATAAGCCGGACCAAACATAATTTCTTCCTTTAGCAACCGCTCCAGCCGAAAGTTATCAGTACTGAAAAAAGATTGCCAGCTTGGGGCTAAGGGCTTCTCAGTAGCCTGCCCTTTACCAGGAAAAATTTTATAATATAACGATGTGAGCAACCAAGACAAGGTTGAGAACACCCAGACCAATCCCACAAATAGTAGCGAAAACACCATGATAATGGGATAAAAAATCGCGAAGATTCCGGTCCATATGATATTAAGAGCTCTTTTGAAGGGGGTTTGCTTTAGTGACATAAGCAATTTGGATGGTTAGAATTGACAGTTGTATAATACAGGGGCTAAGTCCCCATGTTTGATACCTTTCTTATAAGTAGTCTATTGACATACAAATATTTAACCCAATAAATTCCAGGATAGTTTTTATGATTCCTAAGTATCTATAAAAGATTTTTAGTTTACCGTTTAACCACCATTCAAAATACTTCTCCAAGTTTGGTGCTACTCAAGTTCTACTACCATCCTCACTTACAGAAACAGAAAATTCACAGGAGCTGCAATGTTTTTTTATTAGCTCAATCCACATTACTCCACGTACGTAATCTCTACGGGAAAGCGCCGATTGATGCCACCTAGTTTGTCGTAGGCCGATTGGGTAAGGCGGATTTCTATATTGTTGTTCACCCCGGTGTCAGGCAGTTTGCCGACTACCCGGACGAAGATACTCATGTCGTTCATTTCGTTACGGACGCGTAAGATAGTGCCAACTGGTGCGGTACGGTGTAGCCCCAGGTACTTCTGTGTATTCAGCTTACCTTCAATAACTGAGGCAAAGCCATTGCTGGATACTTTGTTGTACGAGGCAATCGTAGCTTCTTCTTCCTGGCGGATACGCTCGTAGCGTTCCCGTTCCCGGCGGAGGGCTTCCGAGCGACTCATTCGGCGGGTGGGGGTTCGGGCAGTGCTGGCGGTCGGTTCTACCTTCACTTCGGGAATCGGCACGGGGTTTTTCTCCCGGATAGTGAGTAACTGACCAAATTTGATACTTTCCGTCTCGAGATTATTGCGCTCCAGTAGTTCAGCAATTGGTACTTGGTAAGCCCGTGATATCGCGTACAGCGTTTCGCCCTCCTGTACCTGATGGGTGAGATAGCGTGTGGTATCTACGGCGGTTATCGGGGGCTGCGAATGATAAATCACGATTAACTGATTAATCTTGAGAGATTCCAGCCCAAGGGTGTTCCAGTTTTTAATCTGCTCGGTAGTAACTTCGTATTGCTTGGCAAGGCGGTAAAGTGTTTCACCTTCCTGCACGGTATGCAAGGTTTTTTCGCCCCGACTTAGTTCAGGAAACAGCGGTGCTCTCAGTGTATCACCTAATGGGAGACTGCTGATGTCCTTTTCGGGGTTCGCTTCTTTAATTTCCTGAATAGAAACCCGATAGCGACGTGAGAGGGAAAACAGGGTCTCACCCCGGTCTATCTGATGCAACACATAGGTTTCGCCGTTGCGCCGCTCTAGTCCTACCGAATCGGGCGAAAGAGACGTTGCTTGAACTGCTATGGTTGGTAGGAGAAATAAACCGATGAGGATATTTCTCCTTATGGAAAAAAAAGAGCAGTGAACTGTGTCAATCAGGAGGTCACGGTAAAACATAGCTGACTAACTGAGTTTGGTTTTGTACAACAATAAGCAAATAGTTCGCCAAATCGCTACTACCTAGGTCGGGTAGGCAGTACGCCACACCTACGTAATTCCGATATTTTAGGGGTCCGCAGCTGCCTAGGGGTTATCCCAGGTTAAGTGACTGCATAAAGTTAGGCACCACAGCGAAATTTGATTGATCTTCTGTATGCAAAAACGGCTGTTACATGTCATTAGTCTTTATTTTCTCGCTTTTTTGTTCATCAGTCTCGCTGCCTACAGTTATGTTATGACCTGAGGATCGGATTACCTTCTGCGTAGCTTCAGAAATGGATAAGTACCAGTAGAATCTACCCCTGTTTTCCAAACTGGGGTTAGGAAAGAAAATGAAGAGATCAACGCTAACTTTTTTGGCAGGACTGTGGTTTTTATGTATACTATATAAGTCTGTTTGACTGAATAAAGATACAAAAGGAATAGCTAACTGTGTACGCTAACTGAGAATAAATAAGGGACAGTTGAAAATTAATTCCTCAGACCCTGAGTATAACAAAATTGTAATAGGAATTAAGTACCAATGAAATACAATCATTTGTTTACCCTCGTGGGCACAATATGCTTTACGGGACTCTCTTTACTGGCTTGGTGCCAATCAACTAATCAAGCTCCAGCGAAACCTCAGGTGCTGGTGATGGAAATCCGCTCGGAAATTGACGCGCGAACCAGTCACTACGTAGATTTGGCACTGCAAGAGGCTGATGAAATTGGGGCTGACTACGTTGTCATTGACATGGATACCTACGGTGGTGCCCTATATGATGCCGACGAGGTTCGTACTCGAGTGCTAGAGTACGAAAAGCCGGTATACGTGTTTATCAACAAGGATGCTGCCTCAGCGGGAGCACTCATTTCTATTGCCTGCGACAGTATTTACATGGCACCGGGGTCTAGTATCGGGGCGGCTACGGTCGTAAACGGTGGCACTGGTGAGGCCGCTCCTGACAAGTATCAGTCCTATATGCGGGGCATTATGCGTTCTACTGCTGAGGCAAACGGTCGCGACCCGCTAATTGCGGAGGCTATGGTAGATGAAACACTGGAAGTGGATAGTATCTCTGCGGAGGGTGAGGTTATCACGTTTTCTACATCTGAGGCGATTAAGTACGGCTACTGCGAAGCGCAGGTTAGCGACATTGAAGAACTGTTGGCCCGGGCTGGGATAGAAGAGTACGAACTCACCGTGTTTAAAACCAGCCCGGTTGATAAAGCAGTATCATTTTTCCTCAATCCATTTATCAGCGGCCTGCTGATTCTGATTATGATTGGCGGTTTGTACTTCGAGCTGCAGACTCCCGGCGTGGGATTTCCTATCCTAGCCTCCTTCGTTGCACTGGTGCTTTACCTTACCCCTTACTATCTGAATGGTTTGGCTGCCAACTGGGAAATAGCTGCTCTATTTTTGGGCATCGCCCTCATTGCCCTAGAAGTATTTGTCATTCCGGGCTTTGGAGTGGCAGGCATTAGTGGTATTGTTTTGTTAGGAGGTTCGTTGATGCTGATTATGCTTAATAATAATAATTTTGATTTCTTCTTCGTCGATTTTCAGGAGATCACTCAAGCCCTCGTCACTATTCTGGCTGGGTTTTTTGGTGGGGTTATGCTGATGTTTTTCGGGGGTGTACGTCTTACCAATTCGGATTTATTCAAACGAGTTGCCCTACAAGGCACACAAGCCAGTACCGAAGGCTACACCTCTAACTTTAAAGTAGGATCTTTTTTAGGGAAAGAGGGCGAAGCCTACACTATACTGCGCCCTAGTGGAAAAATCTTGATTGAAGACGAACTGCTCGATGCCTACACCCGAGGCGACTATATTAATCAGGGCGAACGGGTCGTCGTTGTCAGCGACGAAGGCTCCTCGCTACGAGTAAAACTAGCCACAGGTGTACAGCCGAAAGCGTGACAAGAAGTGTTATTGTGCGAAGTGTTATGGTGTTAAGTTCTAAGGTATGATTATTAACATAGCACGTAAAACTTCCTGTGGGAATGAATACACTAATACTATGCACTAAAACACCATAGCACTGTAAAACCATTACACTAAATACGATGGCTCAACCTCCCTGCAAACATTTTGATTCAAACTCTTTGAAAGCCGCCAATGAACATGTTTGCGAAGAATGTGTAAAAACAGGCGACTCGTGGGTACACCTACGTACTTGCCAGACCTGCGGAAAAACCCACTGCTGCGATAGTTCACCCAATAAGCATGCTACCAAGCACTTTCATGCCTCCCAGCATTCGGTAATCATCTCGGCTGAACTGGGGAACAGTGAGCTTGGTGTTACGTTGACGAGCAGTTTATGCGCTACTAACTTCACGATATGACAGTTCTGGCTTTATGCGAAGCTGATAATCACCAATTTACCACATACTTTTTTGAAAGTGTAAAGCGTTCTAAGACTGAATTCCTTAAATCTTGTTTCGTCCTTGATTGATAGATTTCGTATCTTTAAAAAATTTCGAGATACCTATGATGAGAATAAATCGTTTTTACCTTCCTTTTTTTGGATTAATAGTAGCCCTTACTGCTTGTAACCCGGGCAAGCGGGCTTTGATAAAAGGCTACAATAGTTTTGATGGTGGTGAATATAATATAGCCATTGAACAGTATCGCATCGCTATGGATAACGGAGTGGAAGTCGGTGAATCTAACTACCGTATTGCTGAGTCCTACCGATTGAGTAATCGCTTAGTTGAAGCAATGCCTTATTACGAAGCCGCCATTGATATGGGCATCGCGGATACCGCTGCGGTATTTCACTACGCTATGGCCCTAAAGCAAAACGGTGAATATGAACAGGCTAAACAACAACTGGCAGAATATTTAGAACTGTCCGAAGATAGCGTACTACAACACACCGAGTGGGCTCAGCAAGAAATTGCTAACCTGAATAATCTGGACAGTATCCTAATAAAAGATCAGTACTTTGAGATCGAACCCGTCGCCGCAGTAAATACTGAGGAAGCTGAGTACGCGCCTACCGTACATCGAGGCACATTTTACTTTACTTCATCGCGTGGTAGTGAGAAAGTATACAAGGCCACTGGTACTGGATTTACCAATATTTACCGCGCTCCTATCCAAGACAGTCAGGTGTTAGCCGATCAAGCTAAAACACTGGGCGAAGAGTTTGCTACCGAGGCGATCAACGAAGGAGCAATCACGTTTTCCCCGAACGGAAAAATGATGGTGTTTGCCCGGGGCAATAGTGGTAAGCGTAAAGGCACACAAGATGTAAACCTCTACATGTCGCGCTACCAGAAAGGTAAATGGACCACTCCCGAAATTCTGAGCATCAACGACCCCAACGCTTGGGATTCTACTCCTACTTTCAGTCGCGACGGCAAAACGCTCTACTTTGCCTCCAACCGTTCGGGCGGGCAGGGTGGAATCGACTTGTACTCAGCCCGGGTAGATGGGCGGGGACGCTGGAGCAATGTCCGGAATATGGGCGGTGCCATTAATACTCCTGGTCACGAAATGTTCCCCTATGTAACCGATGATGGAAAGCTGTATTTCTCATCTGACGGACACCCGAGCATGGGAGCGTTAGATGTATTTGTCGCTACCCGGAAGGATGGAGAAATTACCATAGAAAACCTGGGACCTCCGGTTAATTCGGTTGCTGATGATTTTGGGATTTCTTTTACAACTATTAAAGATGGTTACTTTACTTCTAACCGTAGCAGCGGAGCGGGCGACGACGATATTTATGCCTTCGTAAACAATGATCCTGAGCTGAAAATCGTCAACTATTTCTTAGCCGGAATTACCGTGACTAAAGATGAAGAAAGTGGCGAGGAAAAAATAGTAGACGGGGTAAAAGTGAAACTCAAATTTCCGCAGGGTAGCGATATTGCCAATGAAACCACTGGCAACGAAGGTGAATTTGACTTTAAAGTGGAAGGGGGCACTAACTACGAACTGATTGCCGAGAAGGAAGGCTTCTTTACCGAACGAGTTGATTTTAGCACTATCGGAAAAACAATTCCGCAAGAAGACCTAGTGGCGATGATCACTGACACCACCTTCCGCACTAAAATTGTGCTGAATAAACTGGTACTGGATAAACCCATCGTCATGGAAAATATCTATTACGAATTTGACGAATCGTTTATTACTGATGCGGCGGCAGTAGAACTAGATAAACTAGTGAATATTTTGGAAGATAACCCGCAGATTGTTATTGAGTTAAGTTCTCATACAGACTCTCAAGGAGATAATGATTATAACGAGGCACTCTCGCAGCGACGGGCTGAATCAGCCGTGCAATATCTGGTAGAAAGTGGTATTAATCCCAACCGAATTACGGCGCGGGGTTATGGTGAGAGTCAACTCATTATTAAAAATGCCATAAACGACGATCAGCACGAAATTAACCGTCGCACTGAGTTTAAAGTAATCCGTATCCAACAGAATAGCACTCAGGCTAACAACTCTTCAGAATAATCAGTCCGCAGTCAACGGCCACCGTTGAATAGTCGAGAGACTACAGAATAGTTATTGGTTGTGGCGGCTCGAGGCAGAATTTGGGAGATTGACATTAATTTAGATTGTTCGGTCTCCCATTTTGTTCTCTTTGTCCCTTATCCCTCGTACATTGTCAACTATCAATTATCCACTATCAATTTTCACGTATGAGCGAGCGTTACCAGCAGCGGGGGGTGTCTGCTACCAAAGAAGATGTCCATCGGGCCATTCGTCACGTAGATAAAGGGCTATTTCCCCAAGCTTTCTGCAAAATTGTTCCCGACTGCCTAGGCGGTGATCCAGCTTACTGTAACATTATGCACGCTGACGGAGCTGGAACTAAATCATCGTTGGCGTATTTATACTGGAAAGAAACGGGCGATCTATCGGTGTGGAAAGGCATCGCCCAAGATGCTGTCGTGATGAATACTGACGACCTACTATGCGTAGGAGCAGTCGATAACATTTTGCTCTCGTCCACTATCGGTCGTAATAAACACCTGATTCCCGGAGAAGTGATACAAGCCATTATTGAGGGAACCGAAGAAGTGCTGCAACTGCTTCGTGACCACGGGATGAATATTATCAGTACTGGAGGCGAAACGGCAGACTTGGGCGATCTAGTCCGCACCATTGTCGTCGATAGCACTGTTACCGCCCGGATGCACCGTGAAGATGTGATCCCTAACGACCGTATTTCCGCGGGAGATGTAATTGTGGGTTTGGCTTCCTTCGGTAAGGCATCTTACGAAACTGAATACAACGGAGGGATGGGCAGCAACGGACTTACCTCAGCTCGCCACGATGTATTTCATCATCTATTAGCCGAACGCTACCCTGAGAGTTACGACCCAAAGGTTCCATCCGAATTGGTATATGCTGGCAGTAAATCGCTAACGGATAAGATAATTGTCGAGGGAAAGGAAATTACGGTAGGAAAATTAGTTCTATCGCCAACTCGTACTTACGCCCCTATTGTACAGGATATTTTAAAAGATTATCGTAGCCAAATTCACGGTATGGTACATTGCAGCGGTGGTGCCCAAACCAAGGTGCTGCATTTTGTTAATGATCTACATGTGGTAAAAGACAATCTATTTCCCACTCCACCACTATTTCAACTGATTCAGCAGGAGAGCCAGACCTCTTGGCAGGAGATGTATCAGGTATTTAACATGGGACACCGATTGGAATTATATGTGCCCCAAACGTTAGCCGAAGAAATTATTAGTATATCAGAAAACTTTGGGGTAGCGGCTCAGGTTATCGGACGGGTTGAACCTGATGACCAGAAGAAAGTGACAATAGAGAGCGAGTACGGAACATTTACCTATTAGCAACTCATCCCATTCTGGCAACGTAGCTGCACAATAAGCTGCTCTAACTCCTTGGGGCGTTGGGTACCAATCAGAATTTTCTGTTCATTGGCTAAGTATAGTTGTACACCTGAGTTTCCAGAAATGGTGTAGGCTTTTCCCTGCGGTCCATAGCGCATTCCCCAGCCACCGTATTCGGCAATTCCATCGTAGTTACGAATATACATTTCATCAATATCTACCCAGTTAATGCTACGTACCGACCAATGAAACGGAAACAACCTAAACTGTATGCCTCGAGTGTTGATTTGCGTAAAAAGGTGAGCTTTGTAAGCTAACAGTACCAATATCCCCCAAATACCTCCCATAAATAGTAAAGCCGGCGCTGATAACCAAGATGTACCCAACATCTGGTGCTGAACTGACTGAAGAACACCTAAAAATAATAAGGTTCCCAAAATCGCCCCCAGCAGCACCCAAATCCAGGTTTGTCGATAGCGTTGGACCTCAATGAAGTAAGGGGCAGGCGAATCTTCCGCTCTCAATGACGGTTGTTTGGTTGTTACCATGATATAATCTGGCCTTGTTTTCTAACACTAGTTACGAAGAGATGCTTGATATTCAAAACATTATGACTCTCTACTATGTAAGTTATCACATTTTCTTAGCAGGTTATTAGTTTTCTTCTTGTGCTATTATTTTGGGAATTGCGCCACATACCTGTATCTTCAAATCGTATCTTTTTCTAGTCCATCCACTATCTTATTTGTCGCGTTTTGCCTCCTCAAAAAGACATATTAGATTTATCGCCAATATGCATAACACCAAGATTATTAATGCCCGCTTGGTTAATGAAGGGAAAGTTCAGGAAGTAGATGTTTTGATTGAGGGATACTTCATTAGCCGGATTGATACAGATCTATCTTCAGTAAACACCCGTGATACGTATGATGCTCAAGGAAAGTATCTACTACCAGGGCTGATTGACGATCAGGTTCATTTCCGGGAGCCAGGGCTTACCCATAAAGCTACTATTTACTCTGAATCCAAAGCCGCTGTAGCCGGAGGGATTACCTCGTTTATGGAGATGCCTAATACTGTGCCTAATACGCTTACGCAGGATTTACTTCAGGATAAGTACAACATAGCCGCTCGTAGCTCTTTAGCCAATTATTCGTTCTACATGGGTGTTTCTAATGATAACCTGGATGAGGTACTTAAAACCAATACTCAGCAAGTATGTGGCCTAAAAGTATTTATGGGCTCTTCTACGGGTAATATGTTAGTGGATAATGAACAGACCCTGCGTAACGTATTTGCCAAATCGCCCATGCTGGTGGCTACCCATTGTGAAGATGAAGCAACCATCCGCGCCAATATGCAACAATTTCGCGAGAAATATGGTGAGGAAGTTCCCATCGAGTGTCATCCCGAAATCCGTAACGAAGAGGCTTGCTACAAATCCTCTTCCCTAGCTGTTGCTTTAGCCAAAGAATTTGGCACTCGCCTGCATGTTTTACACATTTCTACTGCTAAAGAACTATCATTATTCAGTAATGAAATTCCTTTAGAAGAAAAACATATTACCGCCGAAGCCTGCCTTCATCATTTATGGTTTAATAATCAGGATTACGAAGCGAAAGGAACGTTGATTAAGTGGAACCCTGCCGTGAAAACTGCTCAGGACCAAAAGGCCATTCTCGCTGCTGTACTGGATAACACTATCGACGTTTTGGCCACTGACCACGCCCCCCATACATTAGCCGAAAAACAGAATACCTACTTTAAAGCCCCATCTGGCGGGCCGTTGGTACAACACAATCTAGTCGCTCTTCTGGAGATGTATCATCAGGGAAAAATCACCTTAGAAAAAATTGTAGAGAAAGCCTGCCATCATCCCGCCCAAATGTTCCAAATTGACCGACGAGGGTTCGTTCGTGAGGGTTACTATGCTGACCTGGTGATGGTAGATTTGAACCAACCTTGGACAGTGCAATCAGACAATATTCTTTATCAATGTGGTTGGTCACCCTTTGAGGGCACTACCTTTCAGTCGAGCGTAACTCACACCTTTGTCTCCGGACGCTGCGTGTACGCTGACAGACATTTTGACGAGTCGCAGCCAGGATTACGGTTGCAGTTTAATCGAGAACCTATCTAGTAACGTTTTAGTCATAAAAGCGTATCCTTCACTAATAGTATTGGTGTGGCAAAAAAACTGAATATCGCTTTATTCCTCTTTACGTTACTTGCTTATGCCAGCCCTTACATTTCGCCGGCCCAGGCCTGGTTGATGGGGTTTCTTTCGCTCACTATTCCCGGCTTACTTTTGCTACACGCTTTCTTGCTTACCTACTACATCGTGCAGCGAAAGAAGTGGTACATCTATTCACTCATTGCCTTAGCGTTAGGGTATCAGTATCTACTGGCTAGCTTCTCAGTGAGCAATCCTGCTGATCCTACGGAAGAAACCTTCTCAATACTGAGCTATAATGTACGGGTATTTAATACTTACGCCTACTTGCAAGATGAAAATGAACCGGGCAAAGCCATGATTGATTGGTTAGCAAGCGATACTGCTCAGGTTAAATGTCTTCAGGAATACTACAACAATGATCGGTCGGGCATCTTTAATACTACTGCTCAATTAGGGTTAAGAGGTACTTATCAAGCACATATCCAGCCCAATCTGATTAACCGGATCGGGGCTGAATTTGGTTTAGCTATTTTTAGCCGCTATCCAGTTTTGCAGCGCGGCATTATTGCCCTGCCTGACTCTGCGCATTTTGGTATTTATGTCGACCTGAAAGTTCGGCAGGACACGGTGCGGGTATACAATGTACACCTTCAGTCAATGAGTATTGATGAGCGGGATTTGAGTAATTTTGAAGGGGTAAAGAATAATTATACTTCAGTATTTCAAAAACTGAAACAGGGGTTTGTTGGGCGAGCTAGCCAGGTAGACTACTTAGTAAGCCATTTACAGAACAGTCCGCACCCGGTGGTAGTCTGTGGCGATTTTAATGATTTACCGTATAGCTATACCTACTTTCGTATGCGTAGGAAGTTGCAGAATGCCTTTGAACAGGCAGGAAATGGGCTAGGGTTTAGCTACAACGGTCGCTTGTTTTTCTTACGGATTGATAACCAGTTTTATAGTCAGTCCCTAAAAGCTCATCAATACCGAACAATTCGTCAGGTTACCCACTCTGATCACTTCCCGGTGCGAACGGTTTACAGTTTTGCTAAAAATCAGTAGCAGTATTGGTAATCTACTTATAGATTCCTAGATTTGTATCCCTTTACAAACGGTGATTGTAGTTCAGTTGGTTAGAACGCCTGATTGTGGTTCAGGAGGTCGCGGGTTCGAGTCCCGTCTTTCACCCTTGCCTCGGACTTAACCCGAGAGAAATCGCTTGCGCTAGGGCATGAGCGGTTTTTTTTGTACCTTTCTAGAGTAGTTCTTGCTGCAAAACCTTACTAACCATTGCATCATTTACGTTAGTAAACTGATTTTTCAACTATCGTTGAATCGTTCGTTTTTTATCACAGAGAAAGGAAGTATGTCAGCACCGGAGTTTATTTCATTACCTTTGCAGGAACAAGTAGACCTGTTATACCGCCAGGGCTCGTTCATTGTGGCTATTCGCTACTATGGCTACAAGGTAAACCTCTATCTGATCAATGGCTTTTACGTAGAAGTGTTCTATAACCACAAGTTGGATAAAATCGAGCGCATTGAACTACTACCCAACTCTCATACCCGCCTCAAGTTTTATTCTGATCAGATCTCTCTCCCGCAAGATTTACTAAATTAGTATTACAGTGTTTATGTGTTAAAGTGCTCATGTAATTTTGAACACCGGATGCCGGGCACTTGAACACTCTTCCGCAACGGCTTAAATAGTTACGTTCCCCCAGTTTTCTCCGGAACGTATCCGGTTGAGTTGGGTATGCGTAATATTAAATCGTTTGGCGATCATACTCAGACGGGTTTTGTTGCTTTTTAGCAAACGCTTAATTATCCGTACATCCGACTCAGTTAGCTTATAACCCGTAGTACGGCTCCGCAGTATGGCCGGGTTGTGATTGTTATGCTCGTTTAGCTCGGGTTCGGTCATCCATCGTAAATTGTAACGGCTGTTATTCTGCTTGTCATAATCCAGATGTACTACGTATTTGTGCCCATCAGAGGGTTGGTCTAGAAAAGCACCAGCCACCAAACGATGAATATAGTGGGTTTGTGACACTTTTTTTCCTAACCGAACCATGACTGATAAATAACCATTTACGTTAGATCCTTTCATAACACGTCCTTTGATCTTATCAACAGCAAAGCTCTTGACCCGACCGTGACTAGATACTTCGTAGCGGGCGTGGGGCAGTGAGGTGTCGAAGCGAATCTCTTTCCAGGTTTCACTTCTGTATCGATCGATACTCATTGTAAAAAAAATTTGTGAGGTTAACAGATGAAAATATTACTGATTACTGAAAAATTTCTTATCATTTTGAGCCAAATACCCTATTTAATAGCATAGTATGTATCTCTAGTACCTGAGGTACTACCAATACCTTTCCGTTATTATTAACTGTAAAGTCAGCCAAGCGACAACGCTTTTTGTCACTAAACTGCTTGTCCATAATAGTCTCTACCTGACTTTGTTTTCGATGGGCATCCCTCTTCAGTACTCGTTGTAATCGGGTACTGCGGTCAGCGTCAACATTAATTATATAATCGAGCTCACGGTAGGAGCCAGACTCATAGAGTAAAGCAGCTTCCTTAAGTATGTAGGGTTTGTTTATATGGTGCTTTGCCCATTGGGCATAGTCTTCTGCAACCTTAGGGTGTACTATTTGATTCAGTAAGGACAATTTCTCAGGATTACCAAATACTTCCTGAGCAAGAAAAAAGCGATCTAAGTTACCCTGTTGGTCATAAGCAGCGTTACCAATAGCTGATTTTATTTGCTTTATTAAGTAAGGGTCATTCTGCTGAAGCCATTTGGCACGCTGGTCGGCGTAATATACATCAATTCCCAGAACTTCAAAAATTTTGCAAAGAAAAGTCTTGCCTGAGCCAATTCCCCCGGTAATACCTATCTTGAGCGGTTCAGGGTGCATACTTCACTGGTATACGCGAAGGATTAAAACGAATATCGCTCACAATAGCAGGAATTTCTACCAATTTTACTGCTACGGTACTATCCTCTTCATTAAATGTTTGTAGGTCGGCTCGTGCCTGGAAATCAAGCTGGCTTAGTGCTGGGGAAATAAGATCGTCGGGTAACCAAAAAGATATAGTCACATAGTCTTGAGAAAGATAGAGAGTGGAATCTTCAGGGAAATTTACTGGAATAACTGATGTCTTGTGATCTACTTTAGTATACAGTTCAGTTGTTACGTTTACCATCACTTCGTCGGGATAAGCTTCAATACGCTGGTCAATGACAGGTATATCTAGGGTAGTCTCTACCTTGCCAGATATCTCCTGATCATCCATAGATAGCTGTAAAGTATCAGATAATTGCTGAATGAGCGAAGCCGGTCCCCACACCTCAATCTGGGAGGGCGATATAGTATCAGAAACCATACGGTAATTCTCAACCAGTTGTATGGAGTGAGGGTCTATCGCTACTGACAGGATTCTGCTTTGGGTGCTATCGATGTTGATACGCAGAGTATCAGTAACTATTTGATCCAGAACTAGATTGTCTAGCTGGGTACTAATCTGATCGGTCAAGGATTGACCCAATATATATTTGGTTTGGGTAGGTGTATCCAGGCTTATCTCTACGGGCGAAGTATTTAAGCGTAGCGATTTTTTGAGCAAATCCCAGCCGCCCCCGGTTACCTGCACGGTTACGTCTTCGGGTAACTCACTCAATAAGTAAATATTACTATCTGACGGATAGGTAATATTCACTGGATAGCGGATACGGGTGGTGTATCCCTCTTTGTTAAGGGCACTGAAGAACCAAAAGGTAGTAGCGGCAATCACGCAAAGAATAACCACCTTCAGGTTTCCCTGACGTGACGGAAGCAGCCGTTCAATAAAACGGGTTGCACTCTGTAAGTTTCTAGCACGTCGGTTCACGGCTATTAATGGGCGTATTGTTTACTAGCTTCTAACGATATGGAAGTCTTATCAAACTTAATGCGGGCACCCCGCTCTACTTCTAGTGTCACACTGTTTTCATCGAGGGCTACCACTTTACCGTGCATACCCCCAACCGTCACTATCATATCGCCTTTTTTGACCGCCCCAATAAAGTTTTTCTGATCTTTTTGTTTCTTCTGCTGGGGGCGGATCATAAAGAAATAAAAAATGACAGCAATCCCTCCGAGTAGGATGAGATTGCTGATTAGTCCACTCTGACCGGAACTGGCCTGAAGCAAAATGAATTGCAGCATAGGTTGGGTAGTCAATATGTTACTTGCGAACGGGTCCGTTTACCTCTTCGCTTTTAGGCGTTACATTGGTTTTGATGAATAAACGCGTTACCGCCGGATCAGTATTAGCAGTGATCGTAATTGTTTTATTCTGAACACCCGGACGGCTCTGACTATTGAATTTTACCTGAACTTCCCCGGTTTCACCGGGAGCAACGGGCTCGCGGGAGTAGCTAGGCGTGGTGCAACCGCAAGAAGCCGAAGTGCTTTGGATGACGAGTGGGGCTTCACCCACGTTGGTAAACTTAAATGTATGCTCCACCACCTCGCCTTCGTCAATGGTACCGAAATCGTGATTCATTTCCTCGAATTCAAATTTAGGTAAATCCGCATTAGCTTCAACAGAAGTAGAGGTTACACTCTCTGAAGTAGCTACTTCAGCAGCAGGGGTTTCTATCGAGGCTGCCTTGGTTTCAGAAGCTTGGCTGCTGGCATTTGAATTGCAGCTACTCAGACTCCATAGCCCAGCGAGGGCGATCATTAGGCTCAAACTAACTTTTTTCATGGTATTCTAAAATTATAATAAAGTATATACTATTAACTATTTTGCTCTTTACGGATTTGCCCAAGAAGGTTATCTACATCATCAAGCAGTTGCCGAGCTTTCTCTTTAGCATCATTAATTACCTTTTCGCTATCACTTTTGGCTACACTGTCGGGTAGTTGCTCTTTAGTACGAACTAGGTCACCCAATAACTCTTCCAATTTGAAACGATACCGTTCCAACCGATAGGTCATCCGGTCGCGGGTGTTAGTGCCCGTATCAGGGGCGTACAAAAATCCGACCGCTACCCCGGCTGCCAGACCAGATAATAGAAGCATTAAACTGCCTATAGTCCTGCTCATAAATACTATCAATTAGTAAACTTATATTTATACAAAGGTCGCACTATTTGCGAATTTCGCAAAAATAAGCGATAGGCTTAGCGATTGTCAATTAATCCCCGACCGCTCTTTCGGATCAACCCTTTCTCCTGTAACGATTGGGCAATTACATCCAATAACCCATTAATGAACTGTTTACTCTTCTGCGTGCTGTATTGTTTAGATATATCTACGTATTCGTTAATTGTTACTTTTATCGGAATACTAGGGAAATTGAGCATCTCCGCAATCGCCATTTTCAAGATCACCTGATCCATACTAGCAATACGATCAACTGACCAGTTTTTAGACTTATCGGCAATAATTTGCTCGTATTCAGCATGGTTGCGGACAGTAAGACTATACAGCTCCGCAAAAAAAGCTTTATCGTCTTCCCAGTTAGGAGTGAGGCTAGCAATCTCAATCCCCTCATTCGGATAGTCAGCCAGTGATTTCAGGCTTCGATTTACCAGACTTTTGATTACTTTCTGGTTTTCTTCCCAGCTAATATCCAGCTCTTCAAAGAAATTGTTAACAACCTCACTCTTCAGCAAATGCTCGTTAAACACATGCCGAACAATGGTAATATCGTCTTCCAGTGTAGTTTTGCTCGAGTGCTGATACGTATGAAACGTTTCATCGGCTTTGATAGTATTTTTGTAGAGCTGCCGGATATCTCCTTGCTGTTCTTGCCATGACCAGTTTTTGCGAATTGCTTCCGTCTGTATCCCTTGGTGGTCGCGAATGGCTTGCACTAATGGGTTAAGATAGAAACGAGTAGAAATAACCTCTTCGGGGAGCACGCTATCGGCAGAGGCTGATTTTTTCTGAATTTCCCGGTGCGATTCATCCGCAATAACGACCAGTAGCAACAGAGAAAGCTTGTAGTGGTCACTCATGCGTTCTACCCGCGCTAGCATCTGGTTCTTTAGAAAAGTTCGATCCTTTTGGGTTTGGGTGTCGTAGCGGTTCAGAGCATTCTTAGCCACCCGCTGGGCGGCTTCTGATGCCTTGGCTGGACCTAAGTTGCCCCTTAGACGCGCTGTCAATATTTCTTCAGCCATCCGTCGGTCTTGGGCCAGTTGCTCCGGGTCAGGAAGCTCCATAGCGTTCAGGTCTGGCTCAAACGCCTCACGCACATAATCGAAAGCCAGTGCTTGATTAGCTTGCTGACACTGCTGGTACGCATAAATATGCTGCATAGCCTTAATCCTCAAAAGTCGTCGATTCAGCATAAAGTAGTGGATTTGCAACTTACTGACAGCAAAAAAACAACAAAACGAGTTAAATGATTTACCACATCTGGCTTTTTTG
Source organism: Bacteroidota bacterium (assembly GCA_039198955.1). GTDB lineage: Bacteria > Bacteroidota > Bacteroidia > Cytophagales > Cyclobacteriaceae > Tunicatimonas. The sequence continues at coordinate 124,482 of JBCCTI010000003.1, read as the reverse complement.
TAACGACTGATATTAAAGTGTTAGGGTGTTATTGTGTTGAGAGTGCTTTAGTGGAAGTTCAGAGTTTTTAGTTCGTGGTGAACAACTCAAAACTCGCGACTCTGAACTCGAGATCTTAACACTGTAACACATTAAAACTTTACCGTAATTGAGAAATAGCCGCAATGCGATCTTCAGCCACCTGCATAGCTACTTGGTAAGAAGGTGTTTTCTGTTGAGACGCCTGCTGAAGCACTGTTCGGCATGTATCGTAAATACGCTCAGCTTTCTGGAACAAATACTCCTTAGAGTACTTGCCGAAGTACTCGGCCGCTACCGCCATAATTCCTCCTGCATTTACCAGAAAATCTGGGGCATAAATAATGCCTTTTTCTTGCAGTAAGGCACCGTGCTTTTGCTCATCAGCTAATTGGTTATTAGCCCCTCCCGCAATTACCTGGCAAGTAAGGCGGGCAATCGTTTCGTTGTTGAGCGTCGCTCCTAGGGCACAAGGCGCATAAATATCCGCCGGAATATCATAAATACCATCTCGGCTAACAACATGCGCCCCAAACTCCCTTGAAACTTGCTGTAGCTTCTCTTCCGAAATATCAGAGACGAATACAATAGCTTTTTCTTTCACCAAATATTCAGTCAGTTTTCTTCCTACAGCCCCTACCCCTTGCACAGCTACCGTTTTGCCTTCCAGACTATCAGTTCCGTAAGCTTCTTTAGCAGCGGCTTTCATACCCATATATACACCGTAGGCGGTAATCAATCCCGAAGAGCCCGAACCACCGACGGTTTCTGGCAATCCAGTTACATAACGGGTTTCCATACTTATGTACTCGAGGTCATGTAAGGTCATATTCACATCCCCCGCCGTTACGTATTTCCCCCCCAACCCATCGATAAATCTTCCGAACCGACGTAGGTAGGCTTCGTTCTTCAACCGCTGCGGATTACCAATTAGCACAGCTTTACCTCCGCCCACATTCAGACCGGAAATTGCCGATTTGTACGTCATTCCCCGGGCTAGCCGGATGACGTCGGTCAGTGCTTCGTCATCCGATGTATAATTCCACATGCGAGTGCCACCCATGGCTGGCCCTAGTGCCGTAGAATGAACCGCGATAATCGCTTTAAGTCTAGTAGCTGGATCGTAACAATGTACAATCTGCTCGTGGTCATACGGTTGCATGTAATCAAATACCGAAGGCTTTGCCTGTTCAGGTTTGCCATTTTCTTGCTGCGAGATCGTCGCTTGATTCGTCGATATAGTCTCCATAGTAGTTACTTTCAGACGCAGACAAAGGTAGATTTTTTTTGAGTAGGCAACAATTCATTTCATCCAGTAAGAACCATTTAAGATTACAACCGTTTTAAATCAACGTGAAGGAACTCAGCTATCTCAACAAGTACCTCTACAAGTATCGGTACCGTCTCCTACTCGGACTATTATTTATCATTATTTCTAACATTCTGGCGATTATTCCCGCCCAGATTGTCCGGAGGGCTATCAACTTAGTAGAGGAGAACATTTCGCTCTACCGGGTTTTTGAGGGGCTGGAACTGCAAGAGCGCATTTACGATACCTTTGCCGGAAGCATCTTAGTATACGGAGTGGCTATCCTAGCCTTGGCACTTACCAAAGGTTTTTTCACTTTTCTGATGCGCCAGACCATCATCGTGGTTTCCCGACTGATTGAATACGATCTGAAGAATGAGGTATACAACCACTACCAGTCGTTACCGATGAGCTTTTACCGAAGGAACAATACGGGCGATTTAATGGCTCGGATTTCGGAAGATGTAAGTAAAGTCCGAATGTATTTGGGGCCCGCTATCATGTACGGACTGAACCTCTCGGTGCTGTTCATCATTCTGATTCCCTACATGATTTCTGTAAATGCCCGGCTTACGCTGTATACGTTAATTCCGCTACCCATACTATCGCTCAGCATCTACTACGTCAACAATATCATTAACCGTAAGTCGGAAGAAATTCAACGCAGCCTCTCGGGATTATCTACCTATGTACAAGAGGCTTTTTCGGGTATTCGGGTACTGAAAGCCTTCGTCCGGGAAGAGGATTCAGCCGCTCAATTCAGTGTAGAAAGCGATGACTATAAAGAAAAGTCGATCAGCCTGGCCAAAGTAAATGCCCTATTCATTCCATTGATTATGGCATTGGTTGGGCTGAGTTCAGTAATTACCGTATTTATTGGTGGCATGGAGGTGATTAGCGGCGCAATTTCACCGGGGGTGATTGCCGAGTTTATCATTTACGTAAATATGCTTACCTGGCCAGTGGCTTCACTAGGCTGGATTACTAGTATTGTGCAGCGAGCCGCCGCCTCTCAAAAGCGGATAAACGAGTTCTTAGATACGAAAACCACCATTATTTCGGAAGAAAATATTAAGCGAAAGATCGCCGGAAACCTTCGGATGGAAGATGTCAATTTTGTATATCCCGATTCGGGAATTCACGCCCTAAGAAATACTTCCTTTAATGTAGAAGCGGGGCAATCCATTGCTATTGTAGGAACAACTGGATCGGGTAAAAGCACGATTGCCAATATTATTCCCCGCATGTACGACGTGAGCTCAGGCAAGGTCCTTATTGACGACATTGATATTAAGAAGTATGATCTAGGGTCACTCCGCAGCCAGATTGGCTACGTTCCTCAGGATGTCTTTCTATTCTCCGACACTATTTTCAACAACATTGCTTTTGGCTCGGAAGGGGAGCCTAATGAAGGAGAAATAAAGGAAGCGGCCTACATTGCCGATCTGGAAAAGACTCTTAGTGAATTTCCGGAAGGTTTTAGCACCCGTTTGGGTGAGCGGGGAATTACTCTATCGGGTGGACAGAAGCAGCGGGTTTCTATTGCCCGGGCCATCGCCCGCGACCCGAAAATCTTAATTCTGGATGACTGCCTCTCTGCGGTGGATACTAAAACTGAAAATACTATTCTCAATGGTCTGAAGGAGGTAATGAAAGACCGTACTACAATCATCATCTCCCACCGGGTTTCCTCGGCCAAACTAGCCGATAAGATTATTGTACTAGACGACGGCTACATCGTAGAACAAGGCACCAACGAATCGCTATTAGCGCAAAACGGAGTATACAAAGAACTCTACGACAAGCAATTACAAGCGGATGAGGCGGAGGTTGCTTCTCGTTGACTTTTGGTTTTTTTTAATTTCAAGCTATTGATCTACAGATACTTATCTGGTTTATTTCTTAATCTTTTTGGTTCTCTGACAAAGAGAGCGGAAAGGGGTAAATTTGAATTATGAGTGAGCAAATACTTTTTGAGTAATTGTTAGCCATCTCTGATATAAGAGTAGATTGGATATCCTACGAGTCGAGATGGATTTTACTCTGCCATAGTAAGCAGTAAGTTCAAGCCTGTCCTCAGATGCGGTTCCATTCAAGAGAAGCCAGTCAGGCGCTACGAAGAGCGTCAAGTGCGGGATTTGGACATCTCCGGTAAAGAAGTGTGGCTGTATCTACTGGCCAGATAGTTTGAATGCGAATGCGGTCATTACTGCGCGGCAGCGGCCTCAACTTTGTGGACTTGGGCGTTTCCAAGGCTGTTACTGAAGGACTCAACAACTTGGTCCGATACATGAGGTGACTCTCATTCGGGATCTCTAATTTGGACTCTACCAGAGCGTACGGTTATTAACCAATTGGGTTAAAGAATGATCACTCCCTCCCTACCGAATAAGTGATTCCATCGATGAGGGAGTCGTAGATCACTTGCTGGATGTTAGTACGGGTGTTGAGTTTATACAGGCGGGTATTATCGCGGGTGGGGTGTACCCGGTTGGAGAGAAATACGTATATCAGATTATGCTCTGGGTCAGCCCAAGTGAAAGTTCCAGTAAAACCGGAATGGCCAAAGCTGGCATCGCTGCTACTCATAGCGGCATTGCCATTAGGTGAACGTTCTAAATTGGGTTTATCAAAACCCAGCCCTCGGCGATTATCATTTTCAGGAAATTGGTAGCGGGTAAATTCATTGATCGTCGCCTGACTGATGTAGCGTCTTCCGCCGTATTCACCGCCATCCAGGTACATCTGCATTAGTTTAGCCAAGTCATTAGCATTAGTAAATAAGCCCGCATTGGCGGATACTCCGCCCATCATAATGGCTCCTTCGTCGTGTACTGGCCCGTGAATGGGCTGACTGCGAAAGAGGTAGTCATTTTCAGTGGGCACGATCTGATCGAGCGGAAATTTCTCAGACGGACGAAAGCCCAGTGTAGTTGCTCCTAATGGATCATAAAAGTTCTTATTGATGTAAGTGGCGTAGTCCTCTCCCGATAGTGTTTCTACAATCTCAGGGAACAGATAAAAGGCCAGACCAGAATACAGATACTTAGCATCATCTTCTAGCGGCGACTTTTTAATGGCTTTGTAAATCTTCTTTTTTTTGTAGTTGCGGTGCAGCCACATACTCTCAGTCAGCTTGATCGGGAAGCGACGGGATGAGTCCGCATCAATTGTAAACCACTTATAGCTTCCGTTATCCCGCAGGGTGCTTTGCCAGTAGGGAATCCAGGGTTTGAACTTGGCCTGATGCGCGAGGATTTCCCGAAAGGTAGCGTCGTCTTTGTCAGAATTTTTAAAGTAGGGCAGATAGTCGCTCAACGTAGCCGAAAGGTCAAACTTTCCTTCGTCGTGCAGTTTCATCAAGGCGGGTAGAGCCGACGAGATTTTAGTAATGGACGCCAGATCGTATAGGTCGTCCCGTTCTACCTTTACCGTGTCGCTGTACTGGTGCAACCCGTAGGCTTTATACATCACGATCTTACCATTTTTGGCTACTAAGACCTGGCATCCAGGAATAGCTTTAGCATCGATTGCCTCGTTCACCAAAGAGTCAATGCGAGTGTACAGAATGCGGGAGTCCAGCCCCACATCTTCAGGCAGAGTATAACCAAAGCGCAAGTTGCCCAGTACATCAATTCCGTCACCAGCCTGATACTTGTTACCTACACTTACCGGTAATCTTCCACTAGCACCCACTCCACCGAAAATCAACTGAGCAGCTAATTCTTCGGTATGGCGATTATCCTGATACGCCATAATTAGCCCATCGGCTCCTTGCGGATTGGGTAACTTATCTAGCACGTAGGGATTTTTGAAAACGGTCAGTACCGTGTTTTCTCGCTGGGTAAGATCGCTCAACAACTCTTTTACGGAAGAAGATAATTTTAACCTGTTGCGCGGATACTTACTGTTATCGTGTACGCTTACCAGTACCACATCGTAATTGGTAATTTTATCACGGATCGTTTGTGCCGCATCAGCTCCTGCTTCTGCCATGACTTTTAAGTGATCTACCTCAGTGTACAAACTCAGTGTTTTCTGAAAAGAGGTGATACTGCTCTTTGCCCCGATAGCTACCGAAGCAATGCTCAGTGTATCTAGCCTACGAATGGGTAGCAGGTCGTTTTCATTCTCCAGTACGGTCAGCGCAGCTTCAATTAGCTTGCGGTTGAGTAGCTCACCGGCGGGGGTCGTCATATCGTTAGTAATATTTTTGACTACCACGGGTTGGTAGTTATCCAGCCCCACCCACTGCTTGACGGCCAATATTTTGCGACAGCGTTCGTCAATCTGTTCTTGGGTGATAATTCCCTGTTCAATGGCTTGGTGGATTTCAGCGATAGCACGGGGAACGTCTTCGGTAAATTCCAGCAAATCATTTCCGGCCAGAATAGCATCTTTATCCACTACTCCTGGTTCATTTCCGGCGGTCACGCCCTTCATGTTCATGGCATCAGTCACAATCAGTCCATTAAAACCTAGCTCTTCTTTTAGTAGATCAGTAATAATGGGTTTAGACAGTGTAGAAGGAAGCCCTTCAGTTGGGTCTAAGGCCGGAATATTTAGGTGAGCCACCATTACTCCACCTACTCCGGCTTCTATCAATTTACGGAAGGGGTACATCTCCAGCGAATCTAGCCGAGTACGCGGGTGATTAATCTGGGGCAAAGCATAGTGGGAATCAGTATCCGTATCGCCGTGACCAGGAAAATGCTTGGCAGTAGTGAGAATGCTTTCATCCTGCATCCCGCGCATATAGGCAATTCCCTTGCGGGCTACGTTCTCCTTGTCTTCCCCAAACGAACGGAAGTTAATGACCGGATTCGCCGGATTGTTGTTTACATCAACCACCGGGGCGAAGTTCATGTGCATGCCGGCCCGCTTCATTTGCCGGGCTACTTCCAACCCCATTTGGTAAAGCATATTATCGTCCTGAATGGCCCCCAGCGTCATCTGAAACGGATAACTAATCGTACTATCTAGTCGCATTCCGATACCCCACTCGGCATCCATTGATACTAATAGGGGCACTTCTGAAGCTTCTTGAAAGTCGTTGAGCATGCGGGCCTGTCGTCCGGGACCACCCTGAAAAAAGACTAGTCCACCCACTTTGTGCCTTTTAATCATTTGTAGCAAATCCTGTTTATGTGCTTCATCACGATTGGAATAAGCAGCTACAGCAATGAGCTGGGCAATCCGCTCGTCGGGCGATAGGGTTTGCATCACTGAATCTACCCAGATACTTTGAGTATATTTAAGAAAAGGAGGCTCGCTCGGCTGGGCCAGTAGACTGTGCGATAGTAGTCCGGCGAGAAGGAATAACATCCCAATGGTTTTTTTGATATTCATACTGTATAGACTTATTTAGAGGGGATAGCGGAAATTTCGTGCCAAACAGCTAACGAAAGTACGGGGATGATCGCATAAAAAAAAGCTCTGACAGGTGCTGGAAATTCCAGGCATCGCTAATCAGAGCTTTATTGTGGGCAAAATAAGAGTTGGTTAATTGCCTCTTTGTGGTTTAATGTAGTGTCTGGTTCGGTTAATTTACATGGATTAGTAGTAACTGGGATCAGAATGTCACCTGGAAGTGAAAACTTTTTTAAATTATTTTTTACGGTCGTCTGCGTCAGGAATATCTATACTGTAAGCTATTGAAATGTAGTGCGTTGGCCTAGGCAGTCCCGTCTGAAAATCCAGCGGGGTATGTGCTGGCTCAAAGGAAGGAAGCTTTGAACTTTTCCCGGCGGGGATCCACCGTGGACGCGACGATTGAACTTTTTGATTTGTTTTTGTTTGAAGACAAAAATGAACAGCGCATCTTGCTGCTCTTTAGCAGTAATAGATCCGTCTTTGTATGAAAATTTCTAGTTTACTTTTATCCTTAATGGCTTTTCCCCTTTTCCTAAGTTGCACTTCACAACCACCGGAAGAGCCTACTAATCTCACTCAAGCAGTAATTTTGCCTAAACCGATTTCGGTAACAGCTAGCGGTGGTACTTTTACCCTGACTGAAACAACCACCATTTATGCCCAAGGTAACTCTGCGGAAATAGCGCAAGTAGCCCAGCACTTATCCGATTATCTTTCTCCCGCTACTGGATTTGATTTTCTGGTAGAAACTACCGAGGACGACCCTAGCGATGGACATATTTTACTGCAAATTGATGCTTCCGATATCAAGTTAGGCGCAGAAGGTTACGAACTTAACATTACCGAAGAGGCCTTGATATTATCTGCCCTGCAACCCGCTGGACTTTTCCGAGGGCTGCAAACCATTCGCCAACTACTACCGCCCGAGATCGAAAAAGACTCTCTACAGGAAATGAGCTGGACAATAGCAACGGGCACTATCCGTGATTATCCGGTGTACGAATACCGGGGAGCCATGCTGGACGTAGCCCGGCACTTTTTTCAGATAGAAGATGTAAAACGCTATATCGATCTGATCGCCTACTACAAACTAAACCATTTGCATCTGCATCTTTCCGATGACCAAGGTTGGCGGATTGAGATAAAATCGTGGCCTAAGCTGGCGGAGTACGGAGGTAGTACGCAGGTGGGTGGTGGAGCCGGAGGGCACTACACCCAAGAGCAGTACACTGATATAGTAAAATATGCTCAGGATCGATACATCGCTATCGTTCCCGAAATCGATATGCCCGGTCATACCAATGCCGCGCTTACCGCTTATCCCGAGCTAAATTGTAGCGGCAAAGCGGCTGAATTGTATACCGGAATTGAGGTAGGCTTTAGTACGCTTTGTACCGATAGTGAAGTGACTTATCAGTTTGTGGATGATGTAATCCGAGAATTAGCGACTCTTACCCCTGGGCCTTATATTCATATTGGAGGCGATGAGTCGCACGCAACGCCGATGGAAGACTATATTCCTTTTGTGAACCGCGCGCAGGAGATCGTACTCAAGCACGGGAAACAGGTATTTGGCTGGGATGAGATTGCTAATGCCGAACTGGTAGAGAATGCGGTGGTACAGTACTGGGCCGAAGCTGAGAACGCTACCAAAGCTATTGAGCAGGGCGGAAAAGTAATTATGTCGCCCGCCACTAAAACCTACTTAGATATGCAGTACGATTCTACCACCGAACTGGGGTTACACTGGGCGGCCTATATTGAAGTAGACAGTGCCTACCTCTGGGAACCCACTGAAATGATAGCGGGTGTAGGTCGGGAGCATATTCTGGGAGTGGAAGCCCCGCTCTGGTCAGAAACGATCACCAATATGGATGAGATTGAGTATATGGCTTTCCCCCGACTAATTAGCATTGCCGAGGTAGCCTGGACGCCTCCTGCTGATCGTAATTGGCAAGACTACCGCACTCGCCTTGGCCATCATGCTCCTTATTTAAAAGCCCTAGAGATAGATTACTACGCTTCTGATTTGGTGGATTGGCAAGGAGAGAATAACTAAATAATATCTCTGAACTTATTATAGACTCTTTTATGAAGAGAGAGGATAGCGTTAGATAAACTAAAGGAAATTCTGGCAGTTGACATGAAAAAGTTAGAAGAAAAGCTGATTCTCCAGAAACAATACGTGTATATTAAAGTGTGCCTATGAAGTTCTTTCTATTCTTATTTAGTCTTCTACCGCTCGCCTCATTCGTGATGGCTCAAACTAATTTCTCAAGTAAGACTATTAAAAGCAATCATTTAAGTGCCAAGGTCTATCTACCCGATGCCGAAAATGGTTACTACCGCAGTTGCCGTTTCGATTGGGCGGGAGTGATTGGTAGTTTGCAGTACGAAGGACACGAGTACTTTGGAAATTGGCTACCGGAGCACGATCCACTCAATCCCGAATCTATTAGTGGTCCAGTAGAAGCATTTTACCCTATCGATTACAACGAAGGAGATACTTTCCTAATAATTGGTATTGGTGTGTTACGGAAGCCAGACAATAAACCGTATCACCACATGCGTCGCTACGAGATTATAAATTCAGGTAAGTGGGAGGTTAACTCAACGGAGGATAAAATCACCATGATACATACGCTCAGCTACGGAGATTATGCTTACCAATACACCAAAACGCTTCGTTTATCTACCGATGAGCCCAAATTGGTACTGGAACATCAACTAAAAAATACGGGTAAGAAATCGTTAGAAACCACGGTGTACAATCACAACTTCTTCATTATTGATGGCGAAACCACGGGTCCCAATATTCTGACTACTTTCGGTTACGAGCCTGAGGCGCAAGACGGACGGGGTTTTGGCGAAGTAGCAACAATTCAGGGTAATCAACTTATTTACCAAGCTCCTCTGCAAAAAGGTAAACATGTGTTTACTCCCGATCTGCAAGGTTATAGCTCCAGCGTGGAAGATTACGATATTCGTATCGAGAATACAAAATCGGGAGCGGGGGTACATATTACTGCCGACCGGCCCCTGCTAAAAATGGTTTACTGGGCCTCGCACACTACTGCTTGTCCTGAGCCTTATATTCAAGTGAATGTTGCTTCCAGAGAAGATTTTACCTGGGATATTGCGTACGAGTTTTATCTCCTCTGGATGAATGATTAGAAAAGCATTCCCTAGGCTCTAATCAAAGCATAAGCGCAAATTGCTACTACACATGCTGGTCAACTAGGATGGGGTTACCGTCGGGATCAACTACCATGAAACTGGCGGGGCCGCTAGTACTTTCGTCAGCTTCACTTTCCAGCTTAATTCCTTTTTCTTTTAGCTTTTTCTGAATATCTCTAACATCGTCATAATCTTCCAGAGTATTAATACTCTCATCCCAACCTGGATTAAAGGTTAGAATATTACCTTCAAACATCCCCTGAAATAAGCCGACAAGGGAATTACCATTCTTCATAATAAGATAGTTCCTTTCCATATCTCCACCAAAGACTTCAAATCCTAGATTCTCATAAAACTTCTTTGACGCATTAAGGTCTTTTACACTAAGGCTGATAGAAAATACTCCTAGTTTCATATTTGGTTATTCTTTAGTTTACAAATCAATTTACCTAAAATTGACAAATATCCATTGTGGTAACTCAAGATAACACTTATCAATTTTTCCCTATCAATTATCAACTAGATTAAGTACTACTTTTCGTCACTCCTTCCATTAGCCCCCGGATGTAGCCAATGGCAAATAGCGCACCAATGGTACTGTAGCCAGGGTGATCGTTACTATCTCCGGCCATAGTAGGTACGTGATCGGGGCGAATCGGTCCTTTAAACCCAACATCGTAGTAGGCTTGCATGGCTCGGTACATATCCGTTTTTCCATCATCGTGAAAGGTTTCTTCAAAGTTGTCTTTATGACCTCGCACATCCCGAAAATGAATAAAATGGATTTTGTCGCGCTTGCCGAAATACTTTATCGCCGCTGGAATATCTTCACCCTGACCTTCTGCACCCATAGAAGCAAAACTGCCCTGGCAAAATGTAAGCCCGTTACTTGGACTAGGCACAATCTCAATCAGCCGTCTAAAGGCAGCCACCGAAGTCATAATGCGGGGAATACCGCGGATGTTATAAATGGGTGGATCATCAGGATGAAGCGCTAGCTTGATGCCGTATTTTTCAGCTTCGGGCACCACTGCTTTCAGGAAATACTCCATGTTTGTCCACATCTTATCGTGCGTCAGTTCACCGTACTCGGTAATCAGCGGTTCATCCTTAATATCTTCGGTTCGGAAAGAACTGACTAAAGCACCACCCCGACTGGGTTTATCCAGGGTAGTACGTGCCCAACTGATAACAGGCATCCAGTTGTAGCAGACAGTATCAATACCCAGGCGAGAGATGTTTTCCATGAACGTGATGAAATTCCCAATCTCTTCATCCCGCCCATCCAGACCAAGTTTGGTCTTGGTATACAGAGAAGGTGGCCCCTCGATCACTCGTAAAGTAAGACCTTCATTTTTCCAGGCTTGCTGAACTTTCTTGATCACATCATATTCCCAATTAGGAATATTATCCATTCCCACCATGTGTGGATTGATGCCGCTTACCGCACCTAGTACATCCATTTGTCGGGCGAGGGCTACTTTGTGCGGTTCTATTCCCCAGAAATAAGCCAGGCACATCTGCATCCCGGCATCTTTCACTACTTCGGCTGACTGAGTAAGATAATCAGAAGCAGAATCCATATTTGCTCCTACTGAAGAGATAGCCGCCAGCGAAGCCCCTCTTTTAATAAAATCCCGCCGATTTTGACTCATGGTTTTTATAGGTTGTTGCTTAATTCTCGATTTTTAGATTCACCCTTTTCTTCAGAAACTGGATCAGTTCATCTACTTTCACTATTTGAATATAGCTCCCTTGAGTTGGTCACCATTTTATCTCTACGGTTACAGTTGTAGTTACGTCGTTTCGATGACCGAAAAATTACAATTTGTAGTGATACCAAAAATAGAGAATGGTTGAAAAGATGGAAACAATAACGATCGCTGCTGCTACGGCAACGATATAATTTCTTCTGTTAATTGTCCTCTGAGATTCGTAAACTACTTTTCGGAGTTCATTTTCCTTTAGTTTCTTCTCGAGTTGTAATCTGGTAATTGAGTCAAAATAAGTTATCTTAAATTGTTCATCACCTTGTAAGTAAGCCTGAAGTATTTTTATCAATTCATTAATTGTTTCGGGAGGACGTTCGGAAACATTTGATGTTCCGTCTTCTTCAATTACAATTGCCAATCCGTCGTTGGCTATGTTACCGCTCACGCTTAGCCAATTCACATTATTTTTAACTAGTGTTACGGAATTGAAATCCTGCCAGTCCAAAGAATTGACCACTTCTTCGATAAGATGCTCCGTTGGATTGTCATAAACCTGTTCTTCGGCGATGTCCCATCCTTTACCTAGCACCAACTTCATTAGTTACAATATATTGAGTCTAATACCGCCTGTAAACAATAACAAGGAAGTTATTAAATACCCAAGAAAATCTCTTAGACACTAGCCTCATGGACGAGGCTTTAATTACTTCAATTCCATACTCATCAATTCGTAAGTAAGGTGTCTTAAACAAGTCTTACCTTTTTAGTATTATCTCAAGTAAACATCCGAAGCCTCAAAAACGCCGGATGTTTTCATTGCATATTGTTCCCTGCACACTGCTAATTGAATTAAGCCATCTCTAACTCGCTGTTCGCAATTAGTTGCTTTTGGATGTCGTAGGGAACAGGAGAGTATTCGGCAAAGGATGTTTTAAAACTGGCCCGACCCTGGGTGAGCGACTTCAGCGCACTACTGAAGTTGGTCATTTCTGCCAGTGGAATTTTCGCCCGGATAACCTGATACTGGTTTTTGGTATCGATTCCAACGACCAGTGAGCGGCGGGTTTGCAGTTCGGTCATCACGTCGCCCATCATTTCTTCGGGTACTAGTACTTCCAGATGGTTGATAGGTTCTAGGATTTTAGGATCAGCCGCCATAAAGGCTTGTTTAAAGGCTTGCATTCCGGCAATCTTAAACGAAATATCATTGGAATCTACCGCATGCATTTTACCGTCAAATACTAGTACGCAGATGTCGCGGGCATAGGAGCCGGTAACTGGGCCATCTTCCATTTTTTCCATCACTCCTTTTAGAATAGAAGGCATAAAGCGGGCATCGATCACTCCGCCCACAATGCAGTTGTAGAAAACCAGTTTGCCACCCCAGTCCAGATCAATAACTTCTTTATTGCGGATGTTGTAACCTTCGGGATCAGCCATACCTTCGGTGTAGGGCAAAATCGTCATATGCACCTCCCCAAACTGTCCTGATCCACCGGATTGTTTCTTGTGCCGATACGAAGTAGTCGCTTCCTTTTGAATCGTTTCCCGGTAGGCGATGCGGGGTTCTTCGTAGTGGACTTTTACATTATACACGTGCTCTAGTCGCCATTGAGTAACCGTTAGGTGTAATTCGCCTTGGGCAGTGAGAATTAATTGTTTCAGCTCGCGGGAGAATTCTATATTAAGGGTAGGGTCTTCGGCGTGCAGTTCGCGGATGGCTTCCCCGATCTTCTCTTCATCATTTTTACTATCGGCGACAATGGCAGTGCGAACTCTTGGCTCGGGAAATTCCATCATCGGATATTCCATGCTGGCGTTAGCATCTCGCAGGGTATGATTGGTTTGAGTATCTTTCAATTTTACGGTAGCACCAATATCTCCCGCCACCAGTTTATCAACCGGGTGCCGCTGGCTACCGTCCATAATGTACAACTGGTTCATGCGCTCGGTCGCCTGGGTGTGGGGATTATACAGATCCATGCTGGCGGTTACCTCACCCGACATCACTTTGAAGTAACTTACCTTACCCAAATATGGCTCAATCAGGGTTTTGAAGACGAATAAACTAGTAGGCTTACTCGGGTCGCAGTTAATCTCTTTACCAGCAACAGTAGGCTCGGGAGCCATATCACAGGCTCCGGGGGCTACGTTGTCAATAAAGCCCATCATGCGACCGCTGCCCATATTTTGCTTCGCCGACAGGCAGAATACCGGAAATATTTCGTGCTTCTGCATCCCAATTTTCAGGCCCTGCCGTAGTTCATCTTCATCCAGATTACCTTTCTCAAAATATAGCTCCATCAGACTATCGTCATTGACGGCGGCTTTTTCTACCAGTTCATTATGCAGCCGCTCCGCCTTGTCTTTTTCACTATCGGGAATGGGTAGTTTTTCGGGTTTGCCTCCCTCGGCGGGGAACTGGTACATCGTCATTTTCAGCAGATCAATAATGGCGTTAAAGCCTTCGCCGGGGTTGACCGGATATTGCATCAACGCTACTGCATCTCCCAAGCTTTGCTTAGCCGATTCTATTGATTCTTCAAAATTTGCCTTCGGATGATCTAGCTGGTTAATTGCTACAATGGTAGGCTTCTGAAACTGGTCGACGTAATTCCAGATGAGCTCGGAGCCAACTTCCACTCCGTACTGAGCGTTAAGCACCAACACGCAGGTATCGGCGACCCGTACTGATGACACAATTTCGCCCATAAAATCATCCAAACCCGGAGTATCGATGATGTTAATTTTGTAGCCCCGCCACTCGGTATGCAACGTGGTAGCGTAGACTGAATTCCCGCGTTCATGCTCAATCTCGTGGAAATCCGATACAGTATTTCTATTCTCTACGGTACCCCGTCGGTTGATGATACCGGCCTCGAACAACATGGTTTCCGCCAGGGTTGTCTTGCCGGACTTCGCGCCGCCCAGCAGCACAATGTTTTTGATATGATGGTTGTCGTACACTTTCATAGGACATGATTGGGTTTGGAGTGGAACAAAAAAGTAGCAAAGCCCAGACGTTTCTGAACTGGAGAGAAAATTAATATACGCAGAAGTGAGGAGAAAGGAAAGGGAGAATGAGTGTTATAGTGTTCAGGTTATCTGCTTGAGATGACTATGCTTGACACGAACACGTGAATACCTAAACACTGGACTCTAACACTGCGCGACGGTCACCATCACACTAAAGCACTTCAACACTATTAAACAATATCAAACAATAATAAACAGTAAAATACTTGTTTCTAAGATTAGCGATTAGCATATTGAGACCACATCTTAACTCCATTACTTATGGCTAATCCTTTTACCCCGGCTTTTGAGGTTTTTCAGAATCAGAGTGAGTACTTCCAGCGGCTGAACGATCAGCAGCGCTACCAACCGATGGTAGTGAGTCAAGTATTGACTATCTTGATTTTTACCTTTTGTTATGGTCTGGTGATGGGTAGCTACCATGGCCTACTTCAGGCAGTATCTTCTGGTACCAAGCTCTTTTTGTTATTCGGATTGGCTCTGATAATCTGCTTTCCTTCCTTTTATATTGTGCAGCTAGTGCTAGGATCAAAGATTAAGATTGGCTATTTGCTCGCCATTATCTTGAGTGGGTTTGTGTTTATTTCAGCCATTATGCTGGCGTTTGCACCCATCGTAGTTTTCTTTCAACTCACTGGGGACAATTACGCTTTTCTGCAATTGCTGCACGTAGCCGTATTTATGTTTGCGGGTATTTTCGGAATGCGGCTGGTAGCTGAAGCCTTAAAGCAGGCCTGCGATCAGGCGAATGTCTATCCAAAAATTGGGGTAACGATCTTCCGTATCTGGATGGTAATTTTTGCCTTCGTCGGTATTCAACTTGCCTGGAATATGCGTCCCTTTTTAGGTAGTCCTTCACTGGAATTTGAGCTATTTCGTAATGAGACGCAGGGGAATTTTTACTCCACGTTGCTAAGATCTGCCGGAAAACTAATTGGGGTAGACGACATAAACCGCCCAATAGAAGTGCAAAAAGCCCAAATACCTACCAGGGCAGATACCCCATTGGATACTACTAAGCAGAACGAAGAAATATTGACCCCGGCTGATTCAATTATTTACCCTTAACCCAAATAGTGATGAATGATATAATGACTTTAGAAGAGGTAGCCAATTACCTTAAAATGAAACCCCAAACGATTTACACTTGGGCGCAAAGCGGAAAAATTCCTGCCGCCAAAATTGGTAAAGAGTGGCGCTTCCGGCGATCTATTGTGGACGAATGGTTCAATGATCACATTGACGAAAAATTCCAGGATATCGTACAGAAAGCTGAAAAAAAAGATAATAATGTGCGGAATTTGAAGATCGGGTGATAGCGTGTTGAGCTCGAGAAAGAATACGGAGTATCATGGACAAAATGCAACTGGAAAAAACCAAAGCTTATAGGAATCCAGACTGCAACTGAAGAAGACTTGCCCAATATTTTGCTGCTCAGGAAAGAATGCTATCAAGAGGAAGCGGAACCATAAGATGGTTGTAGGGACACTATCCTCTCGAGAGAGTAAAGACTCCCGTTACCAGCAATATTTGGTAAAGTTACGCATCCGTAGTAATCTCCAGACTAACTAACTCTCCCTCAACACCATCTACTTCCATGAAAGCGTAGACCATATAAGTGGTATTGGGAGATACTCCGAGGGTAGAGCCAATCGTAGTTCCCCCACCAGACAAGGATACGCGGGTAGTAGCTGAGTTACTTCTAATATCGCTAGTGGTAGGGGCAGGGTCTGATTTATCTAGGATCAAGAAGTGTACCGTACCATTGCCTGCTCCTTCGGCAGCCCGTATGAAAAATGAGAATGAGGTATTATTTATAACCCGCTCTTCTAGCGAAAGGAATGAAGGGGTTTCAGCAGCTTCGTCTTCTGAACAGCCCCAGATAAATAGTGTTAAAAGGGCAAAGCTCAAGTACAATACACGCTTCATAGTAATCAGATTTTGGATTTTAGCTGTAATACTAAGCATAGTCATTGCCAAATGCTGATGAACTATACGGGAAACCCTACGCGCGTAAGAATAGCAAAGAGTAAACACCCGAAGTTTCCGAAACTTCGGGTGTTTATTAGCAGAGTTTTGTTAAAACGGTAGTTCATCCTCAGCTGCCGCGGTTTCCCGCTTGCCTAGCATAAGCAGGTCGCTGGCGACAATTTCGGTGACGTAGCGTTTAATACCGTCGCGGTCTTCGTAGTTACGGTGGGTGAGTTTTCCGGATAGAGCAACTTGCTTACCTTTGTGCAGATATTTTTCGGCAATTCCGGCTAGATTATCCCAGGCGATTATGGAGTGCCACTGCGTATCGTTTACAATCTCACCTTGCTTATTTTTGTACGATTCGGTAGTCGCGATAGAAAATTTGGCTAATTTCTTACCACTTTCTAGTTCCTTTATTTCGGGATCTTGACCTAAGTTACCAATAAGTTGTACGTGATTTTTAAGTGCGTTCATAACTGATAAAATTTTGCGTTGAACATTGAATTGATGTCAGCAAAGTAACGGCGGTTGGAACGATACAGTCGGGAGTTAGTCGTTTACTTTCGTATGTAAATGTTTGTAAACGTTTGCAAATGAATATGGATTTGAGTGATTTTGTATATTGTTGTGTGTTATTTAATTAAAATTAATGCAGAATGAATAGACTATTTCCAACATACCATTGTAAAGAAGCGTCGGTTGATGTGATTTTACCTACTAAGGATATAAAACCAGACGAATCTAATCAATGGCTGATTATTGGATATCCGGGAGTGGATGGGATTGAATTTAGAGTAAAGCTTGATAAACAAGAAAGTGCGATTTATGCATTCTACCCAATTGATGATGAACATATAAAGATTGCTAATTCGCCTAATGATTTAATTCAGAAGTGGATGGCGAAGGAGTTGATTTTGTAAATAGAAAAACAAGCGCACAATAAACTGGCTCAGCCTCTCGCCCTGGTCGTTGCCCTTCATTGAACTGAAAGGAGAAACTGTTAATTTTATAATATGGATACACCTCAAGAAATAGAGAATAAAATCAGAGCGGTAAAACCCTATTTGCAAGATGAATTTGGGATTGATCGGATTGGCTATTTTGGATCATTTGCTAATGGTGATTACCGAGAGGACTCTGATATAGATGTCTTAGTCACTTTTGACAAAAAAATCGGTTGGAAGTTCTTTGATTTGAAGGAATATCTTGAGTCTATCCTGGATAGAAAAGTGGATTTGGTAACGGAAAGAGCGCTAAAGAAGCAGTGGAAACAAGATATCTTACAACAAGTGCGGTATGTATGAAAAATAGAGACTACCTCGCTTTTGTAGAAGATATGATCGAGGCTATTGATAAGATTGTAAAGTATCTAGATACAGTAGATGGACTCAAAGGTTTTTTACAAAATGATATGGTGATTGATGCGGTAACTAGAAATTACGAGATTATTGGAGAAGCAGCTAATCAGATACCAAAATCAATTAAAGATAAGTACCCGGACCTGCCTTGGCGTCAAATGTATGGACTCAGGAATTTTGCCGTTCATGACTATCATACAATTGATCCTCAAATATTATGGGAGATTGCAGAAGATCACCTGATAGAAAACAAGATTCAACTAGAAAACCTTTTGGGTCAGGAAAGGGAAAATGAGGAATAGCGTTAAGCAAGCGTACGCATAGCTTCGCATCGGGTCACATCTGCGTTCACCTTTGCTTACAGTACAACTAAAGCTCCCAAGCGATTTAGCAGATTTACAGAGCAAATCTTAAAGGCTAGAATCACACCTAGGCAAATTTCTTCCTTTCACAATCTTTCTCAGTATACTTATTTTAAGTAACAAATTTAAGCCCTAAATTTGAACGGAAAGAGTTTGTCCCATTGGATAAGCAGGGAAAAGAATTTGCTCCGATACAAATTGCATCTCGCGAGTAAATTTTGAACTAACGGCTGCTAATCTAGTTCAAGTAATCCGATTCAATACGTACTTATGGCTACCGAACACCTGACCGAAGAAAGAGAAGATATTTCCACTATTGTTGCCCCGGAGTATGACCAAGAAACGATTGAGATTTTTGGAGCGCGGGAGCATAACCTCAAAACCATTGATGTTACCCTGCCCCGTAATAAACTGATTGTAATTACCGGGATTAGCGGTAGTGGGAAATCTTCACTGGCTTTCGATACTATCTATGCTGAGGGGCAGCGCCGTTACATGGAAAGCTTTTCGGCCTACGCCCGTTCTTTCATCGGTAACCTCCAACGTCCCGAGGTAGACAAAATCAATGGGCTGAGTCCGGTTATTTCCATTGAACAGAAAACTACTTCCAAGAATCCCCGCTCTACCGTCGGTACCGTCACCGAGATTTATGATTTTATGCGTTTGCTCTTTGCCCGAGCTGGGGAAGCCTTTTCTTACGAGACTGGGAAGAAAATGGAGCGGCAGAGCGAAGATCAGATCATTGACCGAATCATGAGCGACTTCTCAGGAGGAAAGCTCATCATTCTGGCTCCAGTTGTGAAGGGACGAAAGGGACACTATCGCGAACTGTTTCAGCAAATCCGCAAGATGGGCTTTGCCAAGGTACGGGTGGATGGTGCCATTATGGACCTAATACCCAAAATGCAGGTCGACCGCTATAAAACCCACGATATTGAGATTGTGGTGGATCGGGTGATTGTTCGCGATGATGACCGCTACCGCATTGCCGAATCTATCAAAACGGCTTTATCGCACGGCAAGGGCATCATCATGATCGATGACACCAAAGGAAATGTGCAGCACCTATCTAAATTCTTGATGGACCCCGAAACCGGACTGGCCTACGATGAACCGGCTCCTAATACTTTCTCCTTCAACTCACCCTACGGCATGTGCCCTACTTGTCATGGGCTAGGAGTGATTCAGAAGTTTTCCGAAGAAGCTATTTTTCCCGATGAGAAACTAACGATTCGGCAGGGCGGAATTGCCCCACTAGGTGAGTACCGCGACATCTGGATTTTTAAGAAGCTGGAAGCAGTTCTTAAACGCCATAAAGTTAAACTAACTACTGCCATTAAAGACTTACCGGAAAAAACTCGGGAAGTTATTCTGCACGGCGACCCTAAGCCCATAGCGGTGAAATCAGTCAAATATCCCGGTTCAACCTACGATACTGTATTTGAGGGAATTACTGGTTATCTGGAAAAGCAAGACGAAACAGGTACCGATAAGACCCAAAAGTGGGTCAAACAATTTATGACTAGCACCACCTGCCCTGATTGTGAAGGAACCCGGCTGAAGAAAGAGTCC
Source organism: Bacteroidota bacterium (assembly GCA_039198955.1). Lineage (GTDB taxonomy): Bacteria > Bacteroidota > Bacteroidia > Cytophagales > Cyclobacteriaceae > Tunicatimonas. Next base: position 104,591 of record JBCCTI010000003.1, on the reverse strand, counting down.
CGCTACTTTAAAATTGCTGATAAAAATATTGCCGAGCTAGCACAACTAAATATTGATGAACTAGCGGCTTGGTTTGAGAACCTAGAAGAACGCCTGAGCGAGCGGCAACGACTTATCGGCAGCGAAGTGCTCAAAGAAATTCGTAAGCGCATTGGCTTTCTGGTCGACGTTGGTCTCACCTACCTTACGCTCGACCGTCCGCTGCGAACCCTTTCGGGCGGAGAAGCCCAGCGAATTCGGTTGGCTACGCAGATTGGAACTCAGTTGGTTGGAGTACTTTATATTCTGGACGAACCCAGCATTGGTCTGCACCAGCGCGACAACGTGAAACTGATCAAAGCCCTGCAAGATTTGCGCGATTTGGGCAATACCGTTATTGTGGTAGAACACGACAAAGATATGATGCTGCATTCAGATTACATTGTAGATATTGGACCCGGAGCAGGACGACACGGCGGACGGGTGATTGCCGCGGGTAGCCCCGAAGAATTCTTAGAGCAAGGCGGAATTACCGCTGACTATTTAAAGGGAACCCGGGCGATTGAAATCCCCGCTAAGCGGCGTAAAGGCAGTGGAAAAAAGTTGGTGTTAACCGGAGCGCGGGGGCATAATTTAAAAAAGGTAAAGCTTACTTTACCACTGGGAAAAATGGTCTGTGTCACCGGAGTTTCGGGCAGTGGTAAATCTACCCTGATTCACGAAACGCTATTTCCGTTACTGAGTAAGCACTTTTATCGCTCTTACGCTGAACCTTGCCCCTTTGATAAAATCAAGGGCATAGAGCATCTAGATAAAGTAATTGAGGTGGATCAAGCCCCGATTGGGCGAACCCCCCGCTCTAACCCAGCCACCTACACCGGAGTGTTTACTGACATCCGGGCGTTGTTTACTGAATTGCCCGAAGCTAAGATTCGGGGCTACAAACCTGGTCGCTTTTCCTTCAATGTGAAGGGCGGTCGCTGCGAAACCTGCCAAGGAGGTGGAATGCAACTAATCGAGATGGACTTCCTGCCCGATGTGCACGTTCCTTGTCCTACCTGTAAGAGTCGTCGTTACAATCGGGAGACACTGGAAATTCGCTTTAAAGGTAAATCTATCTCGGATGTGCTGGATATGACGGTAGAACAAGCGGTAGAATTTTTTGAGAACCAACCTCGTATCTTACGGAAGATTCAGACCCTGGCCGACGTAGGTTTGGGCTACATCACGTTAGGACAGCACGCTACCACGCTCTCGGGCGGAGAGGCGCAACGGGTAAAGCTAGCAACGGAGCTTTCTAAAAAAGATACCGGACAAACGCTCTATATTTTAGACGAACCTACCACTGGACTACACTTTCAGGATATTCAGCATCTACTTAATGTACTTAATCAGTTGGTCGACAGAGGCAATACCGTACTAATTATTGAGCATAATATGGACGTAGTGAAAGTAGCCGATCACATTATTGATCTTGGTCCTGAAGGCGGTAGTGGCGGCGGACAAATCATTTCCGAAGGGACTCCCGAACAGGTAGTCAAATGCAATACTGGGTATACCGCCCAATTTTTGCAACCAGAACTGACCTAAAGCATTTACTTAGTAAAATAATATATTTTATTGTATTAGTATTATATTCATCTTCCTCCTTTCCTACTTAGAAATTTAATTTTACGACCGATTGCTATTATCACATTGTGCAAATATGTGAGTAAGCCCAAAGTTTTACGAATAAAATTAGTGGAATTGGTGAAAATGCTACATTCGCCAGATTTATTATCTCCGGTAAGATTTGAAAAGATTTGTGCATAGCTATCTATGCCGTAACTTGTCAATTTTAGTACTAATTAAATACTTAGTATAATTATTAATTTCTAGTATCTGGTAATCTGCACTATCTGAGTTAAGAATCTCTTTTTTTCTTGTTGCCAAAAATTCGCTTTTCTTGACGAATCAGTGCAAAAGCTGCCTAAATCTTAGGTTTTTGCCTACTCTGCTACGTGGGTAGTAAATCATTTCATTTCGGGGTTTTGATTAGAAAAGAAACTCGTTGCTTTGTGGCGAGTCAAGAAAGAAAACAATTCAACCTCTCGAACGCATCCTCTTCCTTCGCTGGCTCAGTAGAGTATTAACCACTTAAATAAAAATGTATGATGAAACTTATCAACCAAACATGGCGTAGGGTGCGCCAAATGTTGCTAACAATGCTCCTGGCGGTCTGCTTTGCAGCAGCTCCGGCCTTGGCTCAGGACGAAAGCAGTAGTGCTAGTTCTGACGATGGTTCGGGGTCTGGCTTAGGCTTTAGCCTTCCGCTAGAATACGGGCCTAAGATTGGACTCACCTCCAGTGGATTCTACCAGGGCTTTATGGGCGATCGTGATCATACCGGTAGTGTTACCGGGCTGGCTATCGGCGGATTTGCCACCTACTCGCTGCTCGACTTTTTGGATGTATCGGCCGAACTGCTTTACATGCAGCAGGGCGGTACCCGAGTAGAATTGAAAGAATCAGTAATAGATGGCTCTAACATTGCTATTACGGGCAATGTAAAGTTGCACAATATAGAATTCCCTGTATTGCTGCGCGCTAGTTTGCCTAACCCAGTGATGGGGATTCGCCCGCAGTTAGTTGTCGGGCCTTCTATTGGATTTAATGTGGCCGCCGTACAGTCGCAGGACATTACCTACTTTGTGGGAGATGTATCCTTTGACGATGAGCGCACTAACCGAGCTCAGTTTTCCCGCACATCTAGTGGTACCGAAAATGTACGTTCCGAGTACCGCTCTATGCAGTATGGGTTGAACGTAGGTTTGGGAGCGGAGATTCCGGCTTCAGCTAATACCTTCTTCTTTGATGTGCGCTATCGTTACGGTATTAATCCCATTAATAATGGTTTTGACCCCAACGACTTACTGCGCGATGCTACGGACTTACGTTCCAACAGCTTTATTTTCTCAGTAGGATTAACGCTTTAATCAGAATAATAACAAATTTTCTTATTTAACTTTAAATCAAACCCAAAAGATGAACACTAAGAATTGGTTCACCACCCTGCTAGGGGCTGGCGTTGTTGTCAGTGGACTAGCTCTCACTTCATGTGAAGATGAATTTACCGAAGCTGACGCCATTGCCGCTCAGGACTCTACCCTGATTGCCTTGAAGCGTCTGGACAATGAAAATGCTGTAGCTGAAAACGAATTAGATGCCCAGCAAGAGTTAGCTTTTCGTATGTATCAAGATTCACTGGCCAGAGTTGGTCCCATTGTAAACTATACTGTAACGGTAATAGCCGGTGGTAGTGTGAATACGAATGGTCGTACCGAAGCTCAAAATTTTGCCGAAGGTGCTACTTTAACATTGGTACAAGGTGGCGTGTCACGTACAGCAACGGCTGGTGTTGGCGGAGTAGCTAGCTTCAGTGATCTTCGTATTGGTGAGGCCGTAGTAACCGTATCGGCACCTGACCATACTACTGTTACTTACACTACTTCCTTAGGAAGTGCTACCAGTGCTATCTTGCAGGACAACGTAGAGACGACTATTCCGCTTTTTCCGACAACCGTAGCTGGCGGAGCTTCCGAAGTAAGTGGTATTGCCTGGGCTGAGCGAGATTTGACTAATAATGAGCCTGAGTTTGCTGAAGGTGCCATAGTACGCGCTTCTATTAGCGTTAGCGGGGCATTAGGCGATTATAATATTAGTATTGGCGGTGCTAAAGGACAGGTTGCATCAGCTTCATATGATAACTTTGTTGTGGTTGATACAGTTGGTGCCGACGGACGCTACTCGCTGATTATCCCGAATGGTAATGCTAACTCGGGTAATGGTTTAAGCGGTGTAGTAGTTGACTTTTTACCTTATGAGACCCAGCAGACTTATCTGACCCTACAGGGCGACTCGCTGACAATGGTTACGGAAGCAGTTATATTTGACCCTGCTGCTGCTGGGCCAATAGGAAACCATATTGATACTGATCTCCCTAGTGCGTGGATAGAAATTGGTGCTCCAACGGGTTCTGCGTCTGGTTTTGCCACCTCGCCTCGTGCCATAGCTAGAGCTTTAGTTACTGCTGATGCACAGTTAGATCGGCGAGGTACAGGATATACAGTAGGTGATAGATTCAATTTCTCAGCAGATACTGCAGGTAATGATTCATACATTGAGGTTACTGCCGTAGATGCTGATACTGAAGCGATTACTAATTTTATAGTTGTAACAGATGGAGCATCTGACTACACTGCAAAGCCTTCGCTTACTCAAGATGATGCTGCCAGTGGAAGTGGAGCTACATTCATACTTGTTCCTTTATTTGATTACGAATTTGAAGTAACCAACCAAGGTAGTGGTTATTGGGACACGCCCGAGATTGTGGTTAGCTTTACCCAATACGACAATGGAGTATTGGCACAGAAGTCTGACTTAACGGGTAGTTTGAACAATATCGCTCTATTGAACGGTACCTTACGACCTAATAATGTGGATGGTGTAGTATATACTCAGTCATCAGCGACCCCTCCGTCGATTACACTTCGCCCTCTCGAGGCTCGTCAGGCAGTTATTGATTTTGATGACTTCCTGGTCAATGATCAAGGTGAGCTAGAAAGTAATAGTAGCGGTGACCCTGAAGACATTCAATTCTCTGGATCAGATGCTGATGCTGGTGCTGGCTATGTAACTAGCCCTGGTATTACTTTCCGCTCTCTCGAGGGTATGGGTAGCGGTGCTACTGGTTTTGCTGAGGTATTTGGTGGTGAAATTTCTAGGATCGTTATTACCAACCCTGGTTCAGGATACATGAAAGAGGTAAACGGTAATGATTATGATATTAACCCAACAGCCATTCAGAATAATACTGGTGAGCAATTTAAGCCGGGTTCTAGCAACAAGAACTTTAACTTCGACTACGGCGATGGTGTAATAGTAGAATAACCAACTATTAATCAATACCTTAAACAGAAAAGCCTTCCTTCGGGAGGGCTTTTTTTGTTACTTATTGTGGGGCTAAAAGGCATTACTCACCATTTTCGTATTTCTCTTTCAACACCCGTAATTGGCTCTCAGTAAGACCAGTCGCTGATAATATAATATCGTCGGATACTTGCTTGCTGAGTAGGCCTAAAGCTACTTGCTCTATTCCTTGCTCTATTCCTTGCTCTATCCCTTTTTCTATTCCTTGCTCTACCCCTTTTTCTATTCCTTCCTTCTTTCCTTCCTCAAAAGCAGTATCCAGTGAATTCTTTAAGTCTCGGTAAGCCTTCAAGCTGTCTTCGTAGGCTTCTGCTTCTTCTTTACTGAACTTTGCAATCTCCGCAACCTCAAACAGTCGTTCAAAAATGCTCTCCCGTAATTCATCAGGTACTCTGTCTAATTTGTTCAGATTACGAATTACGTACATCCACTTGTCAAATCTCGATGCTAACTCGTCAATTTCCTTACGAAACTTGGGCATCTCTAGATAAATAAAGGTGAGTTTATCATAGAACACTTTACAAGTCTCTATATCAGTCAGCTTAACATCATACCGGAACTTATCTGGCTCGTTTTTATCTTCATCAAACACAAAATCTAGTATAGCGATGGTATACACTGCCTGTAGCTCGAATGTCCAATCGCTGCCTTGCTGCGCTTGATCCCGGATAGGAAATGTAGAGTAATAGACCGTGCGATCCTTGAAGAATTTTTGTTTCGTTTTTTGCAGTTCAACGATAAACTTCTCACCCCTTTCGTTTTCGCAATATAAATCAAAGACAGCTTTACGGTCGTCTTCGCTACTGCCTAATTTATCCGATTTTAAATAAGTAAGTTCAGTGATTCTCCCTTGTTCCTCTTTAAGTAGTTCATTAAGAAAGTCAAGCAGTAAGTCCTTATTGGGTTCCTCGCCGAACAGCCGCTTGAATCCATAATCCGTGAAGGGATTAATATATTTCTCCTTTGATGTTTCCATAGGTTGAGCTTGCTTTCTGGCAAAAATACAAATTTATCAGTTCCACAGAACCTCCCTTCGGGAGGGCTTTTTTTGTTTGAGCTAAAACTTCGTAAGTTTCTGTCAAGCGAGGGGGAATTAGCTAATAATATCAAAACTTACGAAGTCTCCGTATCTTTTTAAACATGGTTCGCGGGGTTACGTTAGTTCCAGTAGAAATAGAAACCCTAACTTTTTACCCCGATGGCCCTTGTTGAAAACCCCACCGAATATACCACCACCCCGCGCAACCTTACTACCCAATTGCCCGATATTGGCAAGCCCCGAATCGTGATTATCGGGGGTGGATTCGCCGGAATTCAGATGGTGAAGCACCTGAGAATGAAAGACGTTCAGGTGGTCATGCTCGATCGGCACAACTACCACACTTTTCAACCGCTGTTATACCAGGTAGCCACGGCAGGGCTGGAGCCAGATTCTATTGCTGGTCCACTGCGGAAGGTATTTGATAACGAGAAGAACTTCTTCTTCCGGATGGCCCGGGTAGAGCGTATTGATGCTGAGCAGCAGTGTGTGCACACCAACATTGGCGAAATTAGTTACGACTATCTGGTGGTAGCAGTGGGTACCCAAACCAATTACTTCGGTAATGAGAAAATCCAGCAGCTAGCTTTTCCCCTCAAGCAAGTACCCCAGGCCTTGAACCTACGCAGCCATATCCTGCAAAACTTTGAAAAAGCAGTTACCTCGGACTCTGAAGAAGAAATTGATCGGCTTACTAACTTTGTGATTGTGGGTGGTGGCCCCACTGGAGTAGAACTAGCCGGAGCTATGGGCGAACTAAAAAAGTACGTACTGCCCCGCGATTACCCCGAACTAGACTTTAAAGTGATGAAAGTGTATTTGGTAGAAGGAGTCAACCGCTTGCTACCTACTATGTCCGAGAAAGCGGGTAAACGAGCCGAGAAGGATTTGACCCAACGCTTTGATACAATCGTCAAGCTCAATACGTTGGTAAAAGACTACAATGGCTACGAAGTTACGCTCAGCAACGGTGAAAAGTTGATCAGCGAGACATTAATCTGGGCAGCCGGAGTGCAAGGAGTTATTATTCCGGGGCTAAACAAGGCTACGGTAGAAAAAGGCCGTTACGTAGTAGATGAGATCAACCGGGTGAATGGCTACGATAATATATTTGCCATTGGTGATGTGGCGGCAATGTATACCGGAGAGTACCCCAAAGGACACCCCCAAGTGGCTCCGGTCGCGATGCAGCAGGGCGAGCAACTCGGTAAGAACTTTACTAACCTACTCCAAGAAAAGGCAACTAAGCCCTTTTCGTACCTTGATAAAGGTTCAATGGCGACTATCGGCCGTAACCGGGCGGTAGCTGATTTCCCCGGAAATATCAGGTTCGGGGGCTGGTTCGCCTGGCTTTCCTGGATGTTTGTTCACTTACTTTTTTTGGTAAGCTTCCGGCAGAAGATTATTACCCTCGGTAACTGGGTTTGGAACTACTTCACCTACGATCGGGGTACCCGACTAATTATCCGTCCGTTTAATTACCGTCGGACCGTGGATGACCCCAAGAATGAGTTAGCTGATAACCACCGGAACGACGAGCAGAAAGAAACCCATGAAGTGAGCTAGTAAGGCACGGTATTCGGTTAGTTACTGACCAAAGGTGTAGAATGCCCCGAGGTTAAACACCAAGTAGGCAGCATTTTGATTTAGTACATCGGTTAAAGCCCCATTATTATTAGCAAACGTTAGATGGTATCGGACGTTAAGATCAAAAGAAATTTGCTCACTACTACGGTACTGAAGCCCAAAAATGGGTGAAACCCCGAAGTAGGAATTAGTAACCCGGAATCCAGACGTACCAAACGATGCCCGGTTTATGCCAATACCAAACCCTAAATATGGTTGTAATTCAGAGGTACTGAAAGGGTATAATAATGAAAGAGTAATAGGAGTGAAGTTAAAACGGGTACTACCGCCATTTTGTACACTAAAAGAATGGTAGCCAATGCTGGCAGTGGTTATTAAGGAACGGTCAACCCCGAGCCGTCCTTCTAGGTCAAAACCGAACCCGCTCTGAGCCCGGGTACTAAAATCGCCTATTGGAAAAAGGGCATTCACGTGTCCGCCCAAGGCAAACTGGGCACAGGCAGCTGTATTGAATACAGCTAGAACAACTAGTGTGGTAAAAATCGATCTCATAGGTGTAAATTTGTATAAAACTAGCAAAAGTCAGGCGCGTTTCAAATGAGCTTTAGTATAGAAAAGGTGAAGGGTGGCCGCGCGGTAAGACGGTATAGAGTGGAAGAGATAAAGAGTACGAGTAAAAAGTAGATACGACACAAAAGGAGTAAGGGCGTATCGTGATATGCCCGACCCAGCACAAAAAAGGAAGTAAGGGTATATCGTGATATGCCCGACCCAAACAATACATGGCAGACAACAACAAAATAACGACTTGGAAACAACAGGCTAAAGTAAAAGCAGCCAAGTATTGTGCCTACCAGGAACGTACTCAGCAAGAAGTACGAGACAAGTTGTACAGCTACGGTCTGCACACCGATGCAGTGGAAGAGGTGTTGAGCGAGCTAATTAGCGACGGTTTCGTGAACGAAGAGCGTTTTGCCCAGGCATTTGCCCGAGGAAAGTTTCGCAGTAATAAGTGGGGACGCATCAAAATTGAAATGAGTCTCCGCCAAAAAGGCTTATCTGACTACTGCATCCGCAGTGGCCTGAGTGAAATTAGAGACCAAGATTACCAAGATACACTCAGCGGATTGATTCAAAAGAAATGGAGCTCGCTCTCTGGTGAAGACCCCTACGCTCGCAAACATAAAACCGCCCGCTTTGTGTTGGGCAAAGGCTACGAGTCAGAACTGGTATGGAAGATATTGGGCAACTACGATGACTGAACCACTAAATGCTCGCTTTCTAGAATTGGCACTACATCGTACTCGTCCTTCTTTAGGCAAAAGCGCATGTCGTTTTCAGCAGCCAGCTTCTTTAACCGCTTGGCATGCGACGAGCGGGAAACCACTCCGTAGAGATCATCTTGCGAATTTTCGTAGAGTAACTGAGCGGCCAAAGCAGCGTCCCCTTTTATCTTAAAGTCATTAGTCAAGTTAGAAACCAAAGCCCCGGCAAATAAGGTATCCTCTAAGTTCATCTGCCCTTTCCAGCCCGCGCAAAGAATGAGGGTATCTTCATTAAGTTTTTTCACATAATCGATTACAGCACTTAAGTTGAGGAATGCTCCGATGATGACTTTTCTAGCTGATTTGGCCTTCTCTATCGCCAGTGTTCCGTTAGTGGTCGTCATGGCTAACGATTTTCCGCTCAAATCACCTTTCATTACGTCGTAGGGAGAGTTGCCAAAGTCAAAGCCTTCTACTTTCGCCCCGTCGCGCTCCCCGGCCGAGAGATAGCCCATGCGTTGCAAAGCCAGGCAACCTTCTACGTAGGCCACGGGCATTAGCCGCTCTAGCCCGTGGGCGAAAGCGGTAATCATAGTAGAAGATGCCCGTAGTACATCGACGACGACGACGACTTTTTCTACTACTGAGTATTGGTGTAAAAGGTCAGGGGTTAAACAAACTTCGGTAGTTTTCAAAACTATGGTTATTTTTTTATTCGTAATAAGCAGCTGTGTCTATTAAAAATTTACTCGCTTTTTCTACTTCCTGGGATGAATTAAGGGTGATATCAAACTCTACCGGAAAGCTTTCATACATCTCAACTCGCTCAGATTCATAATCTAAATCAACAGAGATACTAGCATATCCCGTAATGCGCATTCCCTCACTAGAAGTTTCTAGCGTCTGAATCTCAATATCAGTTACATTACCCATACGTACTCTAGATGCCAGATTAGACAATTCACTTGGAAAGTTTCGAGTGAAATATTCCGTTAATTTCTTCTCAATACCCTCGATCTGAATTCGCTTATTTTCAGGAGGGGCTATAAGTACTAGTCGAGTTTTAGCTCCAGGAATCTCTTTGGCTGCTTTTCTAAGTTGCTTCATCCGTCTTTTACGATCTTCATTTTGCCTAAGAGATTCGCGAAAATTAATGGCTTCAATTAAGATAACTTCATTGCCTTTTTTTACCACCATATCAACCCAGAACTCGCCTATTTGGCTTTCTAAAGTTACTTCGTAACCTTCATTACGATACTTCTCTGCGACTTCTTCAAGTGCAGTTCGCTCATATACTTCAGAAAGCTTGTCGGGTGATAAGTTCATAGCTTCATCTTATAATGCTCGCTTTTTAAAATTCCGATATGAATATAAACAAAACTTTTTCCTGTAGATAACAGTTCGTCAAAGTCATCAGAGATATTGTCGTCTAAATCATTCAATGTTATCTCGAAAGCTGTGTTGGGTGATATAGTAAGTACTCCAGCATAGCGCAACCTCACTACTTTATCATCGTTATAGCACTCTCCTATCAGTGAATCCCAAATGGGCTTACTGATATTGTCGGCATCTGGATCATTACTATCCTTCCTAGTTTGTTGAAAATAGATGACAATACCGTATAAATCTTCATCAATGATAGTGATATCAGGATTGTAATGACGAAATCGTTCTCGTACTTTACTTTGAAAGCTATCTTTTCGTTTTCCCTTTGTTTGTTGCGATGGAGGCTTCCCTTCTACCACTATAGAATACATTACTTTATAGTATCAATTGGTGGTTGGGGTAACAAAGGGAGGTTTCATAATTTCAGCCTTAAGGCGACGGTTGCGAACGCCTACGTAAATAGTGCTACCAGACTGGGCATACGATTTCTCTACGTAGCCTAAGCCAATACCATTTTGCAAGGAAGGGGATTGAGAGCCAGAAGTTACCCGACCGATCTTTTCATCTTGTTCGTTGAATAGTTCGTAGCCCGTTCGGGGAATGCCCCGGTCTACCATCACCAGACCAACGAGTTTATTTTCTCCCCCCGATTCTTTTCGTCCCTGCAAAAAGGCTGAGTTGGTAAATTCTTTGTTGAACTTAGTTACCCACCCTAAACCTGCCTCAATGGGGCAGGTAGCATCATCAATATCGTTACCGTACAGGCAGTAGCCCATTTCCAGGCGCAATGTATCCCGGGCACCTAAACCAATCGGTTTAATATCAAACGGCTTGCCCGCTTCAAAGATGGCGTTCCACAGTTTTTCAGCCTGATCGTTGGCTACGTATAGTTCAAAGCCGCCGGCCCCAGTGTAGCCTGTTGCCGAGATAATCACATTATCAATGTCAGCAATTTTACCTTGTTGAAAGGTGTAGAATTTCATAGCCGAGAGATCGATATCGGTGAGTGTCTGTAAGGTGTTAGTGGCTTTTGGGCCTTGCACTGCGAATAGGGAAATACGATCAGAAGCATCTTCCATTGCTACCTGTTCGGTATTGTAATGCTGAATCCAATTCCAGTCTTTTTCAATATTGGAGGCGTTGACTACTAGCATATATTCTTCTTCGCTAAGCCGATATACTAGCAAGTCATCTACTACGCCACCGTCTTCGTTGGGCAAGTAACTGTACTGGGCTTTGCCATCAAATAGTTTACTAGCATCGTTACTGGTTACCCGCTGAACTAAGTCTAGAGCGTTGGGATCACGGACAAAAAATTCGCCCATATGCGATACGTCAAATACTCCTACCCCTTGACGAACCGCCAGATGTTCTTCAATATCAGAACTGTAGCGAAGTGGCATGATATAACCTGCAAAGGGAACCATTTTCGCCCCTAGCTTTTCGTGAGTACTATGCAGGGCTACCTGTTTAAGATTTTCTTTCATAGTTAGGCAATGAGCTACTGTCTGTAGTGTTTATTTTGGGATTAAAGGTAAATAGAAACTGGATAAACCCCCAAATGATAAACCCGACAACTGCTAAACAATACTACGGTAAGCTATAGCTCTATACCAAAGTAATCCTTCAGCTTTCTATCAAAATCTCGAGAGTTTACGACAAGTTTTTCTACTCGCTTACCATTAATTGTTTCAATAAAGGTTTTGTCGGTAATAGTAACGCGACCGTGAGAAGTTAGCAATGAACAAAGTTTACCTTGGGTGAAAATAGATTCAGGGGAAGTCTGATGATAGTGGCACATTTCGGTGAAGTCATTCAGCGATTGTGGTTCAGATTTGAACTTGTACATCTTTATATATTCTTGCTGATCAATAGTTCTACGGAGTAAGGTCTCTTCAGCATTAAGTCTGATGAGTTGATAGTATACTCTATCTTGTAGCTGCTGCGTTTCGGTATCTAACTTTAGTGGTTCAGGGAAATTAGTGCCAAAGCCCACATCGACTAACCAGTCTTCTTCTAAATGCACTACAATCGCTACGTGACCGAAGTAGGGCGTAAATTGCTGCTTAGGCTGGGAAAAAACACTACAAGTGATGAACTGAGTTGAGAATCCCAAGTTTTTTAGTAACTCATTGAACAGTCCGTTTACTTCAAAGCAGAACCCACCTCGCTTCCGCCGCACAATTTTATCATAGAACCGATCAAGATCGATACGAATTTCTTCTTGCCGATGAATATCCAGGTTCTCAAAAGGTACGTGCCGCAAGTGCGCTCGTTGCAAAGCTTGCAATATAGCCAACCTAGGCTCTCTTGAGCCGGAGTAGCCGATGCGGTTCAGATAAGCGACGGTATTCAAGATGAATTACTGCTTTGATTGAATGGGGAGCGGTTGGTAGTAGATAGTCTATTAATGAAAGTAGATTGCCTCCCGTTCAGCCTCTGCCCACTAAGCTATTTCCTTCTTTTCTACCAGCTTAATGGACTCGGAGTTAATACAGAAGCGCAGACCGCTGGGCGGAGGACCATCAGGGAAGACGTGGCCCAGATGACCATCGCATACATTGCACATTACTTCTACCCGTACCATACCGTAGGAAGTATCTTTTTCGTATTTAATCGCATTTTCTTTCACTGGTTCGGTAAAGCTAGGCCAGCCGGTGCCTGAATCGAACTTAAGGGCAGAATCGAATAACAACGTATCGCAGCAAATACAACCGTACTTTCCTGGGTCGTAGGCGTGGCAGAGTGCCCCGGAAAAAGCTCGTTCGGTTCCTTTTTGGCGGGTAATGTAGTACTGCTCGGGTGTAAGCTGCTCTCGCCACTCTTCTTCAGTTTTTTCCACTCGTCGGTCAGGTGTTGGGCTTCCCTGATTGGCGTATTTAATAACATCGTTCCAGTTCATATTCTTAAACTTTAAGTAACATAGTCTATAACGGGTCAGGTGCGCTAGGTGTTCTCGGCGGTGAAAACGATTTTTAGAAATACAATGGTAATTACTTTCTGTCTATATCAGAGTCATTTACTATTCTATACACAACAAATTTCTCTGGATTTACTACTTCCAAATCCTCTACAACCCAATTAGGGTTTCCGCACCAAAAGTGGCCACTGGTTTTCACTTTTCGGGAAGACGACTGCCGCGTGAGGAAAAACAACGGTCGAGCTAACCTACCCTTGGTACGCAAATGGGCACTACATCTGTTGCGGAAAGGTTCGCATCAAGCATGAAAGAAAAAAAGTCGCCCGGATTGGTCAGTATTTGAGAGAGATCTTCACTGGCTAGTTTTAGTGTGTAAACCCTACATAGGATAGCGAAAACTTGCAATCCCGCCCGTTGTTAGCGTATTTTGTGAGTCCTGTACTTAACCTATCCGACCTATGCAAATCTACTTGGATAATGCGGCGACTACGGCGCTTGATCCTACTGTCTTAGAAGCGATGCTTCCCTACATGGCCGATTACTACGGTAACCCCTCATCTACCCACTCTCACGGGCGACAAACCCGCTCGGCTATTGAGCAGGCCCGCAAGAAGGTGGCTGAACTGCTGAACGTCACCCCTTCTGAAATTTTCTTTACTTCGGGCGGTACGGAAGCCGACAATACCGCTATTCGCTGCTCTATTGGTTCTCATAATCTGCGCCGGGCGATTACTTCGCGCTTGGAGCATCATGCCGTACTGCATACGCTGCAAGAACTAGAAACACAGCAAGAAATACAGCTCGATTTTGTAGAGTTTGACGAAAGAGGAAACATTGACCTTAATCATCTAAAGGAGCTGCTCTCTCAACCCGAACGAGCACTGGTTTCGTTGATGCACGGTAACAATGAAATCGGTAATCTAACCAATATTCAGCAAGTGGGTGAACTCTGTGCCGAGCATAACGCTATTTTCCATTCGGATACAGTTCAAACCCTGGCTCATTATCCGATTAACTTGAAAGAAATTCTTGTACACTGCATCGCCGGAGCAGCCCATAAGTTTCACGGCCCCAAAGGAGTCGGTTTATTATATATCGCCAAAGGCCATAAAATTTGTCCGCTGCTGCACGGCGGGGGACAGGAACGTAACATGCGGGGTGGTACCGAAAACTTATATGGTATTGTCGGCTTTGCCAAGGCATTAGAATTGAGTCACATTCATATGGATAAACACACTCGACACATCAAATCGCTAAAACAACGCATGATTGAGGGGCTACGAGAACAGGTTCCTGGAGTACAGTTCAACGGAATGTCGGATGATATGGACAATAGTTTATACACGGTGCTAAACGTGAGCCTACCACCATCTGAAGATAGTGATATGCTGCTTTTCAACCTGGATTTGCACCAGATTTCCGTTTCCGGTGGCTCAGCCTGTTCCAGTGGAGCACAAACGGGGTCCCATGTGCTCCAAGCACTTAAATGCGATATGAAGCGAGGGGCGGTGCGTCTTTCCTTTAGTCGCCATAACACAATTGAGGAAGTTGACTACGTGGTGAAGACATTAAAATCACTTTATCCAGTAGCCGTCGCGCAGTAAGCATATAAACTTATTCTCTATTTTTCGTTTGTATGAATACACCTAAATCATCTGTTATATGAAACTGAGCGGTATAGTCATTACATATATTCTTAGCCTTCTTCTTTTTACCTCTGCGTTCGCTCAAGACGCTACCCAAGATAATGTGTGGAAAGCGCTGGCCTCAGTTGAATACAAAATTACTGAAGACGAATACGGCGAACTTTACGTGCCCGAGTTTAGCGAAAAAGCCCAAGAGCTAGAGGGGAAGGTTGTCACTGTACCAGGTTATATTATTCCGTTTGAAGGACTGTTTAAACCCGAGCATGTCATCGTTTCATCACTGCCACTTGCGTCCTGTTTCTTCTGTGGTGCGGGTGGACCTGAAACGGTGATGGAGGTCTTTCTAAAAGATCCGGTTGACTACACTGAGGCAATGGTAGCCTTTCGGGGTAGGCTCAAGCTGAACGATAAGGATTACGAGCAACTGATGTACATTCTGGAAGATGCTGAACTGGTAGGCCCAGTCGGACGCGGCCTGGTGGGTAATTGAGGTTGCTACTTAGTCTGAGAAATCTGGCGGACTAGACGCTTTCATTAGATTCTGCTGGATAAAATGGGTATAGATCATGGTAGTGCAAATAGAGGTATGACCCAGAGGTTTCTGGATAACCCGCTCGTGAGTAATCCCACGAGACTTTAATCGTCGTAGGGCTATATTTTTTAATTAAAAGTTGCCCACTTTAAAGAGCCAATGTTTGAATACGCTCTTAAGCTAGGTAAGGAAATATCTTTTTAAACTTTTGTGGAACCTCACATTTTACGTAGATATTCTTACCTGTACAGGGGTGGGTAAACCGCAGCGAATAGGCGTGTAAATACAATCCCTTACCGTTGAGTATTAAACCTTCCGTGCCATAATCCTTATCGCCTAATATAGGGTTACCAATGGCTGACAGATGTTTACGAAGTTGGTGCCTTCTTCCAGTCTGGGGGATTAGCTGCACCAGATTGAGTTTGCCAAACCGTTCCGACCGAACCGATTCCTCTACGGTATACTCTGAATGTGCTTTTTTGCCGTCAATGTCAGCAGTGATTACCCCGCTATCGTTCATCTCGCCAATAGCGGCCGCATAGTAGGTTTTCTCAATCTGTTTGATCTCAAACATTTTATTTAAATCTCGAATACTACTGCTTGTTTTTCCTACTAATAACACGCCAGTGGTGGCATAATCTAAACGGTGAACCGGCTGGGGAGTGGTAGCGTCCGCCAGCGGACTGGGTTTGATATTTTGGGGTAAGGCGTTAGCGATCGTCTTAAACCGATTGCCGCTTACTAGAATACCCGCTGGCTTATGAATCACCGCTAAGTATTCATCTTCCCATAGTACAGTCAAGGGTAAGATTAACTTTCTCCTCGGGTATTCTTCTTCCGGGATGGATAGGCTGATGGTTTCACCACCCCAGATAAACGTAGCTGAAGAAGCCGTAGCCCCATTCACCCGAACGTACTGTTTCTTCAGCGCTTTCTTCCAGGCCGATTTGGTAAAAGCCTGACGAAAAATCCCCACCCCGTACCCTTGAAGACGAACCGGACTAGGTAGTGTTGGAACAATATGAGTTTCAGTTTGACCGATAGAGTTTTTAAGTAATTGCTAATGATTACCAATTTGTGATGAGTAAATATCTCGTAGTAATCTACAATATCTTGTTTTAATTGTCTCGGAATGTTCTCATCCCAGCGAGGAAACGCAAGAAGCAATTTCATAAAACTGCTTGATCTTATTAGTAGTAAATAGCTTTCCTACTAATTCCAACACTTGAATAAGTTGTTCTTTGGAAACGGTCGGGTAATCATCTAGAAATGCGTCAATGGTAATACTACGTTCCAAGTGGTCAGAAAGTGTTTCTAGTAGTTCTTTCTGATCACTGTCAACGGCTTGGATATGGTGCGTATCTAGAAGAGTATGCACTATACACCTTATTGTACGCCGTTTTAAATTAAAAGATGTACAAGATAAATCTAAAATTTAAAGCTCATGGTTGGGGCTATGTAAAAGGTGTTTTCTGAATCACCAGATGCTTTGATAAATTGACCAGTAATGAAATAAGAGCTCCGTAGATCAAAAGAAATGTTACGATTGATTTCATACGATATTTGTAATCCAAATACGTCTCCTATGTGTTTTGCACTAACACCATTTGCTTCACGAGCTAAAAAACGGGGAGGGGCGTAAAGTCCATCATTTGATTCAGTTCTGTAAAATAATGCGTAGTCTACATATACTGTTAAACCTTCAATGGGATAAACTGAGAAGTTAGGATGTAAGCTCGTGATATTTGCCGGGGTATTTACCGCAGCGAGGCTGTAAATGGCTGGATTGACGAATATTGGATTAAAAGTGCCTAGTTTGCCATCTCCAATACTTTTATCCCCGCTCGACCAATCTACTTTAACACCTAGTTTAGGTTTCCACCTACACTCGAGAAGTGTATACTTCCAGTCGGTTTCTAAGTTATAGGCAAAAATAGTACTACTACCAAGTGCACCCCACTGTATAATTATTTCGGTATTATAAGATAATCGACCTTTTACGCTAAATGATCTAATTCCAACTGAATGTCTTGTTTCCCTACCTGAAACATCATTGAAACGAGAGAAGTTAGCGTGAAAGCCAAAATAGTAGATGTCTAGTTTACCAATATCTCTTAGAAAAGGTCGTCGGTAGTATGTTCCCCAAAAGCTGGGATTTGATGCGTCATTTTCAAAAATATTGGATTTATTATCAAAGCTGAATGGGGAAATATCAACTTCTTTTCCGTACAGCAGGTCGACAGATGCGTTGTTTCTTCGGATCATAACCCGAGCTATATCAAAAGATCTCCTCATGTTGGGACCTTCTCTCATGCCCACTATCCGAGAGGCACCATATCCAATTTCTTGTCTTCCCAACCTTACGGTTGTCTGCAAATTGGAAGAGTTTATTGACTCCCATTCCAAGAACCCCTGATGTAAATCAATTTCATCAGATTCAAGAAAAATGTTTTCATTGCCTGTTACGTAACCGCTGTATAGCTCTCCGAAAAGGCGAAAGTGAGAACCTAATTGTAAAGATGCGTGCAAACTGACTCTTTGAGAATAATAAGTTATGTCCTTAGTAGTATAATTCTCATTTGTAGTGTGTTCAACTCTTGCCCGATATTCACCCCCTAATGACAAGAAAAGAGAATGGCTCCTGTCGATAGCAATTAGTTTAAGAGGTTGAAGAAATATTGTTTTTTTCTTCAATGAATCTAGATATAAGTAAGACTCTTCTGCTCTCAGCAAACTAATACCTGCAACTTTCTCTTCCTGAGCAAATACAATGTTTGCAATCAAACAGAAAAAGATAAAAAGGCTTTTCTGTTCTAGTTTGCAGCTAAGCAATAGCTACCTGATTTTTGGTTTTAAAATGAGCGGTAAAACTCAAGATAATAGCTCCAGAAGAAACCAAGGTCATTACAGTACCCGGCATAAAGTTAACATACCCTCCCAAATCCATAAAAAGAAAGTAGCCTAAATCAGCTAGACCGCCAGTAATTGCTGCCAGGAAGATAGCATTGCTATTTCCCTTCCATACGAAAAAAGAACAGATCAGGGTAGTGAGGCCAATCCAAAGAAGATTAAATCCGTGTTGGCCAATTACTGCTCCGGCAGCGTCTGGGTAATTTGCTTGAAGAGTATCTGGATCAACTGCATCAGCTATGCCACTAACGGCCCCGGCTATATCACCACTGAGGATAAAGTTATCAGTCATTACTCCGGCAAACATGTGCACTGCCCCCCATACGAACCATAGCACGGCAGATATTTTTAAAAAGAGGCTAAAATTTTTCATAATGCTAGGTGATTTTAGTGTGCTTAATATTTAGCACAAAGTTCATGGGCTCAGACAAGCCATGCATTATGATTTCATAAGAAATGAAAGAGTTACTCCTTTTTTAAGCGTTTTGATTTAGCAGCACTCAAGGTTTCCGGGTTAACGCCAATATACGAGGCAATCATACGTTGAGGAACACGATGGGCTATATTGGGATAGGCTTGAATAAAGTGTTCATATCGTTCAATAGCATTGGTACTGATAAGCATTAAAACTCGTTTTTGTAACGCATTCAGTCTTTTTGCTAGGGCACCTACATTTTGTTTTTCTCTCTCAAGATCTTTCTGTAGAGCAATTACAGTTGAATCTTCCAGCGCATCTATAAATAAAATTGCTTCTGATTCAGGCCCGCACGTATCTGCAATTACCCAACCTTCAGGGGCAAACATAAATATGTTCTCCTTTCCATTTTTGTCGATCGAATAGCTCCGTAGCAAACCAGATTTTACATGGTAAACCTTAGTATTTAATTCACCGCTTCGCTGCAGTATTTGCCCCTTTCTCAATATTATTTCTTTCAAAAGAATATAGTTTTGACTTCTAATTCCATATAACAACCTTATAAACGGGCCGATGCGTTTATCTGTCATATATCGGTTAGCTAAGTTCGGTTGACAAAGGCGATTTCTGAAAATAGATAATCTGCCAAGTGTTTATTTCTAGGCTGTTTTGCATTATCAATTAGGTAGTTTAAGCCAGAATTTTACTGATAGCTTAAGATAGTATTTAGCAGTAAAAATATAAAAAGTATCTGTAGAATTAAACGCTTAAGCAACTACCTATGAGGTGGCCACCTTTAAATCAGATTCGCCGTCACCGTCACTGTGAGGAAGTATGACGTGGTAGTCTCCCCGCTCGAGCGTAGATGCTAGTAAGTGGGAGATCGTTTCGTCGTTCGTTCCTCTCTTCTCACGATGACGCACCTATTTTACAGCGAGTACAGACTGTACTTCTTGTAGATTCTCTCCTGAAAAAAGATGTTTAGGGTAGGTCACAGAAAAAATTACGGGTAAAACCATTGGAATTTGGACAATCTAGACCGGAAATGCTCAGATTCTAGTGGTTTTTGAGTATTTCAAAACTGATCCTTCCTTTTACCAGTGGTATTTGGGTACTTCAAGTTTAAAATGACCATTTTCCGGCAGTTTAGGGGAGTGTCGAGCCCTAAACAGCTGTTTCCCGACAGTAAAGCGTGGGGTAGCTACTTTTCTTACGTGGGAAATCTGCTCATTACGCAGTGATATGGTGCATTTACGCGTCTTTTCAGTACTGAAATGACCAAAACTCTTCTACAGCTTACCTGTGTGCCTCACCTTACTATAAGCAATATTTTTCCTGATCTAGAACCCGTATTTTCGCTAACTGGCTATTAACACGATACATAATGAAACAGAATAACTTTCTAAAGCAGGTATATGTGGCGCTGACTAACGCGCTAAACTCGTCTGAGCTATTGGCTTTACTACAGCAGTACGGCTACAATGACAAAAAATTGCGGGATGGCTTAAAGCTCTACGAACGGGTTGAGCAGCTTAACCAGCAACAGCAGTTAACCACCCATGCGGCTAAGACCGCCTCTCAGACTCTTCAAGATACTCGCCAACGACTGATAGAGATATTTCAGATTCATCTGGAAACCGCCCGCTTAGCCTACAAACGAGAAGCTGGGTACGAAGATGTACTGTCGCTCACCCAAGCCCGAAGCAAAACCACTCCCGACCTGCTAGCCCAAGCCAAACGGTTCTATGCTAATATTCCGGTAGCTCTCATGGAAAAGTACCACGTGCCTCAGAAGGAACTTAATGAAGTAGCCAAATTGGTAGAACAAGTAAAAGAACTAGTGGCGTTGCAGCGTAAAACTCAGGCGGGTATGCAAACACTTAATCAGACTCGCCAAGCGGCTATGTTTGAGCTTAAAGACTGGATGAAGACCTTCTATATCATTGCCAAAATTGCCCTCCGTGACCACCCGCAGCAGCTAGAAGCCCTCGATATTATGGTACCTTCTTCATAAAAGTAAAAATGCTTTTACCAAACTATCAACCTTCAAATTATAGCTGCTGACCGCACTTAGCTCCGTACTCATTAATGAGCCGTACTAGCAAATCGTTTAGCATTTCTACTTCGTACTCGCCGATGGTAGGTTCTAAATGGTCGTTGCCAATGCCACTGTGATCGGTGATAAAAACATACGTTCCCTGAGTGAGTATTGCCATGGTGCGTAACAGAAACTCGGTAGGTTTATCAATACCACTAGCGGAGATAGGTATGATACGAATACCCTTTTGCGCTGCTTCGGGAATTAGTGTTTGGAGTTGCTCTTTCACTTCGGGATTTTCGTGAGGCGGCGCATCTAGTAACAGAAATAATAAACGAGCGGTAGCCTGATCACTCCAGTTCATTTTCTGAATAGACTCTCCCAGAGCACTGTGAACGGCCTCCGGATAATCGCCTCCGCCATCGGCGGATTGTCGCCGAATATTTTCAATCATTTGGGAGACATTATCGGTAAACCGAAACGACCGGGTAACGTACGCATCCCCCTGGTCTCGGTAGAATACGGTGCTGAGTCGCACCCGGGCGGTAGGTTCAATCCGCGAGATTACATCACTTAACTCGGATTTGAGATACTCGAGCTCATCGCCCATAGAACCAGTGGCATCTACCGCAAAAAGTACATCAATCTGGTCGGGGCAGCTTCTCACCGTTGGCAGACTAAACGTGGTAACACCTTGCCCAAAGGGAACCAGCTTTGAAACTTCCGCTGACTGTCCTCGATAAGTAACCTGAGCAGATGCGGCGGGCTCGATTGACCATAACTCAGCCACCCCTGATGCATCGGTATGTCCCTGCCATAAAATGGCTCCTTGGGTGTCGTGCAGGGTTGCCGTAGCGTCTACAACAGGTAGTCCGTTACGGTCTTGTACCTGTACTTGGTAGCGATGTTTAGTGAATAATTCCCAGCTATCCTGACTGCGCTTCCAATCTTCATTCTGCCCTAGACCCAGCCAGAAATCCCAGTTTACCAGATCACTCCACTCCCCTGCTGTAATTTGCCCCGCCGCTGGTGGCGGATTTTCACTGGGTACTCCCCCAGTGTTACCGCCAGAAGAAGTTTCTCCCGAACTAGAAGCTCCATCCGACGAGCCATCGGCAGAAAGACTTAGAAGTGAAGAGCCATCTGTACTAGGTGAAGGAGTATCGTCGGTATCTTCCTGACAGGCAAAACAAAATAGTAGTAGAGCAAATATCCAGTAGTAATGTAGAGCTTTCATCATGAGTAATGTGTTGAGGTTACTGTGACGATGACCCCAGAAGAACTAAATTGGTTGGAAGTATAAATTTTAAGTTTATGGTTAACCTGCTTATGGGTTTCTACCTCCTGTTCAGGATACCAAAATAGGCTATCCTATTTTTTAGACGACTCTCTGATATTCAATTTTCCGTTTAGGACTACCGTTTTAGGCGTAGCAAAACCGTCGGCTTCAATCTGACGCAGCAATAGCTCAGCGGTAGTTCTTCCGATCTCAAACGTAGGCTGACTGATGCTAGTAAGGGGTGGGTCAACCACCTCGGCCATTTTCGATTCGGAGAAGCCGACTAAGGCAATATCGTCCGGTATCTTCATCCCGGCTTTTTTAATAGCTTTCATAGCCCCGATAGCGGTGGGATCGTTTGTGGCAAAAATAGCATCGGGAATATTCTTTTCGGCTAGGAGCTTTTCCATCACTGCTTGTCCCTCATCCATAAAAAAGCCTGTCTCAATAATGTAATCGTCCGTGTACGGAATAGCGAATTTATCCATGGCCTTGCGGTATCCCTTGATGCGGTTGCGCGACAGGCTCAGGTGCTGGTAGCCCGAAAAATGATAGATCTTTCGACAACCCTGCTTAATCAAGTGTTCGGTAGCAAAATAAGCCCACTTGTAGTCATCAAAAATTACACTAGAGGCAGGAATGTTCTCATCTACCCGGTTGAAGAAGACAATCGGGTAGCCTTTCTCTATCATCTGAACGTAGTAATCATTATTGTGAACTTCTGATGACAGCGAGATAATCATACCGTCGACCATGCTGTCTTCTAGAGCTTTAATATTTTTCAACTCTGTGGTGTAGCATTCGTTGGACTGCATTACTAAAACCTGGTAACCCTTATCGAGTAGTACTTCCTGAATACCGATAATCACTTCGGGAAAATAGCTGTTGACAAACTCCGGTACTACCACACCTATGTTGAGTGTTTTCTGCTGAATCAGTTTTCGGGCAATGGGATTGGGGCGGTAGCCCATCTCATCGGCTACTTGCAAAATCTTAGTTCGGGTTTCTTTGCGGATGTCGTACTTGTCGTTAAAGGCTCGGGAAACAGTCGATACTGAAACATTAAGCTGGCGGGCGACATCCTTGATGGTAATGTGTTTCATGCTAGTAGGTGTTGTGTACGGTAATTTCGGAAACGTTACCGAATTCTGAAAACGTTTCCGAAAACGTTTCCGAAAACTTTTTTCTAAAAATCTACGCTTATCGGGGTCTGTAAATAGTAGATTCGTAACAACTGCTAATTACAACACCTAAAAATCTACTTGAAACCGCTCGATACCTGGACACTAATTATCTTCTCGCTGATCGTCTTTCTGATCGGCATCTCGTTTACCAAAACCGGGAAAGACATCAAGTCATTTTTTGCAGCGGGCGGTGCCGTACCCTGGTGGATTAGCGGTCTTTCACTATTCATGAGCTTCTTTTCAGCGGGCACCTTTGTGGTCTGGGGTTCAATTGCGTACTCTAGCGGATGGGTATCGGTTGCTATTCAGTGGACGATGGCAATAGCAGGTTTGCTTATTAGTATCTTGATCGCCCCTCGCTGGCGAAAAACCAATTCGGTAACTGCGGCGGAGTTCATCACTCGGCGACTGGGCTATCGGACGCAAAAAATCTATACCTACCTATTCCTGTTTATTTCCATGTTTACTACCGGGGCATTTTTGTATCCGGTAGCCAAAATCGTGGAAGTGTCTACGGGTTTTCCGCTAACTGGGTGTATTCTGGTTATTGGCGGGCTGGTTACGATCTATACCGCCGCGGGTGGTTTGTGGGCGGTCATCGTCACCGATGTACTACAGTTTATTGTGCTCACCGCGGCCGTACTTATTGTCATTCCCCTTTCGTTTCAGGCAGTTGATGGAGTGAATAGCTTCGTTACTCAGGCACCCGCCAATTTTTTCAATCTGATTAATGAAGAGTACACCTTTGGGTTCATGCTGGCGTTTGGTCTGTATAATCTGGTATTCATCGGAGGTAATTGGGCGTATGTGCAGCGGTACACCAGTGTAGCCCGTCCGAAAGAAGCGAAAAAGGTTGGTTGGCTGTTCGGAGCTTTGTACGTCATCAGTCCAGTTATCTGGATGTTACCCCCCATGATTTACCGAGTGCTGAATCCGGGTCTGGAAGGTTTTGCCGACGAAGGGGCTTACCTGATGATTTGTAAAGCAGTACTTCCGGCGGGTATGCTGGGACTTATTTTGGGTGGGATGGTCTTTGCGACTTCTAGCTCAGTTAACACTACGCTGAACATTGCTGCTGGGGTTTTCACCAATGATATTTATCGTCACTTTTTTCCCAAAAGCTCGGATCAGCGAGTGATGTACGTGGCTCGGCTGGCAACCGTTTTATTCGGGATAGTTACGATTATAGTAGCACTGCTGGTTCCTCGTCTGGGCGGGATTGTCGAGGTAGTTTTGTCCGTAGGGGCCATCACCGGAGCAGCGTTGTACTTGCCACCCATATGGGCGTTATTTTCCGCTCGCCAGACGGGGCAGAGCGCACTCGTGACCACTATTGTCAGTCTGATAATCAACAGCGGGCTTAAATTCTTCGGTGAGTCGGTAGGTATCTCACTGAGCCGAGCCGAAGAAATGATCACTGGAGTGTCGGTGCCTATTCTTATTCTGGTGGGCTACGAGTTATACTATCTGCTGCAAAACCGACCCGAGGTTGTCATCTTTCCTACCAACTCATCGGGTGTAGAACAGGAAGAATATGCCAATGCTGATACCGATAATCAGCAGGGTATTCGGGTAATCGCGCTAGGAATTTTAGCCGTTGGCGCACTGATTACCGGGCTGGGACTACTGGCTGATCATGCTCAAATGCTGATTAGCGCGACTGGCTTTGCGGTACTGATAATGGGGGCATTGCTAGCGAATAAAATTAAAAAGAATCAGAAATCACTTACCGAAAAAAAATATGATTCAAGAAAAGTTTACTGAACTGGGGCGTAACGCACGATCTACTGCCATTAGTGCTGATTTAGTAATTGTAGGAGGGGGAATGTCGGGCGTTTGTGCAGCACTAACGGCTGCCCGCGAAGGAGTTCAGGTGGTGTTGGTACAGGATCGCCCGGTGCTGGGGGGAAATGCTTCTAGCGAAGTGCGCCTCTGGATTCTGGGAGCTACTTCCCACATGGGTAACAACAATCGCTGGGCGCGGGAAGGCGGAGTGATTGATGAAATACTGCTAGAAAACGTCTATCGCAACAAAGAAGGTAACCCACTGATATTAGATACTATTCTTCTGGAAAAAATCAGTGAGGAGCCGAATATTACTTTGTTGTTGAATACAGCAGTTTACGAGGTAGAAAAAATGTCGAGCCGTAAGATCAGTTTAGTTCGGGCTTTTTGTAGTCAGAATAGCACTCAGTACGAACTAAACGCTCCGCTATTTTGCGATGCCTCGGGCGATGGCATCGTGGCCTTTTTAGCCGGGGCTTCCTTCCGAATGGGTGCTGAGGCACCGGAAGAATTTGGCGAAGGCTTTGCCCCAGATGTGGAGGACTACGGCGAATTACTAGGGCACTCCATCTATTTTTATACGAAGGATGTGGGCCACCCGGTCAACTTTGTGGCTCCCTCGTTTGCCCTTCAAAATGCCGGAGAATTGCCGCGTATCAGAAACTATCAATTGCAGGACGATGGCTGTCGACTATGGTGGGTAGAGTACGGTGGTAGAATGGATACCATTCATCAGTCCGAAGAAATTAAGTGGGAGTTGTGGCGGGTGATTTACGGCATCTGGCACCACGTGAAAAACAGCGGAGAATTTCCCGAGGCAGAAAATCTGACCCTAGAGTGGGTCGGCACTATTCCGGGCAAACGGGAAAGCCGACGCTTTGTGGGTGACTATATTCTCAAACAACGTGATGTCGTAGAGCAGCGAATCCACGCCGATGCAGTAGCCTTTGGCGGCTGGTCGCTAGACTTGCATCCGGCTGATGGGGTGTACAGCGATAAAATGGGCTGTAATCAGTGGCACAGTAAGGGTGTATACCAGATTCCTTACCGTTGCTACTACAGCAAAGATATTGAAAACCTCTTTCTGGCCGGACGGATTATCAGTGCCTCTCATGTTGCCTTTGGATCGTCCCGGGTGATGGCTACCTGCGCTCACGGCGCCCAGGCGGTAGGTATGGCAGCCGCTATCTGCCATCAACAGGGCATACTGCCTAATCAGTTACTACTGCCCGACCGAATGCAGGAACTTCAACAACGCCTAAACGAACGGGGGCAGAGTATTCCCGGTGTTCCTCTTTATGATGAAAAGAACCTGATTCATCAGGCTAAGATAGAAGCATCGAGCACGTATCTGCTCAAAGAATTACCCTACGACGGCCCCTGGATTTCACTCACCGATGGGGCGGCTCAACTGCTTCCTTTATTAAAAGGAGAAAATCATCAGTATCGGGTGCTGGTTCACGCTGACCAGCCGACTACGTTGTTCAGTGAGCTACGCATCAGTGCCAATCCAGAAAACTATACCCCTGAGATTACTCTAAGCCAGCGGTCGTCGGAGCTGCAAGCGGGTGAGCAATACTTAACGCTGGACTTTGGACGTCCCTTAGAAACCAATCAATACGCATTTGTCACTTTTTTGAAGAACGAACAGGTTCAAATAAAAGGTAGTCAGCAGCGGGTGAGTGGAGTGCTTTCGGTGTTTAACAAAGTTAACAAGGCAGTATCGAACTACGGCAAGCAAGAGCCACCGGAAGGTTTGGGCATTGATACGTTCGAATTCTGGATTCCCGAACGACGACCACAGGGGCACAACATTGCGATGCAGATTTCGCCCGGACTGGAGGCATTTTCAGTGAGACATCTTACCAATGGGTTTACCCGCCCGTACCAACAAAGTAACGCCTGGGTCGCTAATCCGCTTGATCCCAAACCGACGCTCAACTTTCGATGGGGACAGCCACAACGTATCAAACAAGTCCAGCTTCACTTTGATACCGATTTCGATCATCCCCTGGAGTCAAGCCTACTAGGGCATCCCGAAAGTGCAATGCCCTTCTGCGTGAAAGAATACACCCTCTACGACGGCAACGGAAAGGTACTGTATCAAGAGCAGAATAATCACCAGACAATCAATCGCATTACGCTGGATGAAGTGGTGACAACGGATCAGGTTACACTAGAACTCAACCATCCTTCAGCCGATATTCCGGCTAGTCTATTTGCTATCTATTTCTACTCCGAATAAATCAATTCAATAACCTAAACTGTATGTCTATGAAACTTTTACGACTACTCAGCATCTGGCTGCTTACTAGTACCGCAGTCATGGCCCAACAGCAAACCATTACGGGTAAGGTGGTAGATTCAGCGAATGATGAACCACTGCCGGGCGTAAACATTCTGGCAAAAGGAACCTCGTCGGGAACCGTCACTGATATTGAAGGGAACTATCGGCTCAATGTGCCCGAAGGAGTAACTACGCTGGTCTTTTCTTCCATCGGCTACGCCACTCAGGAAGCCGAAATCAACGGACGTAGTACCGTTAATCTAGATCTCGCCCCGGATATCCAGTCGCTGCAAGAAATTGTGGTAGTAGGGTACGGCGAGCAGAAGAAGGAAAACCTGACCGGTTCGGTAGAAACCATCGATGCTGATCGCATCACCCAGCAACCCTTGATGCAAACGTCCCAAGCCCTGATGGGTACTGCTCCAGGAGTTACGGTACTGCAAAATAGTAGCCAGCCCGGTAACGATGGCGGTACTATCCGCATTCGGGGAACGGGTACCTTAGGTAATTCTGATCCTTTAGTGCTGATCGATGGAGTACCCGGTAACATGAATGGCGTTGACCCTCGGGATATTGAAAATATCTCGGTGCTCAAGGACGCTGCTGCTGCTTCCATCTACGGTTCGCGGGCAGCCAACGGGGTAGTACTAATTACGACCAAGCGGGGCGAGGCCGGAGAGTTCAAAGTGAATTACAGTGGCTTCGCCGGATGGCAAACCCCTACTAATTTTCCTACCTATCTGGATGGATTGGGCTATATGACCAATTTTAATCTGGCTCGGCAAAATATTGGGCAAGATCCACTCTACAGCCAAGAGTTTATTGATGAGTACCGGGCGGGTTACCAAAATAATTCTGATTTATACCCCAATACCGATTGGGTTGATGAAGTTTTCACCGAGAATGGCTTTCAGCAGAGCCATCACCTCAGTGTTTCGGGCGGAAGCGAAACCGCGCGGGTCGTTGCTTCCCTGTCGTACATGGATCAGGACGGAAATATTCCCAACTATAACTTTAAGCGTTACCAAGGACGAATTAACACTGACCTAAAGGTATCAGAAAAGGTGAGCTTTAACTTTGATATGAACCTGCGCCAGGGTATTCAGCAACAGCCAGCATCAGGACTAAACGGGATTACCCGCCAAGCTTTCCGAATTCCACCCATTTTTGCCGCCCGTTATTCAGATGGCTCGTGGGGGCCGGGCTGGAACGGGGGAAACCCGGTGGCCACTGCCATCGACGGTGGGTTTGACAATGAAACTGAGAACTACGTTCGGGCAATTGTCAGGACTACCTACAAACCTATTCCCGGCTTGGAGGTATCCGCTATGTACGCCCCGGAGTATATTGATACTTTTGAGAAGATATTTAATCGCCAGTATCAGGTCTTTAACTTTGAGACCAAAGAACTGGAGTACACTGTCCCCGACCGTAACTCACTTACCCAGCGTAATCGTCGGGAGCTAACGCATAACTTCAACGCAATTGCTACCTACGAAAAAGATTGGGGTAACCACTTTGTGAAAGGACTGGTTGGCTACGAACTAATTACCTATCGCAATGACTTTTTTACCGCATTTCGCGATAATTTCCCCCTCCAGGATTTTCCCCAGTTCAATGTTGGTTCCCAAGATAATCAGCAGAACTCCGGCACTGCCAGCGACTGGGGGCTTCAATCCTATTTTGCCCGGGTCAATTATGACTATAAAGGAAAATACCTTCTGGAAGCGAATGTCCGTCGCGATGGTTCCTCCCGCTTTGCCGAAGGCAACAAGTACGGTATTTTCCCCGCTTTCTCCGCCGGATGGCGAATTTCCGAAGAAGGCTTCTTTTCGGGGGTGAACTTTATCAACAACCTGAAGGTACGAGCCTCCTGGGGTCAGTTGGGTAACCAACGGTTGGTTGATGAAAATAATAACCCCATCCTGTATCCATTTGCCTCTACAATTACTTTGGGAAGGGATTTTCTCTTCGGGGGTACGCCGAACAGCGGGGCAGCCCAAACGGCATTGGCGAACCGAAGTATCACCTGGGAAACTACCGAAACCACTAACTTTGGGATAGACCTGGGCATGTTGGCCAATCGCCTGACTATTTCAGCAGAATACTACGTTCGCGATACGCGGGATATTTTGCTACAACTACCCGTACCGCAAACCATTGGTCTGACCGCTCCCTTCCAGAATGCTGGGAAAGTCCGTAATACTGGCTGGGATTTAGCCCTAGGCTGGCGTGATGAAATTGGTGACTTCACCTATGGCGTTGACCTCAACGTTTCGGATGTAAGAAATGAAGTGATTGACTTGCAGGGAGCGGGGCCGTTCATTGGCAACAACAGCATCATTCAGGAGGGTGACCCAATTAACGCGCTCTACGGTTATCAGTCCGATGGATATTTCCAGACGCAGGAAGAGGTGGATAACGCTCCCGGACAGTTTGGTGCGTTGGCTCCCGGTGACATCCGCTACGTCAATCAGTTGACGGTAGATACAGATGGTGATGGTATTCCCGATCAAGCTGATGAGATAGTTAATGCTGACGATCGGGTGATTATCGGTGACCCATTTCCGCGCTTGACCTACGGACTCAATCTCACCGCTGGTTACAAAGGATTTGACCTATCGGTATTTGTGCAAGGAATTGGAAAACGTGATGTGTTGCTACAGGGCGATGCCGTCTGGGCGTTCCAGAACGCGGGAAAGATTCAGGATTGGCACCTGGACTACTGGACTCCTCAGAACCCCAATGCTGCTCATCCACAATTAGTGGCCACAACTAGCCATAATAACTACGCTACTTCCGACTTTTGGATATGGAACGCAGCCTACCTGCGATTGCGTAACCTCACCTTCGGCTACACCTTTCCGCAGACCATATTGGATGGTATTTTCGTAGACAACCTGCGGGTTTACTTCTCCGGACAAAATCTGTTTACTCTGGACGATATGGCTCCTGGCTGGGATCCTGAGACACCCAACAACACCTCGGGAGCGCTGTATCCTATTGCCAAAGCCTTTACTTTCGGTGTAGACCTTACTTTCTAACCTGAATTAACTATGAAAACTACAAAATATATCTTTCTATTCTTCGCCCTGTTTGTGGTAAGCAGTGCCTGCGAGGACTCGCTCGAGAAATTACCATTGGATGCCCCTTCGGATCAGACCTTCTTCTCCAACGAAGCCGAACTACTCCTCGGAATTAACGGGGTCTACGAAAGTATGTACTGGAGCATTGGAAGAATTCCCTACCCCATTTTATTAGATAATACTACTGATCTAGGTTTCCTCCGATCAGACTTCGGCGGACTACAAACTTTCTCCCGGGGCGGTCACAGCTCTGTTACCGATGGGTTTTCCCAGACCTGGGCGCAGATGTACGAGGGAATCAACCGAGCAAACAATCTGCTGACCAACATGGGCCGGGCGCAGGAAGAGGTATCACCCGAGCTATTCCAGCGTATTCAGGCAGAAGCTAAATTCTTACGGGCGTACTTTTACTTCTGGCTAATTGAACTGTACGGTGATGTACCCTACGTAACGACCCTTCCCGAAAATCTGGATGAGGCACAAGTAGCCCGCACACCAAAATCAGAAATTATTACCAACCTTTTCGCCGACCTGGATGAAGCTGCTGGAATATTGCCCGACACTTGGGGCGGTTCGGATGAAGGGCGGGCAACCCGAGGAGCAGCTATGGCGCTGAAAGCCCGCATTGCTCTGATGGACGGACAGTACGAGATGGCTGCCCAAACCGCCCAGTCTGTAATAGAGTCCAGTACCTACAGTTTGTTTCCTGACTACGCTTCACTGTTTACCTATACCGGACAACGTTCATCGGAGGTAATTTTGGATGTACCGTTTTTAGTGGGTTTTTCCGATACCCCGGTTCCCCGGGAGCAGGGACCGCGTAATACCGGTTGCTGGAGCCGATTAGTACCATCCCAGTTTGCGCTGGACGCTTACGAATGTACCGATGGTTTACTTATTGATGAGTCCCCTTTGTATGATCCCGCTCAGCCGTTTGAGAACCGCGACCCTCGACTCGATGCTTCTATTGTCCGTCCCCAAAGCCTGTTTGCTACCTACGTATTTGAAACCCATCCCGATAGTACGGAAACCTGGCAAGTTATTGACGGCGCAGCCAAGCGGGTTACCAATCAGGATGTGACCAATCCCTTTGCTACCTTTACCGGATACCTCTGGCGCAAATACACCAGTGAAACGGATTTACCCGTCAACCGATCGAACTCTGAGCTAAACTTTATTCTAATTCGCTACGCGGAAGTATTGCTTACCTACGCCGAGGCGAAGATAGAGCTGGGTCAGATTGATGCTTCGGTACTGGATGCAATTAATGAAATCCGCGCCCGAGCCTACGGGGTTGCGCCTTCTGCTGCCACTGAGTACCCCGCGATCACGACCACCAACCAGGACGAGCTACGCACCATCATCCGGCGCGAGCGCAAAGTAGAGTTAGCCGACGAAGGCTTCCGCTTGCTGGATATTCGTCGCTGGCGTATTGCCGAGCAGGTGATGCCTGGAACACTGGTCGGTCGCCCGAGAGGAGCGTATATCGATCTGAGTACTGCCCCTGAGATCAACCAGTTTGGACATCCCGTTTACGGCGCATCCCTGGATTCATACCGAGCCGTAGATCAGCGGGTATTTGAACCAGGTAGAGATTATCTCTGGCCTATTCCGCAAAAAGACATTGATGTAAACGATCAGTTGGAACAGAACCCTAACTACTAGTCAGAACAAAAAATGTTTCAACAACCAGCTACCTTTCTATTTTCTTTTCTACTACTGTTTATCTTAGCAGAGATAGTCTCCGCTAGCCAAATTGGTACAACCAACCTAGCTCTAGATCAAAAAGTCCAAGCATCTTCCGAAGAAGAACCCGCCCCTGCCGCCGTCGACGGTAATCCCGAGAGCTACTGGCAGTCCGCAGGTACGGTGGGCAACCACTGGCTCGAAATTTCTCTGGGTGAAGTACATACGATCAGTCAGGTTGTGCTGCCTTTAGTGAAAGGAGCTGATAGTTTGGTAGCTGAGGTTTGGGTAGATGAGCAGTGGCAAGTGGTAGGGCATCTGCCTGCTGCAAATCCGGTGATTGCTTTTGAACCAATTGAGACGAAAAAAATACGGCTAAGAAGCATCGCCGGAAAACAGTTAAGCATTTATGAAGTGCAGGTGTTTGCGTATGATCCTCAACCAGTACTCGTCAATCAGGTGGGTTACGATACCAACCGACCAAAACGGTTCACTGCGCCGCTTGCTCCCGACGATACCCCGTTCCGGGTAGTGAATACTGAGGACGATACTTCCTTATTTGAAGGAAATATTCAGGGTAACATTGGTGACTTTTCCG
The DNA here is from genome assembly GCA_039198955.1 of Bacteroidota bacterium. Taxonomy (GTDB): domain Bacteria; phylum Bacteroidota; class Bacteroidia; order Cytophagales; family Cyclobacteriaceae; genus Tunicatimonas. Next base: position 72,001 of record JBCCTI010000003.1, on the reverse strand, counting down.
ATTTTCGCCCTGACACCTGGGGAACGTATCAGATTGTGGTAGAGGGTGAGGAGCATACTGGTCGGTCGGTACCATTTTGGGTGAGTTCAGGATTAATTGAGCAAATTTCCTATCAACCCGCCATTGATTTTATGGTCGATGTGCGTTGTTGGTTTGGCGATTCCCGAAGTTATTCACCAACTGATAGTAGTGCCGACTGTCCCAGACTAGGAGTTGCCTGGCGCGACAGTCATCAGTTTTCGTTTGAAATACCTTCCTTGCTCAATCTGTATTTTGCCAATCCGGAGGCATTTTCTACCGAACGAATGCCCATTCAGGGCTTGTATTTAGGCGTACGGGAAGAACTGCCAGAGAACACCCCCGAGATTGTCCGGCTGATTTACTGGGCAGTAGATATTTACTTACGCGGACAGGTAAATCATACCTTGCTTAAAGAGCAGCTAGCGTATTTTCTGTACGCTTATCCGCAGCTAGAAGAATATATTCCTCGCTCGGTATACGATGAAGCCCGGGATTATCTGTTTGGTATTTGGGGGGATGAAGCGATCAATCGCTGGCAGTGGCACGATCTAGAGCATAGTGGGAACTTGTTTCAGGTGTATGACTTCATCGGCACGGGTAAGGGGCAATTCCCACCGGGTCATAGTATTATTCCTAACCTAATGATGTACGAAGTAGCTCAGCGAGAAGGGCGAAGCGATGCCGACGAATACTTTCAAGCAGCCTACAACCAAACCCAGTGGTTGTTAGATAACCTCGATTGGGCTGACCCTCTCACGACCAAAGGGCAACGGCAGGGCGAACACATCACCATTCCCTCGTTGGTATACTTTTTGGAAAATTATCCTAAACAAGCCCCGAAAGGTATTCAGAAAAAAGTCACTGCCTGGGCCGATGAGATGATCCGTCGCTCCGATAACCTTTGGGATTACCGACGCTACTCCGATCAGAAATGGATTATTCCTACAATCTGGCCCGACCGACCGGGAGTTGATAATGGTTTCAATGAAGTAGGTAATATTGCCGGTTTTCCCGCTCCAGCACTAGTGGCTATTTCTTACGTAAGTGATGACCAAAAACAGCGACTGGAAGAACTAGCCGTTGCCTATGTAGATCATATGTTCGGACGTAACCCGGCGGGCAGGCACTTCAGCTTTGATGCGACCACTGATTTTCCCGGAGTAGAACTAGGTTGGTATAAAGAGTGGCAAGGAGGAGCTGGCATACTACAAACTGCCCGGGGTGTTCTGGACGGTTCGCCTAAAGAAACCATTTACCCCTATTATCCCGAGGCGGGTGATCCTGGTCATACTGAGGGTTGGGTAACTTTTAATACTGCCTGGAATACTGGCTTGGCTTATCTCAGCAGTAGTAGCACTTCGGTAAAAATCTACGACACTCAATTCTCAACTGAGATTGACCAAGTTGAATCAGGCGACACTATTGGAATAGAGCTAACTGCCCCATTGAATAACGACCCCAAAGAAGTTGAGCAGGCACAGGTGGTTATTCATCATAAAAATGGAAGTATGCCAGTAACTCTTACTGAGACGGGCAAGAACACTTCTTGTTTTCGGACGACATTGGAGGTTGCCGAACCTATCGAAAAACTAGTAGTTAGCTACGGTTTGGGTTGGCACCAAAAAGTGAGTACAGTGAGTGTTCAATAAGCTAATACATAAAAGCCACTATTTACAATACTGAATTTTTCTTCTACAGAAACCTTATATCTCCCTACACCAAAAACAAATCCATGAGGCAAATCATATATCTGTTCACATTTACCCTAATTTTAACTAACTGTGATCCGAAAGAATCTACCGAAGAGAAAGAAGTAGCAGGGGATTCTAATGTTGTTGAAAACTACAAGGTAGAATTCGGTAAAGTAGCCCGAGAGTCAGTTTTCGTCAACGACAGTCTCAGCATTTGGGGTGGATCACTGGTTAAAGGAGAGGATGGTCTCTACCATATGTACTATTCCCGGTGGCCGAAACGATTGGGCTGGGCGTGGGTGACTGATTCAGAAATAGCCCACGCGGTAGCTACTAGTCCGTTTGGCCCCTTTGAGTTTAAAGACGTTGCTTTAGGAAGAACGGGTAAGGAAGAATGGGATGGTTGGTGTACACACAATCCTACTGTACACAAATTTGGCGGCAAGTATTATTTGTATTACATGGGAAATACCGGAGAAGGTGAGGTTGTAAACAGTCCGGGACAACCTACGCTAAACTGGCAGCATCGGAACAATCAGCGCATTGGGGTTGCCGTAGCCGACAGTCCAGATGGCCCCTGGAAACGCTTTGCTAAACCAGTACTGGATATCACTTACGGTGATAGCCTAGCGCACGACGCACTGATGACCTCCAATCCTTCGGTCTGCCAACGTCCTGATGGCGGGTATTTGATGGTCTACAAAGCCGTTGGGAAGAAGTTTCCCGCTCCCAATGGAGGACCCGTCGTCCATATGATCGCCACATCAGATAGTCCGACAGGACCTTTTAAGAAATATGACCAACCGATTTTTACTTTCGAGGGAGAGCGGTTTCCGGCAGAAGACCCCTACGTTTGGTACCAAGACAGTAAGTACCGGGCTATCGTAAAACGTATAAAGCATGAGGGAAATCAGCGGCATTTTTCGCTGGTGCACTATGACTCAAAAGATGGTTTTAACTGGCAACCTGCCGATCACTTTGAAATATCAGAGCGAATTTTCACTTGGGAAAACGGAAAAACTCAGCAATTTGATCACCTCGAGAGACCCCAGGTATTCATTGAGAATGGCGAACCGGTAGCACTTTTGTGTGCTGCCGACACAATAGATGAAAACAATGTTCGCCACTCATTTAACGTTCAAATTCCCCTTGAGATAACTAAGAGTATATGATAAATTATTGCCAGATAAGAAGAAATATATGGCAGAACCAAGAATTCAGGAATATCTAAAATGACGAAATATTATATATTGTATGCCATATTACTGTTAGTACTGGCTAGCTTGATTGACTGCCCGGCGCAACCTAAGCCAGAAGCATTTCCTTACCATCTTAGTGATAGTACAAAAAATAGGGAAATGAGCGCCGCTATGCGCCGCGCTTTTGACAATTATTTGTCTCCTTTGAATCCAGAAAACGAGTTATACTCGCAGTTTAAGTATACCGAATTAGAAGGCTTTGATTACGGTGCGGAAGATGGTACGATTACCCGACGAGACCCTTCAAAAGTAATCCTCGAGAATGGGAAATATTACGTATGGTATACCAAAAGGCATACTAGCGTACCTCCCCAGGGAGCTGCTAACAGCAATGATACAATACCATCAACTGATTGGGATTTGGCTGAGATATGGTATGCCACCAGTACCGATGGTTTTATCTGGGAAGAGCAAGGCGTTGCTGTAAAACGTCCTCCCAAGCCTCAGCCGGGCTGGAGAGCCGTTGCCACTCCCGACATATTGAAATTTAAGGGGCGGTATTATCTCTACTATCAGGCATTTTTGGAAGCAAGTGGTACAAGAGGTGACTACTGTCCAGTTGGCATGGCGCATTCTGATTCGCCCGATGGTCCCTGGACAGTGGTGAATAGAGTGATTGTTCCAACCGGAAGAGAAGGAGAGTGGGGTCAGTTTGCTGTACAGGATCCAACGCCTTTAGTGCACGACGGTAGAATTTATCTGTACTATAAAGCCGCTTTTAATCGGCCCAACACAGTCTGGAGTGGCATCGGGCTGGCAATTGCCCAAGACCCCTCAGGGCCTTTTGAGAAGCATCCGCTAAACCCTGTTCAGAATTCCGGTCATGAGATTTGTTTCTTCCCCTTTAAAGAAGGCGTTGCGTCCCTAGTGATCCGGGATGGCCCGGAGCATTTTACCATTCAGTATGCTAAAGATTGGGTAAACTTCAAAATTGCCTCAATTACCGAGATGATGCCCATTGGCCCCAATGCATATATACCCGATGCTTTCTTGGATAATGGCGACGGGCGTGGTATCACCTGGGGAATATCGCACTTTAGAAACGCAGGAGAAGGGAAAAGACACTATTCGGTGTTGGCGCGCTTCGACTGCGACTTAAGCTTGGATGTGCATGACCCTGAAATGAAGGGGCACAATAATCTCTGGAAACCAGAAGACTACTACCGATGGGGATTGAGCAAGGAACAGAAGGAGCGAATTGACAAAAATAATAGACAGCTAACAGAAAAATAAACAGAGAACCTATACAACAGAGATACCATAGAGGCACTATCGTAGATTCAAAATAAGATCCCAATCAATGACAAAACAATGAAGCGGAAGAACAACCCATACAAATTAACCTTAGGAGCATTGATGGTTTATATCGGTCTATCCTGCTCAGAACCTAAACCAGAAAAAGAAATCAGTTCGGACACCACAACCGAGCAGGTATTTCCCCATAAAATGCCTACCGAAAAACCGGATATTCTTATGAGTACAGCTATGCAGCGTATGTTTGATTATCCGGCCCCGCGGGTGCACGATAATGAGCTTTTCTCTCAGTTCAAATATACTCGCTTACAAGGGTTTGATTACGGTGAGGGTGACGGAACCATATCCCGGCGCGATCCTTCCCGACCTATTTTGGTAGATGGAAAATACTATATCTGGTACACCAAACGACACACCAAAGTACCGCCTATTGGCTGGAATCGGGCGGCCGAAGCAACGAACGAGATTCCGTCTACCGACTGGGATTTAGCGGATATTTGGTATGCTACTAGCGAAGACGGCTTTAGCTGGGAAGAGCAGGGAGTAGCGGTAAAACGACCACCCCAGCCCCAACCCGGATGGCGCTCAGTAGCCACTCCCGACATCCTGGTGTGGGAGGGGAAATATTACTTATATTATCAGGCTTTTGATGAACCCAGTGGGCTAAGAGGGGATTGGTGCCCCGTTTCAGTTTCTTACGCAGACTCGCCCGACGGTCCCTGGACACACGGTGGTGATGCCATTATCCCCTTTGGTGAGAAAGGTGAATGGGATCAGGATGCTACCCACGATCCTCACCCTATTGTATATCAGGGAAAGATCTATCTCTACTACAAGGCAGCTTACAATAAGTGGCCTGACATACGCGATCAGTACGCCGTGGCGCACGGTCTGGCCATTGCCGAAAATCCCCTCGGACCTTTTGAAAAGCACCCCCTCAACCCGGTACTCAACTCCGGTCACGAAACCACCTATTTTCCTTTCAAAGAAGGTGTAGCCACTTTAGCCATCAAAGATGGGAATGAACGGGAGACAATGCAGTATGCCGAAGATGGAGTGAACTTTGAGGTAGCTGCCAGTCTATCATTAACTCCTTCGGCAGCGGCTCCCTATGCGCCTGATGCTTTTACCAATACGGATTACGGGCGAGGGGTCACCTGGGGATTGTGCCATTTTATTAATGCTGGTACACCAGGAAATCAGCATTCAATAATGGCCCGCTTCGATTGTGACTTGAGCCTCGATTATGACGAACCCACTTTCAAGAATACTGGGGTGTGGCACCGCCCCGAGGTCTACTTTGCCCAGGGGTTGGGAAGTCTCCGGGAACATCCCGAAGGACGCTGATTTTATCATTTAAATGTAGGCTTAACTAATATACTATCAATGAAAATGATTTTTCGTCTTAATAACTACTTTGAGAAGGCCCATTCTGAGTAAAAACACCATAAACCCCCATGACACTAACCGAAAAGATTTTTCCAATAATTATTCTAATTCTTCTGCTTTCGCCGATATCGATGACAGTATTTGCTTCGGATGATGATCGACCTAACATTGTGTGGATTATGCTAGAAGATTGGAGTCCTGACTTGGGCTGCTACGGAACCAAGGGAATTCAAACGCCCATCACTGACCAACTGGCAGCTGAGGGTATTCGCTATACCAACGCTTTCTGTACATCTCCAGTATGCTCGCCTTCCCGCTCGGCCATGATGACAGGCTTTCATCAGAACTACATTGGTGCCCAGGAACACGACCTGCGAGGTGACCAGAAAAAACTTTTACCCGACGGAATCAAACCCTTACCCGTACTTTTACAGCAAGCTGGCTACTTTACCGTCCTAATGATCTCGGAGAAAACTCACTGTAACTTTAGTGATGAACTCGGTTTTATGGGCAGTGACTGGAAGGAGCGAGACGATGATCAGCCCTTCTTTGCCCAAATCACCCTGACGGGTACTCACCGACGGTGGAAAAGGGATACGATTAATCCGATTGACCCTGCCGAGGTAGAATTGCCCCCGTACTACGTCGACACGCCTTTCTCCCGCCGGGATTGGGCGAATGGCTACGAACAAATGCAACTCTGTGACCGCGAAATTGGGGAAATCCTCCAGCGGTTGGAAACCGAAAACCTTACTAATAACACTATCGTATTTCTGATTGGGGACAACGGAAGGTGTCACATCCGGGGAAAGCAGTTTTTATACGACCCGGGGCTACGCATCCCTCTCATTATTCGCTGGCCTGGAAAAATAGACCCCGGTCAGGTTAATGAAAATCTAGTGCAGACGATTGATATTACGGCAACTATCCTGGAGGTAGCGGATGCCCAGCCCGACTACCAAATCCACGGAAAGAATTTATTGGAAGAAGACTTCGGAAGAGACTACGTGTTTGCCGCCCGCGACCGAATGGGACTTACTCACGATGCCATGCGTACCATCCGCTCGCGGCAGTACAAACTAATTCATAACCTGATGCCCGAACGGGCTTGGTTGCAGTACAGTGGTTACAAAGAGGATAATTATCCCATGCTGGCGGAGATGAATGTATTGAATATGGAAGGTAAACTCAATGAAAATCAGGCCAAATTTTTTGCCGCTACCAAACCGGAGTTTGAACTGTACAATATTGTCGAGGATCCTTATGAATTGAATAATGTGGCGGGTGATAAAAAATACGGGGCTATCAAAGACCAGTTGCTGGCTGAATTATACCGTTGGCGGGCAACGATCCGGGATAAGGGCGTGACTCAGGAGTTTCGAGAAGGGGGCCGTTCAGACCAATATCCTACCCGGACACTTGACGAATGGAAAGAACGGTACGAGCAATGGCAGCCCTGGGTGTTTAGAGGGACTAACGAGAAAGTCCATCATCCTTTTGCCGGGAAAGGGCATTAAACGTTGCTAATCGATGATTTTTTAAAAAGCTACTACAATGAAATACCTGCTTCTACTTACCGCATTAGTTTTGAGTCTTTGGTATGAAAATACTTCCGAAGAAAAGGCATTCGAGATATACTATCAGGACTCAATTAAAGTAGAGGTACAGCTCCACTATCAGACTGAACAACGACCTGAATATTACGTGGCGCACGTTACCACTCCGGTTTGTAAAGAAGGGTTGTGTCATATTTTGATAGTTGATCTGTACTGGGATTTGCTAGGCAATTTCATGCGCTACGAACTGCCTCCTCAGCGTCCGCTGACCAAATTTGACCACGAGGAGTTTAGCGAAGCCGATTACGCTAAGCTGGATAAAATCCTAGCGGACGAGTACTCCCTGCTGGGTGACCACGCGCTGGGAGATCTGGTAGACGAATCTACCGAGTTGGTTTCGGAAGAAGTGGATGCCGTAACCGGGGCGACTATGAAATCAGTAGAAAATACGGTGGTGAGCGGTGCGGTGTATACCACCTACGCCCTCTGGCATCTGGTAAACGGGGAAATTGCCCAGCGCATACCTCAGCATACGCAAAGTCTGTGGAATGAAGAGTTGCTTCAGCAATTCCTTCAGTCCGATCAATATCCGTATCATTATTATGCCCTGGATCATCTTTCCGATGAGCAATTCGCTTATTATTTACCTCAGGTAATGCGGTTGATGGAAGAAAGCAGCGTTTTTGTCTCCCGTTATGCTATTCAAAAATTTCCCGAGGCTTTGGGTCAGGATTCGGTCGCCCAGTTAGTACTTACCGAGCAGTTTCCAGAGGCAGATTTTACCACTCAAAACCTAATACTAGAGAAGCTAGCACCCGTTCCTCTGCACACATCGAGTCTGGAGGTATTGTCTCAGCCACTGGAGCAACTTAGCGAACAGCAATTAAAGACAGTGCTAGATCTGTTGCAAAAAAATGCTCAAAATCTGTCTGAGGAGTCACTGTTGCACCTAACAGACTTACTCGGGCATACTAACCCGGCTTACGCCCGGTTGGCGTATCAAACCGTACAATCTTTATCTCAGCAATATCATCATCTTACTAATACTTTACACAATTATGAAACAGCTAATGCAAAACCATAGCCTACGATTATTAACTCTTGCATGGTTTACTATACTGATTGGTGTCACTACTCTGATCGGTCAAGATGCGCCCTCGCCTCTGCTCTTCGTGGAGACTGAGTCCTTTGAAGAAAAGGGTGGCTGGAAAATTGATCAGCAATCCTTTGATGTGATGGGGTCTTCCTATCTACTGGCGCACGGTATGGGTCGCCCGATTGCCGATGCGGTAACTACTGTAGACTTTCCTCAAACCGGAAACTACCACGTGTGGGCCCGTACCAAAGACTGGGCACCGTTTCCCAAAGGACCAGGCACTTTTCAGGTGATGATAAACGAGGAGTTACTTCCAACTGAGTTTGGCTCTAGTGGTTCGGATGAATGGCGCTGGTACTACGGCGGTACGGTTGAAATAAACAATACACAGACTCAACTTGCCCTGCGTGACCTGACGGGCTTTAACGGTCGGTGTGATGCGCTATTATTCACCGTAGACGATGCTTTCACTCCGCCGAACGAGCCTCAGCAGCTAATGGGTTTCCGCCGGGCCCAACTTGGGCTAACCGAAGAGCCTCTCGATGGAGGCACTTATGATTTAGTGGTAGTCGGCGGAGGAATGGCTGGAACCTGTGCTGCGATCTCAGCAGCTCGGCAGGGCTTACAAGTAGCCTTAGTCCAGAACCGTCCGGTACTGGGCGGTAATAATAGCTCGGAAGTACGGGTACATCTGATGGGTAGTATTGATAAAAATTACTATCCTAAACTAGGCCGAATCGTAGATGAACTGGATAATGGTGACCCCGGCAACGGCAATCCCGATGGTGACTTGTACGGTGATGCCCGCAAAATGGCGGTGGCTGAAGCTGAAGAAAACCTTTCGCTATTTCTTAGTACCCACGTTGATCAGGTTGAAATGCAAGATGGAAGGATCAGTGCGGTGATCGGGCGCAATATCGCGACCAACCAAGAGTACCGCTTCGCGGGTGAATTGTTTGCCGATTGTACTGGCGACGGTACCGTGGGTTTTTTAGCGGGGGCCGACTACCGCACTGGTCGGGAGAGCCGGGAAGAAACGGGTGAACTATTGGCCCCGGAGGAAGCCGATAATTTTACGCTAGGTACGTCTAACCTCTGGGCGTCGGTGGAAGTAGAGATGCCAACCACGTTTCCCGAAACCCCCTGGGCAATTCAGTTTTCGGACGAATACCACATTGACGAACACAAAGCGGACTGGCAGTGGGAAACAGGCTTTGGTAACTTCAATACCATCACTGAGGCCGAACAGATTCGCGACCATAACCTGCGGGCGATCTACGGTAACTGGTCCTACCTGAAGAACCACAAAGCTGATAAGTACGCTAACCACGAATTGGCTTGGGTAGCTTACATCGGCGGTAAGCGAGAATCGCGTCGATTATTGGGCGATCATATTCTGACCCAGATGGATATTCAGGATGGTGAGATGTACCCCGATGGGTTGGTGACAGCTACCTGGACGATAGACCTTCACTTTCCTAATGCTGAGAACTCTAAGTACTTTCCGGGTGAGGAATTTTTTGCCGCTACCAAGCATATCCGGGTTCAGCCCTACACCATTCCCTACCGCTGTCTCTATTCCAGAAACGTACCTAATCTTTTTATGGCGGGGCGCGACATTAGTACTACCCACGTAGCCTTCGGTAGTACCCGGGTGATGCGTACCTGCGGTATGATGGGTGAAGCTGTCGGCTATGCTGCTTCGGTATGCCGGAAGTATGATGCGCTGCCTCGGCAAGTGTACGAGCAACATCTAGAAGAACTAATCGGGCTGGTCTCAGAGGAGATGGTAGAGGTGCAAAAGTAGGATGATAATGGGTCCCGGTCTTGAGCCGGGGTGAACGGTGGACAATTGATAATTCTGCTGGGCGTTTCGAGCGTGCATCAGTTGGTGACTCATCATCTAAAACGGTTCGCCATGGGTGTACTGCATAATGCTACGGGCGGCCAAACGCCAGCGTTTTACTAATTGCACCCCAATTTCTGAGCTGATCCTAGCCCCAAACAGCCGTTGGGCGTTACGGCCTACCCATAAGCGAGCTGCAAACTGCTTTTTCCAAGCGGAAGCGTACTGCATTTCGAGCTGGACACGATCAAAGCTGGAGGGACGGTAATGTTGAATAATCAGATCCGATAAAATTTTAGCCGAGTGGATTGCCATCGCCATGCCGTTGCCACACAGAGGAGTAATCAGTCCGGCAGTATCGCCCGACATCAGAATATGATTAACAACAGGCTGTTTGGGAGCAAATGATATTTCATTGATTACCTTGGGTTTATCGAACAAAAACTCGGCATTACGCCACAAATTTTTCAGAAACGGATTCTGATGTAGTACCTTTTCTTCCATTGCTTCAATGGATCCGTACTTGCGAATTTGGGATCGGCTGCCTAGGTAGCATACATTGTATCGTTCACCTTCCACCCGAGAGATACCGCAGTAGCCACCGGGGAAATTATGTAGTGCAATTACATCATCGGGAAAATCCGTCCGTACGTGGTACTTTACGCCAATGTAAGGAGAACGCTTTTGGATAAATGGTCGATCTAATTGCTTATCTAAGCGGGCACGTTTGCCGTAGGCTCCAATTACCAAACGAGCCTCAATAATTTCGTTGTGCGGAAGGGTAACTTGAAAGTAATCTTCTTCAAAACTTACTGATTGAACAGCGGTTCGCTGACGGATTTCGGCTCCGGCCTGATGCGCCCGTTTGCTGAGAAAATGATCAAGGGCGTAACGACTTATCCCAAATCCTCCTAAATCTAACGGCATACTTGCTGAAGTGCCTGAACAGGCCGTCAGCGTAAATTCCCGGATAGAAGAAGGCTCTAGTTCATACGGGAACGCATTGATAGATTCCAGAAACGGGACTACCTCATTAGAAATATACTCACCACACACCCGATGAAACGGATAGGCTTTCTTTTCCAGTAGCAAAATATCTAGCCCAGATTCAGCCAAGCGGATGGCATTAATCAGCCCGGCTAGTCCCCCTCCGATGATGATGATGTCTTTCAAAATTCTATACGGAAACCGGAGTCTGGATACCGGAGACCGAACCTGGATTTATGATAATAACTAAGTATAATTCAAGTCTGATTTTTCGGTTTCCGGACTGCGGTCTCCGGTATCCGTTCATGAAACTACTTCTTTTACTGCTGGGCTTTTCTCCTCAAACCGAATTACCCGCTTGGCCATACCAGGAAAGATGAAACCATGGAAGGGCCACACCGACAACCAGTACAACCGCCCAGCCAGACCCTGCGGACGGTACGTAGCCGTTTGTAACAGATAGTACTGTCCTGCTTCGTCAATTACTCTAAACTCTAGCCAGGCATCGCCCGGAAGTTTCATTTCAGCGTAGAGTAGTAACCTTCCTTTCTCTTTATCAGCTACCAGCACTCGCCAGAAATCTAAAGCATCACCGGGTACTAACTCAGTGTGGCTCCGTCGCCCCCGTCTCATGCCAACTCCACCTATCATCTGGTCGAGAATGCCCCGGATTTCCCAGAGAAACCCCAGATAGTACCATCCCCGTTCGCCACCAATACTAAAAACATTCTCAATTACTTGCTCCTTCGGTTTGTTGAAAGGCACTTTACGAATGTCGCGGTATACGCCGTGCCTAGGCACTTTCACGTAGTCCATTAGATTAATATCCATTTTGCTACTATTGAGAGAGTCCTTCCAACTGGATACTACCTCATCTTGGGCAATCCGTCGAAAAGCCCGGCCAACTGCCTCTTTATAGGGAATAAGCTTCTCTAGCTGCACAATCTCGCTGATACCATTTTTCTTTACCACTACCTCGTTTTTCATACTATCCACCAGACTTCGCGCTAGATTAAACGAAGTGCTGGTGACAAAGTACAGCCAAAGCGATGACAGGCGGGGAGTAAGCACTGGAATCGAGATAATTTGTCGTTTCAGTCCTCGGACTTTGGCAAATTGTAGTAGCATTTGCTTGTACGTGAGAATATCTGGCCCGCCAATATCAAAAATCTGCTGGTAAGCTTTCTCCTGGTATAGTACTCCTTCCAAATATTGTAGCACATTACGGAGAGCGATAGGTTGGCATCGGGTACTAACCCACTTAGGGGCAACCATTAGGGGAAGCTTCTCCACCAAATCGCGAATGATCTCGAATGAAGCCCCACCCGACCCAATGATAATAGCAGCTCGTAAAACAGTAGTTGGTATACCACTGTTGAGCAGAATATCTTCTACGTTTTTGCGTGACCGCAGGTGTTTGGAAAGATTGTCATCGTTGACAATTCCGCTGAGGTAGATTATATGCTGACACTGGGTTTTGGTGATCTGGGCTACGAAGTTATCCGCGGCCTGCTTTTCCATCGTCTCAAAATTTCCCGATCCCCCCGCTCCTCCCATAGAATGGACGAGGTAGTACGCCGCATCGATATCTTCCGGAAGATGTGCTAGTGTTTCTGGATGTAGCAGATCGGCTTCGTAGAATTCCACAAACTCCGACTCGGCTAGCGATTTATCTATATTCATCCGGCGTTTATCCCGCAATAGACAAACTACAGTGTGCCCCGCTCGGACTAGCACAGGTAGCAATCTTACTCCGATGTAGCCATTGGCTCCAGTTAATAGTATCTTCATAATCCCCTCAAGTTTTTATTATCTATACAACTGGCAAACCCCAATTGTGTTAAGCACCACCATTACATTTCAGACGCAGAATAGGAATTGCTTTTTATGAAAAAATACGTATTATGCACATCAAACCTCCCTTCTATTATGCTACGACCACTCAACTACCTTATCTTATTCTTTTTAGGGTGTGCGACGCTACTAGCCTGTTCGCCTACTACCCAAGAGTCATCGTCCGAGACTAATGAAGAAGTCTCGTCATCGTATCCTACGGTTGGGTCGGTTGATCGCCTCGATGCCGAATTAGATCAGGTGGTTCCTGGCAATGCTCAACTAGAGCTCTTAGCTGAAGGCTTTGATTGGTCAGAAGGTCCAGTGTGGGTCACTGAAGACGGTGGCTATCTGCTATTTTCGGATATTCCTCCCAACCGAATTTACAAGTGGAAAGAGGGCGATAGTATCTCATTGTACCTAGAGCCTTCTGGCTTTTCGGGAGCAGATTTTACGGGAAGAGAACCCGGTTCTAACGGTTTGTTGATAGATGACGAAGGCAAACTGGTACTGTGCCAGCACGGCAATCGGCAAATGGCCCGGATGAATGCCCCGCTGGATAACCCCCAGCCCGAATACACTGAAATTGTGGGTGAATACGAAGGCAAGCGGCTCAACAGCCCCAATGATGCGGTATTCCACAGCAATGGCGACTTGTACTTTACTGACCCTCCCTACGGCTTACCCGGTGGCGCCGATAGTGAGGCCAAAGAACTGGACTTTCAAGGAGTATATCGTTTTTCAGCTTCAGACAGCAGCCTGGCGTTACTTACCCAAGCAATGAGCCGCCCGAACGGGATTGGACTCTCGCCTGATGAAAAAACGCTCTACGTAGCCAACTCCGATTCAGAGCGAGCGGTATGGATGGCGTTTGATGTACTAGATGGCGGTAACGTAGACAACGGTCGGGTCTTTTACGATGCTACCGAACGAATGGGACAGGAAAAAGGTGCTCCCGACGGAATGGCAATTCACAGCCAAGGTTATATTTTTGCTACCGGACCAGGTGGGGTCTGGATCTTCAACGCGGAGGGCAAGCATCTGGGAACGCTTAAAACTGGGCAGGCTACCGCTAACTGTACCCTAAACGATAATGAGTCTTTTCTCTACATCACCGCTGATATGTACTTAATGCGGATTGCTCTTTCTTCTTAATCAGTGAATGACTGACTGAATTGGTGAGTGATGGAATAATTCTATCACTCATTTATTCCATCATTCATTCAAAAACTATTTGCTAATTCATTAATAAACTCCGGTACTGTAGGTTCGCCCTTAAAAAAATCGCCTCGTTTGCCCTGCGTAAGTGCCCAACGATGAATCCAGGAAATACCAGCGGCTCCGGCAAAAGTATCTTCTTGCGTATGGTAAGCCGTGTCCTCTAAGGCTTTTTTCAATGAGACGAAAGCATAGCCCCGCTCTCGAATCATATTAGCCAGCTTGTCAAACGTATCAGCATTGAGGGCGTTGGCGTGCAGTAGTAGAATCTGGGCAATTTCCCGCCCTAGCAGCATCTCCGATTGTCGCTCGTAGTAGGCGAAGTAATCTTCCATGTACTGCAAATAAGTCTCCCGCACCTGCCGCTGCATGTCAGTATCCTGATCTATGATCGCTCTTTCGTAAGCAGCGGCAAACCAGTAATCGGCGTTATCAATGCTGACTGGGGCTACCTGATAATCGTGTTTATCCAGAAAGTGAAGTAGCGAATCGCGGATCTCAACGCTGCGTCCAGTATGTAAAAACGGATGGCGGAAGTACGCTAGGGCTTGACCGTAGGATTTACAGATTTCCCGGGTAATCTCTTCTCCTCTTAAAATCTCTTGCTGATATTCAGCGAGGCTGATTTTGTGTAAACTCGGGTGGGAGTACGTATGATTACCCAATTCTAAACCAGCCTCTAGCCATCGCTTGAGTAAGTCGATTCGGGCAGAGTCCAGTCGGTTGAACTTGTAAAGCTTATTCTCATTGACAAAGCCGATAGCGGGGACGTCATTTTCTACTAAGGCTGCTACCAACCGCCGGGTAATATCCTGTTTTACTTCTAAGGAAGGGCGACGGGTCACGACGGGCAAATCATCAATAGTGATAGCTACTTGTCGTGGGTTGGATTCAGATAATTGAGCCCCAGCGAAATGATGAACCAACAGTAGCGCGAAAATTTTTAGGAGCTGCATGGGTGACTTTTGGGAGAAATAATACTCTAAAAGTAGTTAGCGACACGAATGTAAAGAACCTGTACGTAGGTTACAAGTAGCAAGAGTAAACGGGTGTACGGCAATTTTATGAAAATTCTGAAACAGGGTTTGTGGCGGACATACGAATAAATCTGAACTGGAAATAACAAGTCTCGCGATGGTAGATATTGATATAAATTATACTTACTGTAAACCTCTTTTGTAAGAACAATTTTAGTATTGGTATGAATATATCACTCACTGATATGAAAATCCATTATAAGGGCAGTTCTCTATTTAAAACTAAATCATTAAAAATTTTAAAGATGTTGATTAAAAAAAATTGAATAAGTCAAATTAATAATTAAATTATCTGATATTTCCCAGAAATGGAAAATATAATCATCATGTTAAACTTATGCGGGGTCTAATTAACTGTAAGGTTATTGGACTAGCGCAGAGATTATAAACCAGATCGCTTATTCTTAACGGATAAAACTATCCAACCATGCCTCACACCACCTCAACTTATGCGGATGCCACCGTGTCGCTCTACACGCTTCATCAACACTTAGAAGTAAACCCCCGGACGATTAGCCGAATCTTAGAAGAGCAGAATTTGGTCAAAACTCATCGGGCAGCTTTCCAGCATCTTACTGGACGGGAGAAGGAGATTATTCCGCTGGTAGTAGACGGTTGTACCAACTCTAAAATTGGTGAGAATCTGGGAATTGCCCGCTCTACGGTAGAAACCCACCGCAAAAATATTAAGCGGAAATTGGGAATAAAATCACCCTACCAACTTACCCGCCTCGCCCAGGCCTTTGATTTGGTGTGAAACCTAAGTATCTATTCCTTTCTGTAGATACTAGCAGTGTTATTTGGAGTTATGTCTCTATGTTTCGATATATTTTCATCGGACCGACAACTTGAAGACTGCCTACTGCGTAACAATAGCAATTATCCTTAAATCAGGCTATGCTACCGATTTTGCGTAGTAATTCGTTAACTCTTCGTCCGTTTGTGCGAGAAGATCTGCCTAGCGTGCTAGTGTTAGTGCAGGACAAAGACGTAGCGGCTACTACGCTCAACATTCCTTATCCCTGTACAGAAGAAGCAATTAACGACTGGTTTAGGTTGCAACAGCAGCAACTAGAAGAAGGAAAAGTGCTTCGCTGGGCGGTATGCCTCACCAAAACCAACGAACTTATCGGCACCATAAAGTTGGCCACGCATCCCGAGTACGAGTCAGCGGAGTTAGGTTACTGGATTGGAAAACCTTACTGGGGTAACGGTTACGCATCAGAAGCAGCTCGGCTGATAGTAGACTATGCCTTTAGGACACTAGAGCTTAACCGGATAGAAGCCCACGCTATGACCGAGAATGTGGTTTCTTCTAAGGTACTGCGTAAGCTAGGCCTGCAAGAAGAGGGTTATCACCCGCAACTCGTTAAAAAGTGGGGTGAATTTAAGGATGTAAAGACCTACGGATTGCTGCGCGAACAGTGGATAGCCTCCCAAGCTAAGCCAACTCTTTTTTGAACGCTTCCCTTACAGACGCTAGCTAGCAACTTTATAAGCAAATCCCTTTGCAAATACTTACCTTATCCGAATTAGAACTCGTAAATCAGCCAGCACCAAATGTAGATTGCGATTTTTAAGCAGTGACCCTCGATAAGTGGTTAAGTTTCTGGGTGACTTTGCCACTTCAAGCAAAGGGTTTTTTCTCCCAAACAGAGACATTTTTACCAAAATAGTACTTGTCGGCCTTATTTATAAGGGGAAACACCCGCTACTATCTAGAGAGCTCTAATTTATCTGTAGAACGGTATTTTGCGCTTTAATGGCCAAAATTGAGGTATTTTCGGATAACATTAAATATTGTAGGTACAATAGTTGTATTAAAAATATATTATTAATGAAAATAATAGTACAATATGAAGTCGCAAGCAAACTACAATACACTTAATGTAAAAACTCTCGTCGCTGATACTCCTCAGTATAAAATAGAAGTCTTGCCAGAAAATAACAGGGCTTATCTGACTATCGTAGGTTTTTGGCGTAATCCAGAGGCAGTGAGCGAATATTTAAATGATTGGAAGCACGCAATTAAGCAGTTGGATGACGGATTTACATTATTGACTGATGCCCGGGATATGAAAATCCATCCAACCAGCGTCCGTCCAATACATGAACAGGCTCAAAATTTAATTATTGAGGCTGGTATCAAGGGGGTAGCTGAGATACAAGGGGGTATTGCCGAAGTTCAGCTCGATAGTGTGTCAGCCCAAACCCAAATGCCTAAAAGGAACTTTACAAATTCTGATGAAGCTGAAAAATGGCTGGATAGCCTCTAAGCCACAATAAAATCAATACACCTGATTGAATTAGGGATAGGTACATTCTTCTTAGGTGTATCTAGCGGAATGATAGACGGACTGTTGAATTCCATCATAGGTGATGTAAATTAATAACGGATTGAATTTTTATTTGTGGTGATCAGCATTATTATCTACTATAGTACATCTTCCTATTATTAACGGCGAAGGGAAGTTAGCAGCAGTACCAAAGTAACTAAATGAAAAATCACTCATCATCCGTTAGAGATGACCTTGTGCATGAGGTTCGAAGACGCATTATTGAAGAATCGGTGCCCCGGATTAAGAAATGCCTGCATCTGCTGAACGAGTCGCAGATATGGTATCGGCCTAATGAGCAAACCGTCAGCGTAGGCAACTTAGTGTTGCACCTAATGGGTAATTTACGTCAGTGGGTACTGAGCGGTATTGATGGTCAAACCGATCATCGTCAGCGAGCGCGGGAGTTTGCTGAAATCGGTCCTGTTCCCACCGAAAAGCTCATCCGTGATTTGGACAGTCTGATGATTGAGGTAGACCAAGCCCTCAACCGGATTACACTGGCGGCTCTAACTGAGAAGCGTACTGTGCAGGGCTTTGAAGAGAGTGTATTATCTATCCTGATCCACGTAACTGAGCATTTTTCTTATCACACCGGGCAAATCACCTATTACACCAAATCCACCCTCAACGTAGACACACGGTACTACGCTGGGATGGATTTGGATAAGACTTCTTAAAGGTGAATCCAAACTTACTGACTTACTTCTTCTGCCCGCTGCATAATCCAGGCCCGGGCATCAGTTTCATTATCGAAATACTGATTCACCACTTGGTTTTTAGTAGCAGCATTTGCTTGTTCCATAATGTCTTCAACTGACATTTGAGCAAAAATATCTGAAGGCATAATTAGTACTAAGGTATCGTATCCAGCCGCTCGGGCATTTTCTAGCCATTCAGTGTAAGACCACACTTGATTTTCCTCATTGATAGCTCCTAGATTAGTAGTATCAGTGAGTAATGTACCAGTCGGACTATTTTGCAACATAGTAATGAGGTGGTTCATACCGACTCTGAACTCCTCCGATGTGGGAGGAGTAAGCCATTGGGATACAACGGCGTTAATAGACTGGTCGTACTCTGCCTCAATGAAACTCTCAACAATTTTTTCCATGATTTTATGGGGTTTAATTTACATAAATAGCATACCTGATTTATTTTTTGACAGCCTCTAGTTGTTTCATTAGCTCTGCTTCCCGTTTCTTGAATTTTTGCTGGACTTTTTCCATCATCTTAGCCCGGGTTTGAATCTGTTCGTCAGCCCGTTGTTTTTCTTCTTGGCGGATTTTTTCGGCTTGCTGATTAGCGTCTTCCAGCTCAATCAACTTGGCCTGTAATTGCTTTTCGTTTTCTTGTAGCTCCTGCTGAAGGCGTTGATGTTGCTCTTGAGTAGCCTGTAACTCTTCCATATTCTGGCGCATTTCCTCTTCCTGCGCCCGCATCTCCTCCGCCTGCTGTTTTGATTCTTCTAACAACACTTGGGTGCGCTGGCTAGTACGTACTACAGAAATAGAAGAAGCCACAATCTCACCGATCTTTTCTAGAAAATCGACCTCAAAGTCATCTAACTGATGAAAGGAGGCAATTTCTAACACACCCAGTACTTCTTCGCTAAACTTCAAGGGAAGCACTACTAAGTAAGCAGGGGTAGATTCTCCTAGCCCGGAGGTAATATGTACATAACCTTCCGGAATTTGGCTGAGCCGAATGGTTTTCCTTTCTACAAAGGCCTGCCCAAGTAAACCTTGGCCAGGTTTAATGATCTTTTCTTCGTACTTCTTTTTATTGTAGGCGTAGCAGGCCACCATCTCCAAATAGGAACGCGAGGAATCTGATTCATTCACAATAAATAAGCCACCTTGGTTAGCGTTGACATACTTAATTATGTATGCCAGCAACTGTTCGCCCAAGGCGTTTAGGTCAGTCTGGTGGGTGCGGGCAATTTCGGCTACCTTCCCTTCTCCCTGCGTAGCCCAAAAACGGCGCTCGTCTTCTTCTTTTATCCGGCCAAGCTTTTCTTCCATTCGAAGTAATTCACCCACTAGTGTGTTTTCATTAAGTTCTTTCTGGGCATCACTCAGCTCAGTCCACTCTGAATTCTTACTGCCTATGTTCTGGATAAAACTTACTATTTTCTCCAGATTTTGGGTTAGATGTCTGATTATTTTTTCTGGTTCTTGATCGTCGGGCGTATGCCCATCATCATAGATAAACCTGCGGTTACTGTTGTCTAATTGCATTAGTAGCCGCTGTCGCATTTTTCTATCGTTCTGCAACCGAGAGATGACCACCACCAAGATGGGAATCCCGATAAGTAGTAATGTGCCTTGTACTACTGCAGTAAAAAGCTGAATAGTATCGTATCGCTGTTGGGCGGATACTTCCAACTGATTAACGTATTCCAATACATCTTTATTAAACTTATCGTAAGTAATCCAAATATCGTATCCGGGATCAGTTTTGAAAATAGCCAGTGCTTCTTCCTTTCTGTTCTGTTTAACTAAATTTATCATTTGACCTACCAGATCGACATAGCTTTTGATAGAGTGCTCATTAGCTACTATCAGCTCCTGCTCGGCATAATTTTGTTCTGATAGATAATAAGATAATGAATCTAGATAGACCTGATGACCTTCAATAGCTTTGGTGTAGGGCTCTAGGAACTTTTCTTCCTGCATGGTAGCGTAGCCCCGGAAGCTCATATCTGCAATGTTTACGTAGTTCCACACCCTTTCCAGGGAGTTTCGAACTTTCAGTAGGGCATCTTTTTTTTGTTGGTGCTGAGCAGCTTCTATGTGGCTATAAAAAGCTGTTACCGAACTAGCAAGGATCAGTAAGATAATGAAACCGATAAATAGTAAAATGCTATTTTTCTTTAGAAAACTTATTGTCCTAGCCATACAATGATTGGTATTTCTGCCCTAAAAATCGAAATGCTAAGATCGCTTTTAGATCACTCCATACACAAATGATGTAATGATTCATCTTACAACGTAAGGTTCGGGGCATATTTTCTCTAAAAATGAGACTAGATCGCACTAATTAGATAGGTTACTCAAACCCTATGAAGCAAAAATCATTTACTATATTGAGCAAGCAACCTAATTTATGATATGGGCACACTGAATGTCAAGCTGGTTTCGAGTCGGGATGATCTTAACCGTAATACCCGAAATATCTTACAAGACCTAAAAGCATTAGAAACAATGCTGGAGGAGTCTTGGTTTAACGAAGCTCCTATCCACATTGGGGCCGAGCAGGAACTATGCTTGGTCGATTCTCACTGCAAGCCCAAACCCATTTCGTTGGAAGTACTGGACCGCGTTCAATCATCGGGATTTACTACTGAACTGGCGAAGTTTAATATTGAAATCAATCTTGATCCATTGGAGTTTAAGGGCAGTTGCTTTTCTGATTTGGCGCAAAGCATTGCCCAGAATATGGATGAACTTTACGCCTTGGGTTCAGAAATGGGTTTTGATCCGGTGATGACAGGAATTCTGCCTACGCTGCGGAAGACCGATATGGAGGATCACAACTGTACTCCTCTACCCCGTTACCACGCCTTAATGGAGGCTCTTAGTAAACTACGAGGGCGTGAGTATGAACTAAGTATCCGGGGGATTGATGAACTGAACATTAAGCACGATTCAGCTATGCTGGAGGCCTGTAATACCAGCTTTCAGGTACATCTACAAGTAGCCCCCCAAGATTTTGTACAAAAGTATAATATTGCCTTAGCCATTGCGGCCCCAACATTAGCCATTGCTACCAATTCTCCTTTTCTGTTCGGAAAAAGACTGTGGAGCGAGACCCGCATTGCCCTATTTCAGCAGTCGATTGATACGCGGGTAGTCTCGGAACATTTACGCGATCGTAGCCCTCGGGTAACGTTTGGCAACCACTGGATGCAAGATTCGGTCATTGAACTATACCGGGAAGACATTGTTCGTTTCCGCCCGATGCTAATGACCGAGCCTAACGGAGATGTTACGAAGATGATTGAGGCAGGAAAAACCCCCGATCTGAGTAGCCTAATGACCCATAACTCTACTGTGTACCGCTGGAACCGACCCTGCTACGGAATTAGCCCTAACGGAAAGCCGCACTTACGAATCGAGAACCGCCTATTACCCTCCGGCCCTAGCATTGTTGATGAAGTAGCTAACTCCGCCTTCTGGTTGGGGCTGATGGAAGGAGCCCACCAAGAATACGGCGATATCACTCAAAAGATGGAATTTGGCGATGCCCAATCTAACTTTGTTTCCTCCGCTTTTTCTGGCCACGACACTGATTTGATCTGGCTTGATGGGCAGAAAATTAGCACTAGCGAACTAATTGCCAAGGAGTTGTTGCCACTGGCTCGGCAGGGTCTGGAGAAACGCCACGTGGACTCGGAAGATATAGACTACTACATGGGTATTATTGAGTCTAGAAATCAATTGCGGCGCACGGGGTCTTATTGGATTCTGCAATCGTTTAGCAAGCTAAGTAAAGAAGTGCTGAGTGACGAACGGTCGTCTACATTAACTTCGGCCATGATCAAGAACCAGAAATCGGGTAAGCCGATTCATGAGTGGGAACTGGCCGCTAGACAAGATTCCCGCGAATGGTCGGCCACATCTCTACTGATTGAAGAGTTTATGACCCGCGACGTATTTAGTGTCGAGGAAAATGACATTCCGGAATTGGTAGCCAACATTATGGACTGGCAACGGGTGCGCTTTGTTCCAGTAGAAGATAAGAAGGGAAACTTGTGCGGATTGGTAACTGCTCGTCGTCTGATTCGCTACTTGGTAGATAGAGCCGGAAATGATAAATGTGAGGAAAAATCTGTAAAAGACTTGATGATTAGCAACCCCATTACCATCGCTCCCGATAAAACTGTGATGGAAGCCATGCGACTAATGAAGCAACACAACACCCCATGCTTACCCGTGGTAAAAAATGGTGCGTTAGTTGGCATCATTTCGGAGGGTAATTTTTTAAATGTAACGGCAAGCCTATTGAACGTACTGGAAGAGCAAAATGAAGGATAGATTGATCGGTCACCTTACGCAGGGCCGCCCCGGACCGCTGGTAATACTAATTGGTGGATTACACGGCAACGAAATAGAGGGAGTTCGGGCTACTGAGCGAGTATTTGACCAGTTGAAAGAACATATTATTAATGGCGAGATTATTGGCCTAAAGGGTAACCTAGCCGCTTTAGCCCAACAGCGGCGTTACCTGGCGTATGATCTGAACCGCTGTTGGACCGAGGCGCACTTGCGTTTTTTGCGTTCCGATGCTATTGAGCATGCTAAACCAGAAGATCAGGAGGCTATATCTTTGCTGAAAGTTATTGATCGTTACGCTGAACGGTCATTTTCTACTAAGATCATAGCCGACTTGCATACCACATCAGCTCAAAAGGGTAGCTTTGTTATTGTGCCAGAGTATTACGCCAATCATCCGGTAGTTGAAGCACTTCATATTCCGATAGTAGTAAATATGGAATATTTTCTTCGA
Source organism: Bacteroidota bacterium (assembly GCA_039198955.1). GTDB lineage: Bacteria > Bacteroidota > Bacteroidia > Cytophagales > Cyclobacteriaceae > Tunicatimonas. Next base: position 48,967 of record JBCCTI010000003.1, on the reverse strand, counting down.
GGTACTTTGCTAAATTATAGTTGTGAGCGGGGTTTTATCTCCTTTGCCTTTGAAGGTGGACAAATGGGCTCGCCTGACGCTATTGATTTGCACGAGGCGGGCATCTGGTCAGTGCTATTGGAAGCAGGGGCAATAGAAGATACCCCCGCAAATTTTAAAGAAGAGCAGACTAGTTATTTACAGCAATTAGCGGCGGGCTTACCAAACCGGGTAACAGCAAAATCGATGCACGTGGTGCACGAAGGGGCAAACTTTAGTATGAACAAGGGCTACTTCAATTTCAAGCCTGTACAAAAAGGGGAAGTACTAGCGCACGATAAAGATGGGGCAATTGTATCCCCTCAGGACGGAATGATCTTTATGCCCCTCTACCAGAAAGAAGGTAGCGATGGATTTTTCATTGTTGATCTCGATGAATAAGCTTAGTATTCCCGGAACCCCTGAAGAAAAGCATTGGCATTCACTGACGATCCATGCAGCGCATCGAAAGTATCATGTATAGTGTTTATTAAAGACTAATATCAGGTGGAAAGTAAACAATAGTAATTACTTATCAAAGGGTTTAATAATACTAATATACCATTTTACTGGGAAAATCTTCGATAAAATCATCCACTGAGATTCCTTTTTCCAGATGTCAGAATAGAGTTTCTACGGGCACCCTAGTTCCACTGAACACAGGTTGTCCATGTTGAATTTCAGGATCAATTGTAATGTCTTTTTTAATGTCTTTCATACCTGAATATACGAAATCAATCCTTAGTTGATTCAATTTAGCTAGTTGATCCCGAAGAAGTCCGACATTTGCCTTTGCTAAACTCATGAGAGTATAAATCTATTGGTGCAGACAGTAGCCAAAAATAGTTTTTTGCTTTCTGATCTAGCTTCTTAGATTAAAGGCCATTGCTACTAGGGTTAGATTTATTTCGTCCCTAAGGAACCCCTTCAAGTAGTTTCTACCCAAGCGGAAGTCTTGCTTCGCATGGCTAAAAATAGGCTCAATAGCGGCTCTTTGTCGGAACTTCCTTCTAGTCTTCTGTTTTTGATAGCTATTCTTGTGTTTCTTGGATTTAGGAATACTGATCTGGGTAGTTCCTACGCTAGCCTTGCTTCGGTATCCTCGGTCGCAGATACCTTCCTTGGGTCGCTTACCTGCCGTTCGCTCTACCGCTTGTAGGATGCCTTCTAACGTATTACTGTCATGTGGATTACCGAGAAAGCTCGCTACCCCTACTATAAGGTTGGTATCTTTGGTCAGTGTCACCGAGGCTTTGCTGCCAAATCGGCCGCCGACGCGGTCAAACTTTTTATGCACTTTACCTTTGATGATGCAAGCCACGTCTGGCTCATGGAGGCTATAGATTTTGTTCTTATCAGTGCGTTGCTGCGTAATTACTTTCTCAAAGCGTTCCAGATCAGTCTGATGGTGGGCCAGCTGGCTAGACGAAAGCTTACGGCGTAGTTCGCGGATCAATCGGCCCGCAATGGTCTTTAGACTGTGTAAAGAAGCTCTAGCTTTTTTACGGTTCTTAGAATGGGTAGCAAAGCGTTGACTAAATAAATGCTTCTTGACCACTCTTCGGTAGGACTGCCGTAACTGGACATGTTCTTTACTGGCAATTTTACGACACTTCTTGATGACTTTAACAGCCAGTTTGGCATCGGTTGGGTACGTGATGTTCTTCTCCTGCACTGTCGTATCAATGACTACCTGCTCTACTTTCCGAGTTGGTTCAGGATGAATGTGCAGCGAATAGGCTAATAGCTTTTCGCCCCGAATGACGTGAGTTACTTTTCATAGCTTTTGCAAGCTTTAGAAGCAAGATAAACAGAAACCGGCAAACAAAATGGCATCACCAAGGTCATTTAATCATGTACCCTGCTGATAATCAACTTTTTGAACTCTTCTTCAGGGTTAACTAGCTAGGGCATAACTACTGTGTATCTGCTATAGTAGCCGTTATGACGGCTTTACTCATTGTAGCCAATATGCCTACGAGACCACATACGTTGGCCTTTCTGTCTAAATGTAGCCTAACTAGATTGCTTACCATAGCGTTAATACAAATAAAGATAGCACTTTCCGTATTAAATTGACAACTGGTCGGCTGGGCTCACAATCTTCTCTAACGCCTGCATTGAGACATACGTGTAAATTTCTGTTGTCTTTGACGAATTATGCCCCAACAACTGCTGAATATACCGTAGGTCAGTACCGCTTTCTAGCAGATGTGTGGCAAATGAATGCCATAAGCAGTGTAGGGTGTATGGTGCCCTGATACCTGCTTCTTTCAGTGCCCGCTTAAATACCTGCTGCAAGCTGCGATAGCTATATTTTCCCCGTACTGCCCTTCAAACACATAGTCGGTACTGCGGTACTCCCGTTGGTATTGTAGCAGTAGCTCCTTGGCTTTCTGCGATAACAAGGTGACCCGATCCTTCTTTCCTTTCGTCCCTTTCAAATGAATCTTATTACGTTCCAGATTAATGTCACCCTACCGCAGCTCTAGCAGCTCCCCAGAACGAAGTCCCGCCGAATAAATCAGCAACACCATAGTTTTATGCTTGAGATTACTAATTTTAGCCAAAATTTGCGCAATTTCTTGCCTGGCTATGATTTTGGGTAAAGTTGCCTCTTTCTTAGGGCGCACTACTTGCTCTAACCGGAGCGGGTGCCCCACCACCTGAAAGTACAGTTGTACTGCATTAATTGATTGGTTGATATACGAGACTAAGTACCGCCCTTGCTGCTGTAACTTACTATGGTATGCGTTCACCTCGGCCTCTCCAAACGCCTGAATCACTTCCAAAGGTTGAGGGTGAGCGTTGAGAAACTTTAATATCATCGCGTGATAGGTACGCAGAGTATTCAGGCTGTAGTTTTTCAGCTTTATGTGCTCTAGCAGCTCAATTGCGACTGTTTTGTGTCCCTCGGGCAATTGTTGCTTAAAAAATATTTTCCCGTCGTGGGTAAAGGGTAATGAGTTTTATACCCATCTTTATCGTACTAGAAACGGCATGGTGTACTACTTCTGCTACGAGCATGGTTACGCAGTTACTGCCGATGAGAAAGTGGTGCTAGTAACCTGGCAGGCTTACATGGATCAGGCCGTTCATCGGACGATGTTTCAGCCAAGGTTTAGGGAGGAGTAAACCAGGTTTCCGAGAGGTATTTACCAGATTAGGTACCCCCTCGGGTAAATGCCAGAAACAGCTAGTAGTTGTGCACCCTACTCGAACTTTTCCCGCAGGTAACGAGCGGTGTGGTTATCCTCGAGCACAATCATCTCTTCGGGTCTCCCGGCGAAAGTGAGGTTGCCACCTTCGTCACCACCCTCCGGTCCAAGGTCGATAATCCAGTCAGCACACTTGATAACTTCCGTATTGTGCTCAATAATAACTACTGAGTTACCTTGTTCAATCAGGGCGTTAATGGCATCCATTAGTTTGCGGATGTCGTGAAAGTGTAGTCCAGTGGTGGGTTCATCAAAAATAAATAGCAGGTGTTCGCTCCGATTGCTGTTTCCCTTGCCGAGAAACGAAGCCAATTTCACTCGTTGGGCTTCCCCGCCACTAAGTGAGTTAGACGATTGACCTAGCCGAATGTAGCCTAATCCCACATCTTGCAGCGGTTGCAACTTGTTTATCAACGATTTTTGCCCAGCGAAGAACTCAATACTTTCGTCTACCGTCAGTTCCAGCACATCGGCAATATCTTTATTTTGGTAGGTTACTTCCAAAATCTCTTTTTTAAAGCGTTTTCCCTTGCAAACTTCGCAGGTAAGGTGAATATCCGCCATAAATTGCATTTCTACGGTTACCTCACCTTCACCCTGACAGTTTTCGCAACGGCCACCGTCTACATTGAAGGAGAAATAGGCAGGTTTATAGCCTCGTTGCTTCGCCAGCGGCTGGTCAGCGTAAAGCTGCCGAATTTGGTCGTAAGCTTTTACGTAGGTAACTGGGTTAGAGCGAGAAGATTTTCCGATGGGGTTTTGATCCACGAATTCAATTTGAGTGAGCTTTTTGAAGTCGCCTTCCAGGCGATCAAACTTACCAGTGCTTTCACTTACCGTACCGAAGATTTTGCCCAGTGCCGGATACAAAATACTTTTGATAAGCGTAGACTTACCCGAACCACTCACTCCGGTTACTACCGTCAGTACCCCTAGTGGAATCTCTACGTCAATATGTTTGAGATTATTCTCCCGGGCTCCTTTAAGTTCAATTTTGTACTTGAAATCGCGCCTCTTTTTGGGCAGGGGAATCGCTTCAATTCCGCTCAGGTAACGAGCGGTGTGGGTGTTAGCACTGCCGTTCATCTTTTGTAGTTCAGATAGGCTACCCTGAAAGACTAGCTTGCCACCGTGCCGCCCAGCATCCGGGCCAATATCAATAATCTGGTCGGCCGCCCGCATCACCTCTTCTTCATGCTCTACCACAATAACAGTGTTACCCAGATTTCGCAAAGTCTTGAGCACCTCGATTAATCGGTTAGTGTCCCGGGGATGCAGGCCAATGCTGGGTTCATCTAGAATATACATGGAACCTACCAGCGCACTCCCTAATGAAGTAGCCAGTTTGATACGCTGATATTCCCCACCCGACAGCGTACTAGTTAAGCGGTTAAGTGTCAGGTAACCCAGACCGACCTTGCTGAGATAATCTAGACGGCTCCGAATTTCTTTGGTGATCCGATCTGCTACCTTCTGTTCGTGGGTTTCTAACGATACCTCCTCAAAAAATGTAATCAACCGCTTGATCGGCATTAATACCAGCTCATTGATGGAAGTATCATTTATTTTAACGTAAGAAGCGTCTTTTCGCAAGCGGGTTCCCCTGCACTCAGGGCAAATAGTACGCCCGCGGTAGCGCGACAGCATTACCCGGTACTGAATTTTATGGGTTTTAGACTCAATGTGTTTGAAGAACGCATCTAGTCCTTTAAAGTACTGATTCCCCGTCCAGATCAACTGCTTTTCTTCCTCGGTAAGATCCACGTAGGGGCGGTGGATAGGAAAATCAAAGCGAATGCCATTTTTCAGCAAAGGCTCTACCCACTTTTTCATGGAATGGCTGCGCCAGGGGGCAACTGCTCCTTCGTACACCGACATACTTTTATCTGGCACTACTAAGTCTTCATCAATCCCCAGCACTTTGCCAAAGCCCTCGCAGGTACGGCAAGCTCCATAGGGATTATTGAAGGAAAACAAGTTGACGCTCGGCTCCTCAAAAACGATTCCATCCCGCTCAAACTTATCTGAGAAATGGTGAAGCTCGTTTTCATCGGGCTGGACTATTTCTACCTCGCAAACTCCTTCACCTTCAAAAAAAGAGGTTTGTACCGAGTCCGCTAGCCGGAACTGTAAGTCTTCATCGTCGGGTTGCACCGCTGCCCGGTCAATCAGAATACGGTAATTGGCTGATTCGTCTAGTTTGCCTTCCAGAATTTCCTCGATAAAAAGAACGTCATTGTTTACTTTAACTCGAGTAAATCCTTTCTGTAGCAACACATTAAGCTCCTCGGCTAATGACCGCTCTTGATGGGTAATGAGCGGGCAGAGTACTAGCAAGCGCGTACCCGCTTCCTGACTAAATATAAAGTCCACCACACTCGTCACTGTATCGCGACTGACCTCCTCTCCGCTCACGGGAGAATACGTTTTGCCTACCCGGGCGTAAAGCAATTTAAGATAATCATAAATCTCGGTGGAAGTACCCACCGTTGATCGGGGATTTCGGGTATTCACCTTCTGCTCAATAGCAATGGCCGGGGAAACTCCTTTAATGTACTCTACCTCAGGCTTTTCCATCCGCCCCAAAAACTGCCGGGCATAAGAACTCAGGCTTTCTACGTACATCCGCTGCCCTTCAGCAAATAGTGTATCAAACGCTAAAGATGACTTACCAGAACCCGATAACCCGGTGACTACCACTAGTTTATTACGAGGAATGGCTACATCAACCCCCTTCAGGTTATTGACTTTAGCTCCTTTAATAATGATAAATTTTTTGGGGTCTAAAGTATCAATAGAGGCAGGTTGGATGGTGTTCATAATGATTCTGACTTGCTATTAGAGGATAAAAATCTCATTATTAGTATTTTAGCTGAAAAACGATCAGATGCATAGTTTCAAAATGGTTCAGCCTACAAAATTAAGGTATTTCATGGGTAACCTTTGTGCTCAAAATAAGAATTTTATTCTTTTATTCCATTCGATACGAAACAAAAGGGAAAAGGTGTAATCACTCACCCATAATTTTTCCCCTCTGCTGTTTACTTCCTGGGCTGAGCACCCATAAACTGATATATGATTTCACTTAATCTCTTATCTTACATTTAATTGTTATGAAAGCTATTTTAACATTACTGCTAAGCAGTTTAACTTGTTTAACCATTGCCCAAGATGTCCGTATTTTCGATTATGTAAAAACCGGAAGTCAAGACGACCTGTTTATCATTGGCGGTAACGAGGAGGGCGTTTTTACCGGAATCGGCGAAAATTACTATTATAACGGCCTTGATAATAAACCACTCATTAGCTACTACAGCCTAACCGATGGCTTGCAGGAAAGCCGGGTACTGAAACCTGAAGACCGATCAAAAGAATATTTTTATACCTTCTATTTTCAAGGTCAGTTGCATACGTTACTGGTTGAGGATGAACCCAACGAAGAACTGTTGTATCCTATCTATCTAGAAACCTATGGCACTGATTTGAACCAGGTGGGTGAAGCCCGACAGGTGAGCGGTTTGTATCCGCAAATTTTCACGGCTAACGTAGGAAACCTGTTCCGTAGCTACTTTTCTACCCAGTTTAGCAAAATGCGCCGCAACTTCTTCTTTAGCCACGCCGAGAGCGTTGACGGTAATAAAGCCATGCTCCTGTTCAATTATGGCTTTTTCAATGATGTGACTAGCGATGTGCAGTGCTTAGTATTTGACGAAAATATGGAAGAGGCCTGGTCAGGATTTATCGATCTTCCCGATGCAAACGGTAACTATCAGATGGTAGAAAGCTACGCTTTGGCTAACGACGGCACCCTCTACATGCTGGTAGCCTCCTTTGGTGACGATGGGTTTAAGAAAACCGCCGGAGATTTTGAATACTTCATGTATAAATACCATCCTGACCAGGGCGAAGTTGAGACCATCGATATTCCGACTAATAATCGGTTTATTATTAATCTGGGAATGCAACTCAACGATCAACAGCAGCCCGTATTTGCTGGGATTTATGCTAACCCTGCTAATAACGACCTGGAGGGAGGAATTTTAATTCAAGGTGATAAAGTCACTGAACACCCCTTCCCTGCCAAAGACGCTAAAGAGATTAACGAGAAAGATGATAAGAAATACGCAGAAGAATATACTATTAAACACCTGGTACGGGAACAAGATGGTAGCGTAGTCTTCTTTGCCGAATCCTACAAGCGAGGCCCAGTTATCAAACCCAAATTAAGTCTGGGAGGGCTAAGCCCCCTTGATGCCGACCTAGAACTAGGCGATATTTACAAGAAAATTTTGGCGGTGAAAATGCACCCGCAGGGCGAATCGTGGTTACGCATTATTGATAAAGACCAGAAATCAACTGAGGAACGGGATGTGTACACCTCTTTCGCTTTAGCCTATCATAATGATACGTATCATCTCATTTTTAACAATGCCATTAAAAAGTCATCCGATGTTTCGTTAGTAAAAATAACCTCATCGGGCGACATTAACCTGGAAACTATGCTCGACCGAAAAAGCTATCGGTTGCGACTAGTGCCTACTTTTGCTAAAACAGTACACGATGGTCACCTAGTGGTTCCAGTAGAACGGCAGGGAAAACAAGCACTTACGTATATCCAATATTAGGCCGATTTTAAGAAAAATCTGTTGATAATTAAGGGAGGCAAGGCAGTTAGCTCGCTTCTCTTTTTTATTTTAAAGCAAAATCTTACGTAGTACAAGGCTGATTAACTCGATAAAATGTCGGCTATTTGCTAACTTGTTTTAATTATTAAATGATATCTTAAGCAGGATTTTTGTTTTTTTGGAACAAAGTAGTCTTCTGAGAACCCTCAAATGAAAAAGTTGCATATTATTTGTTACTTATTTATTTTTGAAGACTGTCCGTAGAATAATTGTAGTATTAACCATCAAACCCTCACTCTATGTCTTGAACCTCTACGCTCACTAAACACTTGGATTAATGAAGAAGTACACAGTAAGCGACAGCAAATTGGTGTCCCTGTACAAGAAAGGGCATGAAGAAGCGTTTGAGCAATTGGTTGGTCGGCACAAAAACAAAATATTCACATCAATCTACATGATTGTGAAAGATGAGTGCATTGCCGAGGACATTCTGCAAGAGACCTTTATCAAGGTTGTTAACACTATCAAGTCAGGAAGGTACAACGAAGAAGGTAAGTTTTTGCCTTGGGTTATGCGAATTGCCCATAATCTTTCTATTGACCATTTCCGGAAAGCCCGCCGCTATCCCACTATTGTCATGGAAGATGGACACAACGTTTTTAATACGTTAGATTTTTCTGAAGATTCTGCCGAATCGATTCAAATAAAAAAGGATACTCATACGTTATTAAGGCAATTGATTAAAGAATTGCCCGAGGCACAACGGCAAGTTTTGACCATGCGCCACTATATGGACATGAGTTTCAAAGAGATAGCCGATGCCACTGGGGTTAGTATTAACACGGCACTGGGCCGTATGCGCTACGCTCTCATTAATTTGAGAAAGAAGATGCAAAAACATAATATCGCCTATGATCCAAACATTTACCCTAGATGATGCGGTACGCTACACGTATGCCGAAATGTCGGACGACGAAGCCCGACGGTTTGAAGAAGCTCTTTATTTAGATAGCGACTTAATGGATATGTTTCAAAAATTACATTCGGTGAAAGGCCGTCTGGAGAACGTATCTATTGAGATAGAACCCTCTCGCCGTACGGTTAATAACATTCTAGCGTATTCTAAAACTTTTGATATTCGGGTAGCTGAAGAGTAGCTGCCTTTTTTTATGACTGAATGAGCAAGAGTGACCTCAGGAGTTTGCCTCTGGTTTAACTTTCACAAATGCTAGGTATGTTTAGCTCACCGGTTTGAGTCTAACCAGTGTGAGTCAATCTACTTTTGTCGTTACTTTGAGAAAACGACAGGAATGAGCACTCCGATTATTGTCCACGACCAACTTCAGGACTTATTCAATAATTTGGGCATCCCAATTGAGCAGGATGCCGAGTTTACCGTACATCGGTTGGAAGAAGTGCATAGCGAAGTGCGACAGTCTCCTACCTTTCGAGCCAACTACTACTCTTTTGTGTTTTTGGAGAGTGGTCACAGTCAATATACGCTAGATGGTCAGCAGTTCCAGGCCAAGCCACGCACAGTATACTTTACCAATCCCGGTCATCTCAAATCCTTCTCTCTTCAAGCAAAGTGTACTGGATACCTGATTACGCTCTCCGAAAAATTTCTCAAGCAGAATGTTCATCCGGATGTATTTGAAGACTTTCCGTTTCTGCTGGCCGAAACTGTTTCGCCGGGCTACTTAGACGAAGCCACCTTTGGGGAGTACCAAAAAATGGTTGAGCAAATTGCTAATGAATACCGTAGTCTGTCACGCTACCGCTATCGCATTATCGGGAACTTATTTGTCATACTATTGCTGAAAATTAAGGATCGGTTTTGGAAAGACTACGATCCATTGCAGGAATCAGACCGGGGGTCGGTAATTGTCCAGACGTTCAAGCAGAATTTAGAAAAATCGTATCGCAATTTGGCTAATTTGAAGGCTTTGCCCAATGTACAGGACTACGCCGAAAATCAGCAGTTACACCCCAATTACTTCAGCACCGTTATCAAGAACAAGACCGGAAAGTCAGTCAACACCTGGATAAACGAAAAAACTCTGCTAGAAGCTCAAGCCCTACTGAGTAACAAAACATTGTCGGTGAAAGAAATTGCTTATCAACTGAAGTTCTCGGAGCCTACCCACTTCAGCAAATTCTTTAAGAAACATACCCAACAGACCCCCAATACTTACCGCCGATCGCTAGCATCTTAGTTTTACGCCATCGATGCTGAGAAATATGCCGTTAGTCGCCCTATCTGCTACCCTAACTTTGTCGTGTAGTTAATTGAAAACAAACTTAAATCAACAGAACCATGACAAAGTTAGCAAACAAAATCGCACTAGTAACCGGCGGAAGCCGAGGTTTAGGAAAAGATCAGGCACTACGTTTAGCCGAGTACGGCAGCGACGTAATTTTGACTTACCGTAGCAATGAAAACGCCGCCCAAGAAGTAGTAGATGCCGTTGGGCAGCAGGGGCAAAAAGCCGTAGCTTTACAACTAGACGTGGCCAACATCAAATCATTTGACGCCTTCTTCGCTCAGGTAAAAGAGCAGCTAAACGAGCACTGGAATCGGGACAATTTTGACTTTTTAGTAAACAACGCTGGGGTTAACGCTCACGGAATGATTGGTCAGGTAGACGAGGAAACCTTTGACACCCTGAACAATACGCACTTTAAAGGAGCGTACTTTCTTACGCAGAAAGCGTTGCCTCTGCTCGCCGACGGCGGACGTATCATCAATATCTCTACTGGATTGGCCCGTTTCTCCCTTCCCGGGTACAGTGCTTACGCCGCTATGAAAGGAGCGATGGAGACTTTCACTCGCTATCTGGCAAAGGAGCTGGGCAGCCGAAATATCACTGCCAACGTAGTAGCTCCCGGAGCCATTGCAACTGATTTTAACCGGGGCGATTTTGAAGCCATGCCGCAAATGAAAGAAATCATAGCATCTCAAACTGCCTTAGGGCGAGTAGGTGAGGCCGAAGATATTGGCGGAGTAGTAGCCTTTTTGTGTACCGAAGATGCCCGCTGGATTAATGCTCAGCGCATTGAAGCTTCGGGTGGTATATTCTTGTAAATCTTTGGGAGACGTATTTTTAGCAAAGCTGACCGAGTACTGGGTACAGTCAGCTTTTTTATTTCTTTGTTCACAAAGCAATAGAGACTATTGGAAAGAATTGTCAAACGTTTTATCAATCATTTCGTTTAATGATTAACAATAAAAATTAAACATAAAGATATGACTGGTGCTGCTATTGTATGGTTTAGGAATGATCTACGCCTACACGATAACGTGACCCTTACCGAAGCGATCCGCAAATCAGAAAAAGTGTATCCAATATACTGCTTTGATCCTCGGCATTTTGCTGATACAGAATTAGACTTGCCAAAAACCGGGGCGCACCGGGCACAATTTCTACTACAGTCGTTGCAAGATCTTCGTCAGAATCTCCAGAAAATAGGCTCTGATTTAATCATTAGACGAGGGTTACCCGAAAAAGTTATTCCCCAAATGGCTACTGAGTTGGAGGCATCTAAAGTGTTCGCCAATAAGGAAGTCACTGCGGAGGAATTGTCGGTAGAAGAAAAACTGGAGGATAATTTAGTGAACCAAAGAGTTGAATTAGAACTAATATGGCAGTCTACTTTATTACACGTAGACGATATTCCCTGGCCCATCAATAACATTCCTGATATATTTTCTCAGTTTCGTCGGGAAGCGGAAAAGATTACGCAAGTGAGAGATACACTGCCAGCTCCTACATCTCTCAACCCCGTTGAAGCGACTAGTCCTGATGCAATTCCGACCATAGACGAATTGGGTTTATCTGATATTCCGGTGGATAGCCGATCGGTACTGACCTTCCGAGGGGGCGAAACTGCCGGATTAGCTCGGCTGCAGGAATATTTTTGGGAAAATAATTGCCTAAAAGACTACAAAGAAACCCGCAACGGAATGTTGGGGTCTGATTACTCTTCTAAATTTTCCGCTTGGTTGGCTAATGGTTCTCTCTCGCCCCGCCGGGTTTACGAAGAAGTAAAGCACTACGAGCGGGAACGGGTCAAAAACAAGTCGACTTACTGGATGATATTTGAACTACTCTGGCGCGACTATTTCCGGTTCGTAGCAAAAAAATACGGTAACCGCATTTTCCAATTTGGCGGAATTCAAGGGGCAAGCCCGGACTTACGAGACGATATCGGGCTATTTCATAAGTGGAAAAATGGAAAAACCGGTATCCCTTTTATTGATGCCAACATGCGTGAGATAAACGCGACCGGCTTCATGTCGAACCGAGGAAGACAAAACGTAGCTAGCTTTTTAGTAAAAGACTTAAAAGTAAACTGGACCTGGGGGGCTTCTTTCTTTGAATCCATGCTGATTGACTACGATGTATGTAGCAACTGGGGTAACTGGAATTATATGGCGGGCGTCGGTAACGATCCTCGGGAAAACCGATACTTCAACATTATGAGTCAGGCGCAACGTTACGATTCTCAGGGAGAATACGTGCGCCACTGGATTCCCGAGCTATCGCACATACCCGGTAAGAGAATTCATTATCCTACTGAAATTCCCCAAAAAGAACTGGCCAAAGTAGGAGTTAAAATCGGTGAAGATTATCCCAAGCCACTAGTAGCATTTAGCAAATGGTTGTACTGATAATGAATAATGTAGGATCTACACGATCATAATACTGCTTATTCGGAATGGCAAAAACTCAAAAAATGAGTGTAAACCTTCTCAGCATCCATCAGTGGGACTTTAGAATTGGAGAAAAATTCAGGATGCCACTGTACTCCGATGACTTTTCCCTCTTCGGTTTGGTTCCATAGAAAAGCCTCTACTAGCCCGTCGGGGGAGGTAGCGAGCACTTCTAAATTTTTACTGATGTCTTTCACGGCTTGGTGATGCACGGTATTCACCCGGCGGTTAGTCTCGTTCTGATGCAGACGGTCAAGTAGTTTGCCTTCTTCCAGAATAATTGGGTGATTGAGTTGGTCGTATTCCTTAGCATCCCGGTGTTGGTTCGCCTTGGGAAGTTGAGTGGCGATGTCTTGGTATAGCGTTCCTCCAAAGTAAGCATTCATTATCTGAAAACCTCGGCAGATGCCAAAGACTGGCTTATCATTTTTGATAGCGTAATCCAGTATTTTTAACTCATACGCATCCCGGTAGGCATCGCCTAACCAGCGACCGATAGGTTTTTCACCGTAAGTTTCTGGTGCCAAATCAGAACCACCCTGTAAGACGAATCCATCCATTTGCGCTAGTAAATGGGGTAAATCGTTTGATGACAAGTCAGGAATCAGAATGGGAAGTACGCTAGGGCGGGACAGATAGCGAGCCATATCGCGCTCTAGATAGCAGAGATATTTGGGGGTAAAGTACGTTCGCTCAACATCAGGGTACATCAGGCAAGCGGTTACTCCCAGTTGGATCATAGGGCAGCACGGTAAAGCTGGAGAAAATCATCCCGGCTCACGGGTTTGGGATTATTGGGGTGAGCAAAGTCCTCGAAAGCTAGCGTAGCCAGTTCCTCTAGATGCTCCTCCGCCACTCCCACTTCACTGAGATGAATGGGTAGCCCAATGGTTTCATTCAGACGGAATAGGGCTTCAATAATGGCTTCTCCGTTTTGGTTAGCTAATTGCATAGCCTGAGCCATAGTAGCAAATCGGTCTTCAAAACCCGCCACGTTAAATCCTAATCCGTAAGGCAGACAGATCGCGTTCGCCAGTCCGTGGTGCATATCTACCAAGGCTGAAAGCGGATGAGCCATTGAGTGGACGACTCCCAGCCCTTTCTGGAAGGCTACGGCTCCCATTAGCGATGCCAACAACATCTCCCGTCGCGACTCAGCCTCTGGCTGATTGACTGCTTTTTCTAGCGCCCGATTAATCATCCGAATTCCTTCCAGCGCAATGCCATCGGCCATCGGATGATAGTTTTTCGCCAGGTAGGCTTCCATGTTGTGAGTGAGGGCATCCATACCCGTTGCTGCCGTTACTGCCGGAGGCAATTCGTAGGTGAGTTCGGGGTCGGCAAAGACGATCGGTGCCATCAGGCTGGGGTGAAATAGAATGTGCTTTTTGCGGGTCACATCATCCGAGATAATTGCGCTCCGGCCTACTTCGCTGCCCGTTCCTGCCGTGGTAGGGATAGTAACAAACAGCGGTACGGGTTCGGTAATGTACTGATCGCCCCCCGTGAGTTCGTCGTACTCCAGCAAGTCCCGCGTGTTGTTGATGCTAAGGGCAATGGCTCGGGCTACATCCATGGCCGCTCCGCCACCCAAGCCAACAATGGCATCGCTCTCGTGCTTGTGGTAAGCTGTATTTCCCTTCAGCACGTCAGATTTTACTGGGTTTTTAGAAATATCGCAGAACAGTTCAGGCGACAAGCCTTGCTGCTTCAAGTCGCTCATTATTTTCTCAAAGAAGGCTAGCTTAGCTACCACTCCATCAGTAACCAGCAGTGGACGCTGTGTTCTCTTGCTTTTTAGGTAGCTACCCAACTCTTGTACGGCTCCTTCGCCAAAGCGAATAACGGTAGGAAAGTTAAATTGGTGAATCATAAACAATTAACAGTGTGCAATGTACATCAAAGGTGAAATGAGAGATATGAAATATGAAAATACTAGCTCTCATAGAGGGTAATGATGCTATGCAGTCACCTCGATATCTCATCCATAGATCAACACTTTGTCTCGTTCAACTATACGTTTAAGTATAAGGTTCTTTAGTGTTTGAGTTTCAACTAAATCAATATTTCTATCAAACAGTTTCATTGCGGAATTTACGAAACTTTGTATTGCTAACGAATCTCTGGTGTGCATTTCATTACTTTGTCCATAACTTTTAAATCAGTACGTGGTTACTGTAGCAATGGAGCTAGTACGAGTACGATTTGCCCCCAGTCCGACGGGGCCACTGCATATTGGCGGGGTGCGTACCGCCCTGTATAATTACTTATTTGCCAAACAACACCAGGGTACATTCATTTTACGGATTGAAGATACCGACCAAACCCGTTTTGTGCCCGGTGCCGAAGAGTATATTCGGGAAGCCCTAGCTTGGTGCGGCATTCCGCCTGACGAGGGAGTAGCAGAAGGCGGAGAATACGCACCCTACCGACAATCGGAGCGAAAGGATATTTACCAGCGGTATGCTCAGCAGTTGTTGGATGCCCAGCGCGCCTACTACGCCTTCGATACTGCGGAAGAACTGGAAGCCATGCGGGAGCGGTTGCAAGCCGATGGCAAAAATCCGCAGTACGATGCTAGCAGCCGGATAGACATGAGCAACTCTCTCAGCCTGTCGAAAGAGGAGACCCAAGCGAAGCTAGAGAGTGGCAACCCTTACGTAGTTCGGATTAAAACTCCAGCGGACGAAGAAATCCAGCTAACTGATTTGGTTCGGGGTGAAGTGACCGTGCATTCGTCTACCCTCGACGATAAAGTCTTACTTAAATCAGATGGGCTGCCGACCTACCACTTGGCAAATGTGGTGGACGATTATCTCATGAAAATTACTCACGTCATTCGGGGCGAAGAATGGTTACCATCAGCCCCGCTGCACGTTTTGCTTTATCGTTACTTAGGTTGGGAAGATACCATGCCCAAATTTGCCCATCTGCCTCTGCTGATGAATCCCGATGGTAAAGGAAAACTCAGTAAACGCAGTGGTGACCGCTTTGGCTTTCCGGTATATCCATTTGATTGGAAAAGCCCTGAGTCGGGTGAGGTTTCTCCAGGTTTTCGAGAGGCAGGTTATCTACCCGAGGCAACCGTCAATTTCCTTGCTTTGTTGGGTTGGCATCCTGGCAATGATGAAGAGCGATTTAGTAAAGAAGAATTGATTCAGGCGTTTGACTTGAACCGGGTAGGCAAAGCTGGAGCAAAGTTTGACATTGAAAAAGCGAAGTGGTTCAACCAGCAGTATCTCAAAGCCTTGCCCAATACTACCCTGGCCGAGTTTCTTCTAAAAGATTTATCAGAAAATGGAATAGAAAGCAGTCGGGAAAAAGCAGAACAGGTTTGCGGAATGATGAAAGAGCGGGTTACTTTTCCGCACGAAATCTGGAGTACCGCTCAGTATTTCTATCAGCCACCCGAACATTACGACGAAAAGATCGTGAGAAAGAAGTGGAAGCCAGAAGTAGCCGACGCTCTGCTGGCGTATACTGATGTTTTGGAGAAATCTGGCAAGTCCTTATCAGCCGAAAGTGCCAAGAATCAGTTGGAGCAGATGCTGGATGCCCGAGAAATAGGTTTAGGAAAAGTAATGCCTGCATTGCGGCTGTCAATAACGGGGCAGGGCGGCGGACCCGATCTGATGAGTACCATGGAGGTTCTCGGCAAAGGCGAAGTAACTAGCCGAATACGGCAGGCAGTAAAAGTGTTGGGGGCACACCAATAAAACAGACTGTGCACTATCAGCGTTATAATTATCAGCCCCGGAATTCGTCCGGGATAAACTTTCAATTTAAAGCCATGGGAAGGAAAAGATTGAATAAACGGGAAAAACCCAAAGTGAATCCCGAGTTAGATGGGTTTGATATTAAGATTGATACCTTTGGGGAGATTCAAACTAACTACGATATTGATAAAATCAATAAGTTTTTAAATAAACACGTGGATGATAAGAAGCTCCGCGACCGCGACGATATCGAGGGGCGCGACGAAAGTGCTAATAAGAAAGAAGATCAGTCAGAAGAGGAATAGCCTACCCCCCTGCCGACCAGTCCATTGCTACTGGTGGAAAAATATGCAGCTTTCCGTGCTGATCTTTGCCCAGCCGAATACGGATATATCTGCTCTCAGCGTACCAATAAAAATAAGGTGAAACCGGGTCGCTATGCCCCTGATACTGGCTGCTGACAAAATCGTACAAATACTCTACCACCGTCTGGAAATTAGCCAGATTATCCGCCTTTAGATTATGAATCAGCGCAATTTCCTCGTGGGGCACTGCTACAATTGCCCCGTATTCGCCAATTGAGTCGGGAATAACTTCTTCCAAGACGAGGGTGGCATTTGCACTACCTATCGCCAGTAAATCAATAGAATCTGCTACGGTCTTTCGAACTGTTTCGTAGGGTACGATAGTATTTTGCTCAGCAATTTGCCAGATATCATATTCAGCAACCAACCATTTTTCCAACTGATGATGTTCGACCGTTGCTACTGCTGTGGGCAAATCCAGCACTGCACAGGTGACTGTTCCTTCCAGATCGGTGCGCGATACCCAACGGGATTCGTCCTCTCCTTCCATTGCTCCGCCCGGATACAATTGTAATTTCAGATATTTTTTCACGGTAGAAAAATCGGCCTCACTAAGTAACTGCTGATCTTCGTAGGCACTTCTGAGCATCATCACATATTCATTCACTAGGTCGTTGCTTTGAGTAGAGTTAAAGCCGAACTCAGCGACCTGTTCAACCACAGGTAGCAATGAAAACGAGTAGGGGTACGCGCCCAGTTGAATCTTTACCACTCCTTCGGTTACATTCAGCACCTGAAACTCCCCTAGCTGCTCAAGAGTATGGCTCAGTAAGTTTTCGTACTCTTTCTGATCCAAATACTGCTGATGAGATTGGGGTAAGGAATTATCAATCTCTTGTGAAAATGCAGTAAAGTTGGACAAAAATATTACAAAAAATAGTATTTTAAACTTCATATTTAGGTAATTTTACTTCAAAAGTAAATAAAATATATTATAATATAAAATTTATTACATTTGTACTATTCGATCACAAGCAGAAATTTCTGTTTAACATAGTCAGAAATAAACGCTACTGAGGCAGTTTTCTTGTTCAGCGAAATTTTACCAATTTTAAGAAAATCGGTGGGTAGCCGGATGCTGACCGGAGAATCAGTCTTTGTAGGCCACTTTACCCACCGGGGCTACGGAAAAGCTGAAGCAGCCTTGGCCGCCCCTTATCCGGATACAGTTCTTCCGGTTGACCTATCCCAGACGCAGCAACACAGCCTGACAGCGCAGAAAGATTCTCTTCTCTGTACGGGTTCGGGCATCAAAGTAAATATTCAACTAAACCGTCGTCTGGGCTCCGGTTTGGTAGGGAAGGACTATTTCTCGCAACACTCTCAGGCACCGGGCAGGTTTGGCTGCAATCTATGCCTTTCCGCAAACTGGTAGCCGCTATCGCCCTTTGCGGTAAAAAAAGTAATAAAGGGGAAAGCTCTATTTTGGATAGCTTTTTTGAGGGGTAGGTAGAGAGAAAAATTTTTTCAGTAGACCTGATGACTTCTCTTCTGAAAAATCTATGGATAAGTAGATTACTTATAATTCTACTTTATCAGTTATGGAATCTGCACTATTGTTTTTCGTACTACCGCACTACGCCGTTATCATTTTCTTCATTCTATTCTCACTTAATACCTCTAAGAGGCGCAGTAAATTGAATAGAATTATTGCCAGAGTGAGTAAGGCTAGCCTAGCAAAATGGCTCCTTCCGATTCTAGGACTTTTATTGACAACAGCCTGTAATAATGGCAATGATGAAGCAGTAGGCCCCAATATTAATGGGGCTACCTCCCAGATTTGCCCGAATGTTACCGGAGCGCAGGCTATTTATTGGGATCTTTCTAACGGTATTCCTCGCGGTGATCTACCCGGTGATATACCCCCTACCGTTGACCGGGTGGGCGGATCATTCTCTCATCCTGATGCTCCTACGCTAGGTTTTACTTATCCTGAAGGCTATAGTCCCCAAATGATCCGCGCCCCCCAAACGGTAGGGGTTGACCTAACCCGTCAGGATGGTCAGGTACTTTGGCGCTGGCTATTTACCCCGGTTAGTGGCTTTCCAAGTGCCCGGGAAATTCGACAGGCTGAAATTCAACAGGTGTTGCAAGCACTAGGGGTAGACCCTAACAATATTGAACTGGTTTGCCTGAACGAAGGACAAGCGAATCCGGTAGCTAACATCGCAGTGCGTAGCTCAAAGGCTTTAGTTCGGGCGGGGGGCTTCACTATCCAAGTGGCGGCTACTGTAACCTTAGTAGAAGGTTTGCCTACCTCTTCAGTCAATATACAAATGTCAGTAGGGCCAACTGCGGAGTACGATCAATTGATCTTTGATACTTTTCTGGCCATTGAATGGCAGATGCTCTTTACTGACCGGGGCACACAGCATCCCGATAGTGATGGAGATGGTGTTACTGACCCTTTTGACCGCTTTCCCAATGACCCGAACCGCAATTAGTCAGTATCTTGGGGAGCGCAATCGGGGGATCAGCATCGGTACGTTCTCCTTGTACTTTTGGTACTCATCCCCGTAAAGTTCCAGCAGCTTTTTCTCCTCGATTCGAATTCCGACCAAGATGTAAATGATCCAGGCAGAGGCGGTAATCAGGTTAGCCACGGTAGGAGAAAAGCACCATAATCCCAGAGCAATCAGAATAGTGCCCGAATACAGTGGGTGGCGAACGTAGCGCAAAATGCCACCAGTTTGCAGTGGTTCTTTTTGATCGGTATCTAGGGCGGACAATCCCAGAAATTCCCGCTTAGAAAACTGTTTGAATGATAGGTGAATCACGATTACTCCGTAAGAGGCCAACACTAATCCGAATAGTTGCAGTATATCGCGTACCCGAACGTCGCCCACCAGTGGTTCATTAGAGATCAATGAATTGTAGAGTAGAATAGGAACAATGGTGATTACCGCAATGAAATTGTAACCCAACCGATAGTAACGATACGACTTTCCCAGCCAGCATTGGGCGTGCCGTCTAACTTCAGAAGAGACCAACAGGCTGTGTAGTACAAAATACACCAGCCACAAACCTGCCAGGATCAAATAGGGAGCTACCATCTTTCAAAGATGAATAAAAATTCGAGAGATGGTAATGGTTTTTCCATATACTGCCCTTTAGAAAATCAGGTAAGTACAATTACTATTGCTACATTTACAAAAACTTTGTATAGTATAATGGCACGACGACAGACGCATTTAGTGGGTAGTATGCCCTTCACCGATGAACAAGACGCTATGGAGCGGGCTTTGGATCATCTGGGTATCCACTTATCCAGCCTACCCGACGGGGAGATCGGGGAGAAAACAACCCAATATCCTAAAGGAAAAAGGGCTGCCTGGGTCATGACTGCTATCGATATCTGTACTGAAGATACGGAAAATTGGGAAGTAGCGCAGGCTGCTACGCGAGGCGATGACGGTTTCCCGGTAGGATATGACACGGTGCAGAAATTGCGTCCGAAGCACCCGCCCTCCGCAATGTATCAGCATTTAGAGTTCGGGTACCATACCTACTTTAAAGAGAGTTATCCTTTGTTTAAGCAACTGCGCAGTGAGCGCGGCCAGCCAGATTTAAAGTTCCAGGTTGGAGTACCCACTGGCTTAGGAATCACCTTTGCCATGATGGGAAAGATCGATGCGATACGTTACGCCGATGTTTTTAATCGACGAATAGCTTACGAAGTTAATGAAATAATTAAGCTAGCCGGAGATGATGTGGTCATCCAAATTGAGGTACCTGGCGAGTTGGCACTGGCTCATAAATTGCCAAATTTTTTGATAGACATACCGTTGAAAAGCATATACGGATTGGTAAGAAAGATAGATACATCCGCCGAGCTGGGGGTGCATATTTGTTTAGGTGATCTTAATAATAAAGCGCTAATTCATCCCAAAACGTTGAAGAAGTTAGTCTATTTTTCAAATCAGATGGTGAAAAAGTGGCCCTCTTCTCATCAACTTGCCTATGTGCATTATCCTCTGGCCGAAGCAGCTACCCCTCCCCCAACAAATGAAAAGTATTACGCAGACTTAAAGGATATTAAGTTGCCTGATCACGTCCGTTTTATTGCCGGATTTGTGCATAAAAAACGTAGCAAGGAAGAGCACCAACGTATACTGCAAGCGATTGAGTCCGCCCGAGGTAGCGCGGTTGATATTGCCTGCTCATGCGGTATGGGTCGGTATTCGGAAGAAACCGCTCTTTCACTACTAACTACGATGAAAGAAATAGCAGAGGAAGAGTAACCTACGCTTGGGTGTAGTTAGCTAGCTCTTGGCGGAGTTCTTGAATAACCCGCTCTTGTTCACCATCCTTACGATGCATCTCTTCTTGAGTAGCTTGTAGTTCCTCCATATTTTGCCGCATCTCCTCTTCAGTGGACTGCATCTCTTCAGCCTGCTGTCGTGATTGGTCGAGTAACGCACTCATTTTAGCAGTTACCTGCTTGCTTCGTATGGCTGACGCAATATCCTCACCCGCTTTCTGTAAAAAGAGCTGGTGATGTTCCTCGATAGGTGAGAAAGAAGCAATCTCGAGAACCCCCGTTATATTTTCATCGAAAATAAGAGGAGTAATGAGTAAGTGATTGGGAGTAGATTCCCCTAAACCTGAGGTGATGTACGTATACTGATCGGGTACATTCGTTAAGTATATAGGCTTTTTTTCTAAAAAGCACTGACCTACCAGGCCTTGACCGGGAGTAATCTCTTTGTCTAAGAACTTTTGCCGATCATAGGCGTAGCAGGCTTCTAAACACAGTATTGGGCTCCCTTCATTTTCGAGTAAAATATACAGACCACCCTGATTAGCCTTTAAATAGGTGACTAGTTTAGCAATTAGTTGCTGATAGGTTTCATTCTGATCTTGATTGGCTCGTAAGACTTGGTTTATCTCAGTCAGGCCTTGGGCAGCCCAATTTCTCTTTTCATCCTCTTTCCTAGCCCGTTTAACTTCTTCTAGGTTTTTTGATAATTCATCTTGCTGCTCTTGCATGGCCTGGTTCTGCTCATTTACCTCACCAAGCAGGGTAATATTTTTCTGACCAGACCGATGATTCTTACGGAGTAAGAAGAAAAGCGAGAGCGAGATGATAACGATTCCAATACTGCAGGTGGCATAATAAAAGAAACCACTTTGAAACATACTATTATCTAAATCCAGCACTAATACGGTACTTAACCACGATTGACTAAAGAAAATGACATAACACGTAACTAGTGATGCAGCTAACAGTCCTTTTTCCTCAAAATCAAAAAGAACCCAGGGAATTAATGTCATAGAAATCTGACATACCATAAATGCATCCAAGAGATGCTCGCCAGGGGTTACTAAATAAGCGTGGTAGATCGCCGTGAGCAACAACGCCTGGAACGACATGATGAAGCGAGACAAACGATGCCACTGAAAGGAGTTAAATATAAATATACTACAAGCTAACCCACCGGCACTGGCTGGGTACATAACCAGAGGCGGGTAATAGAAGATAGAAAAAACTGTGTAACCTAATGCTACAAATACAAACATACTGGCGATCTGGTTAGAGAGTCGCACTTTGGCTTGATATAGTTCCGAGAGCTCTTCGGTTACCCCTATGTTGAATAAGAATTTCATACCCGACTTATTAGTAGTAGTTTGTCGAGTAATAGCAAATTTTATTCTAAATAGTTGCTTGTGTAATGAATAGAGTGAATCTCAAATATACCAAAGCAACCCAATAACCTTGAACTTGAGGCTTTACTCCTTAGTCACCTACTCATAGCGCAATGCCTTCACTGGGTTAGCCCGGGCTGATTTCAACGTTTGCCCACTCACTGCTAGTAGGGCGATAAGCACTACTAAAATACCTGGCACCATAAATAACCACCAACGGATACTAACACGGTAGGCAAACTGCTCGAGCCACTCGCCCATCACGTAGTTAGCTACTGGTACCGCGATTAGTAAGGCGACTAAAATGAGGCGGAAGTAACTCTTGGTCAGTAACAAAATAATGTGGCTTACCGATGCACCTAACGCTTTACGAATACCAATCTCCTTAGTACGCTGAATACTGGTGTAAGAGGACAAGCCCAATAGCCCCAAACAAGCCACCAGAATAGCTAGTCCGGCAAATACCCCGAATACCTGCCCAAACTGGGTTTCAGCTTGGTACTGTTGGTTAAAGGTATCATCCAAAAACGAATAAGTGAACGTGCTACCGGGAAACACCTCCTCGTAAGTTGACTCTACCAAATGTAGTGCTTGCGGTAGATCGTTAGTATTGAGGCGTAGATAGTAATATAAATTATTGCTGCCGTGCATATATATCATCGGGATAATTGGCTCCTTCATGGAAAGGTGATGATAATCTTGAGCTACGCCAATAATTTCAGCACTATTGTAGAACGTTGTTTTCTGCCCTAAGGCCGATTCAGCATCTGCAAAGCCCAGCATTCGCACTGCCTCTTCATTCACTATTATTTTTCTTAAATTTTCCGATCCCTCCTGAAAATTACGTCCTGCCACCAGTTTCATATCCAAAGTATTCATGAAATTGGCATCGGCTCGGTACCAATAGAAAGTAACATTGTTATCCTTTTCGTCACCCATTCGGCGTATCCCTGTCGATGAGTTAAGAAAACTGTAGCTAGTTCCAGGAGCTGAACTGGAGCTACCTACCGCCTCTACGGTGGATAAACTGCTCCAGGCTTGCTGAAGGGTACCAATGCGGGATTCGGCGATAGAATCTGCTTGAATATCCAGCGGGATATCAACGACTAACACTTGGTCAATATTCATCCCTAATTCTTGCTGCTGCATAAAAGAGAGCTGCTGGTATACTGTAAACGTACCCACCATCAGTACCACCGAAGCTAAAAACTGGAAAACCACTAACCCTTGCCGGAGGTACCTACCGTGGGTAGTATTTTTTAACTTCCCCTTCATCACTGCTACTGGACGAAAAGACGATAGTACCAAAGCTGGGTACAATCCAGAAAGTAATGTTCCAACTACTACCAATCCAATGATAATCAGTGCGAAGTTGAGATCAGTGAATAAGTTAATAGTAAGTGGCTGCCCACTCAACTGACGGAAAGCTGCGAAGCTAAGGTACACCACCAGAATGGCTACTAACATAGCCGCGATATTGGTGAGTAGCGCTTCAAAAAGAAACTGCCGGATAAGTTGCCCTCGAGAGCAACCGACAGCTTTCTTAACACCAACCTCCTTAGCCCGCTCTACCGAGCGAGCGGTAGCTAGATTCACATAGTTTACCCAAGCGATGATCAAAATAAACAAAGCAATGACCGAGAGAAAAGTAACCGTATCAGCGTCGCCATTCGCTTCGGGTTCGTAAGTTTTATCCGAGTACAGGTGAATATCGTTCATGGATTGAACAATAAATCGTTCTTCATCCATTTTATCGCCTAAGCCTTTGGCAAACGCTTCCAACTTCTGGTTAAATAAAACTAAGTCGGTCTGCGGTTCCATCAGCAGATAGGTAAACTCATTGTTGGCATCCCAGCCAAAGGGGTAATTAATGGTCTTATCCCGCAGGGTGATATACGAAATTAGAAAGTCTATCTTTAGGTGAGTGTTGGGTGGCAAGTCTTCAATAACTCCGGTAATTTTTACCATTTTTTTCTGACTAGCTGCTTGATACGAACCGCCGAACATATCCAGCGTTTTGCCGACCACGTTAGTAGTACCAAAATACTGCTTTGATTTAGACTTAGTGAGGACCATTTCAAAAGGTTCATCCAGAGCACCAGTTGTATCCCCTTGAACCATATTCAGTGAAAAAATAGAAAAAACGGAAGGGTCAGCGTAGTACGCTCGTCGCTCAGTATTACGATACTCATCGGTGCCAAACACTAAATATTCTTGGTCGTGTAGTCGGACAAAATCCAGCACTTCGGGCAAATTGGCTTTTAGCTCAGGACCCGCCAATGGATACACCTCAGCATCTTGCGATAGCAGTTCTCCCTCTTGGTAAATATCCAGCGTAAGCCGATAAATCTGCTCAGATTGCTCGTGGAAATCTTCGTAGCTCAGCTCGTAATGAACGTAGTGTAGAATTAGCAGACAAGCGGCGGTGCCAATAGCTAAACCCAACAGGTTAATGAGAGAATAAAACTTATGCTTGGTAAGGTTTCGGTAGGCAATGGTAAAGTATTGTAACATGGTTATCA
The DNA here is from genome assembly GCA_039198955.1 of Bacteroidota bacterium. GTDB lineage: Bacteria > Bacteroidota > Bacteroidia > Cytophagales > Cyclobacteriaceae > Tunicatimonas. The sequence goes on along the minus strand of JBCCTI010000003.1, from coordinate 24,143 downwards.
GATTTGAATCAACTGGAAAATAAATTGGTATAATCCCACAGTATTCACTAACAAAATGCAGTGAACGACCGCTATGGTGCAGGGAACAGCTAAATACAGCGATTGAGAAGTCCCTTTAACAAACTTTAACGGCTGATAAGCCATTTCCTGTCCTAGGATTGACTTTCTTAGTAAAAAAGGAAACACCATGAAAAACCTAGCTACTTTATCCCTCCTTCTTTTGCTAGTGTGCCTCAACAGCTTCGCACAAAGTGAAACGTCTTTTACTGTAGTTGAGACTAATCACTACGAATTGATTATACCCGAAAAAAAGCAAGTTGGAGTTTTGATACTATTTGGTGGCTTTCCCGAAACTTCGGACGTAATTAAGAGAGAATTTAAAGTAGTAAAGCCAGCAATGGAAGCGGGAATTGCGGTAGTACTCATGAAACTCAACCGACGGTTGTGGTTGGAAGAAAGCGAAAAAAAACAGCTTTCAGCGATCATGAACCAAATGTTCATAGACAATGACCTGATCCAAGAGAATGTCTACCTCGGCGGCTTTTCTAGCGGGGGTAATATCAGTCTGTTGCTTGGTAATTATCTCATAGAATCAGGAAATGATATCCAGCCAGAGGGAGTATTCATTGTCGATTCTCCAGTAGACTTGTTGAGAATGTATGAGAATGCTCAGCGAAATATTGAGCGTAACTTTTTGCCATCTTCTGTTCAGGAAAGTGAAATGATTGTCGGGTTATTAGAATCAGCCTTTGGTCAACCTGAAGACAATATCAAACGCTACGAAGCTAACTCGCCTTATACTTCTAAAACGCATAACACGGACAATCTGACGCATCTACGGCACGTCAAGCTACGACTGTATACCGAACCCGATACGGCTTGGTGGAAGCAAAACCGCCAGCACGAGTACGAAGACATGAACGCCTACTTCATTGAGAAAATGGCCGACGATTTAACCAAAGCATTCGGCGATAATGTCAAGTATATTGCTACCGAAAACCGAGGTTATCGCGCTAACGGTAATCGCCACCCTCATTCCTGGTCAATTGTGGATGTGGGTGAATTGATACATTGGATGATGGAAAAGTAGCAGCTTAAAAGTTGCTCTCTGGACTACTACTTTGGTCTTGTTTTAGGCATTTATCGTATATTGTAATGAAATTATTACAGATAATGAAGACAATAGAAATAGAGGTAAAAGAAGAACTAGTTGCTTTAGTAGGCGAGGATGCTTTAAAACACTATCTACGGAAGCAGACCGAAGCTTACGCCGCCATTCCATCAATTGAGTCGCTAGCGAATACTATTCAAAATAGCGATATGGACTATACCGAAGAATTAAAAACTGCTAAGCAAAAAGCGTGGCAAGCGCATAAGGCAGAGCGTTATCCTAATTTGAAATGAAGGAGTATATTATTGATGCTAATATTCTATTCAGTGCATTAATAAGTGGTAAATCCTTCTACGAGACGCTGTTCGTCAAGCATACTTTCTACACTCCTGATTTTGCTTTACGCGAAATACATAATTATCGAGAATTAATAGTGGACAAGATGAAAGGAGATGAAGAACACTTCCGGCAGTTTGCTAAATTCTTATTCTCTAACTTAGTGATAATGCCAGAGTTCATCATTTGTAATATTGTTTCAGGAATTAGTTACTAATCCTTTATAGTGACGTAACTCTCATCTCCGTATCTGCATCAAACTATTGCAAAGTAATGTTGTCTTCGTACTCAATAAGTATTATTCAGTGATGACTTCCCCATCAGAGCTAACGAAGGCAGGAAAGTCTTCAATAGTACTGCCGTAGATAGCGTTGAAGATCAGCTTGTAGGTGCCCCGGGGTTGCCCTCGAAACTGAGGGCGGAAGCCGAAGAGCACTACATCGCCTTGACCGTGTTTTACGTGCATCAGAGCACCCTTACCGCCGATATGCTTTTCTTCGCCCAAAGCCCAGCCGCTCATCAGCAAATCATTTTTAGCGTAGCGAACGACTGTCTGTACCCTCGGCTCCGGTAGTTTGGCAATATCTTCTTGACCACCCTCTCCTTCCCGCTCCTGCTTGATAATTTCAAAAGCGCGGCTGCGGGAGAAAGAGGTGGCCACCGTATCCTGCATGCCATAGGCCAACGGATGATTAGTGTCTACCGTCGCCCGAATGAGTGAACCCGGAATGAAAAAGTCTTTGCTGGACAAACCAGCAGTTACATTACGCACGGGCAAACCAAACTGTTGAATGGCAAAATCGCTCGCTTTATCAAAGGTGATTAAGGTGCCACCCTGCTCCACGTAGCGTTCCAATGCCAAGGCGCCTTCCAGTCCTATCCCGCCCGTGTATTCTTCGGGCATATTGTAAACGGTGTGCCCGTGGGTAATTCTATGCGGACTTTGATCGGGAATAATAATAGCATCATACTGCGATAGATCAGTCGTACGTACTTGCTCATCGTGCAGGGTGTCGTACTGGAAATCGTATTGGTCGAGCAGCCATCGGGTCCAACCCTCATCCATATTGGCTACCCACGATTTATATAAACCCACTTTGGGTTGACGGATTGCATGCAGCGTAACATCCGGCTCACGGTTTACGCTAATTGGCGATACTCCCAGCGAATCAGCTAATTGAGTAACCGTGGTTCCAATATCATCACGATTTTCAATCAGGATCGTACCAGCAGTTAAATCGTCAGTAGATTCACCTAGCCAATGCACCTGCGCTTGCTCAGCTAGTAAATGATTAACCGCCATTACACTAGCATTATCTCGGGGGCTTAGCGCGTAGGCAAAAGTGGCATCTTTGGCTACTTTTCCGGCAGGAGGTTGTACGACTGTTGTTACTTCCTCGGTTTTAATAGCTACTTCATTATCCAAGCGATCGACCCGCACGCCCATTTGCAACGGAAGCGTCCAACCCGCCAGATCGTAAGGAGTTTTGGGTGGACCACCGGGATACAAACGTAGGTCGGGATATTCCTGCTTTTCTAGTAAATCTTTTAAATAAGGGCGGAAAGACTGCGCTCCGTACAGCACAAATGAACCTTCGGCATAGGTGGTATCACCCACGCTAAACGAACGAGTAGCTTGGTGAGCTTCTAACCCTCCTTGTCTTAAGATATTGACTAGGTTATACGCCTCGCTAGGGTTCCACTGCTCGGCTGGAATTACGTAAGCAAAGGCTTCATCTTCGGTCTCAATCGCATCGCGGCCCATGCGGTACATATCGTACAGCCACTTGGTTTTGCGGTCGGCCCCAATGCTCAGGGTTGCCATCCCTGCCGTCAGCATATACTCTACCGCATCCCGAAAATGCGATTCACCACCTTGCCAGGGATTCGGATAGTTGATCGCTGTACCATCGGTGGGGACACCGTTACTAATCGTTTTCGGCAATGAGTCGGGTGGATAGTAGCGGGGAGTGGGTGTAGTGTGCCCAGTTTCGGTAAGTATCCCAATTTGGTTGTGAAAGTAAGGGGCAGTTCGGAGACCACCGTTCCACCACATGGTGTAGGTTATATCGGATATTACGCCGGGCATATTTTTCACCGCAAAACGGGTGGCCATTTCGTTACCCACTAAATTTACTCCATTTACTACTCCGGCGTGGATACTCGGATTGACGGGCTTGGAAAAGGGCGGGATAAAAATACGCGCCCAACGAGGAGACGTCTGATGCTGATTAAGCACAATCTGAGGAAACCACTCATTAAAAAGTAAGTTGGTAACCGCCCGGGTCTCGGGCTGGGTATTCATAAACCAGTCGCGGTTATTATCGTGCCCTACGTAATAGTGGTACAGTACCGGAGGATTAGAAGTTTCGTAGGGTGTACCCAAGTTCTTTTTATACCAGTCGGCGACAATATCTAGTCCGTCGGGATTGATATTAGGCATCAGCAAGAAAATGACGTTCTCCCGAATCTTTTTCATTTCAGCAGTTTCTTCGGTAGCAACCATATATGCCAACTCGGCTGGGAACTGAGTCGTAGCCCTTTCGGTAGAGTGAATGCCCCCGTCAACCCAAACAATAGCTTTTCCCTCCTCGGCGAGTTGCTGAGCTTCTTCATCCGAAATACGGGCGCGGGCTAGTTTAGTGCTAATTTCTTTCCAGCGGTCTAGTTGCTGTAAATTTTCCTCGCTAGAGATAAATAGAACATACAGCGGTCGCCCCAGTACGGAAGTACCAATCTGCTGCATCTGCACCCGGTCGCTGGCTGTATCTAGCTTTTTTAGATAATCGGTGATTTGAGAGTAGTCAGCTATCTCATAGTCGGCTCCCATTTGAAAGCCAATGACCTCTTGGGGGCTGGGTATTTGAGCTAGTGATGAAAGAGAAAAAAACAGAAAGGATAGGCAAAAAGTAAAGAGGTTCCGGTTCATAGTAAAGATAGTAAGTAATTCAGAACCGGGAAAATACAAAAAAATTAGCTGCGAAAAGACAGTGAGGCGAAAGAAAAAGCTGACAGGGTCCTTCGGAGGGCTATCTTATCAGCTCTGATACGTTGGAATAAACAATGATTAAGCGGTTTGAACCGTGTCGGCTGTCTCAATCCAGAATAAGAACATAATCTTATCCTGCCCCTCAATTGGATTACCCGATACGGGCACAGTGTCAGTACCAGCTTGCTTGCGTTGCAACTGTAAGTTGAATTGAGCTGATTTACCTTCCTGAAGTTGTTGCCAGAAAGCAGTGTAGTCAGCACTTTCTAGCTGCGACTGGCTAATTAGTTTGGTATGAGGTTTACCTACTAACTCTCGGTTAGCGTATCCCAGATAGCTGGCGAGTGCCGCATTAATTTGAGTGATGTTCCCTTCAGTATCTATTTCCAATGTGCCGATGGATTGCTGTACAGCCTGAAATAGGGATGCTTGCTCTCGCTCTTTTCGTCCTAATTCTTCCTGTATAGCTTGTAGCTCTTCATTGTTTTGCCGCATTTCTTCTTCGGCAGCCCGCAGTTCTTCCTCACTAGCTTTGGTTGATTCTAACAAACGAGTCGTTCGCTGCGTGGTTTTACCCGAGGTTACCATAGAAGCAACGCTTTCCCCCACTTTCTCTAAAAAGCTAATATCATCTTCTGAGAAATCTTTAAATGATGCTAGCTCTAGAATTCCCTCCACACTTTCGTTAACGATTAGCGGTACGATTAATAGATGACCAGGAGTAGATTCACCTAAGCCTGAAGTGATATTGATGTAGTCTTGCGGTATCTTTTTCAAATAGGTTGTCTTCTTTTCCAAAAAGACTTGTCCTACTAGTCCTTGTCCAATCCGAATAGTTTTTTCCTCAAATTTCTTTTTATCATAAGCATAGCAAGCGGTCATACTCAACAACTGTTCGTTCTCAGTTTCATCTAAATCAGTAATGAAAATAGCCCCCTGATTGGCCTTGAGATACTTTACCAAGTAAGACAGTACATTCTCTGATAAGTCTTCGAGAGAATGAAAATTTTTCCGTAGGATAGCCCCGATTTCGGCTAGGCCTACATTCATAAATTTTTCCTTTTGTTCCCGCTGCTGAGCATCTTTTAGTTTCTCCTGCATGCTAATAAGTGCTCGCCCTAGTTTATCACTTTCTTCATAGCTTTTTTCGGCATCGAGGTTACCATTCGCAATTTCGGTGGCAAATGCCACATTCTGCTCCGAATGAATTAGCTGATCCTGAATTTTTAGGCTATCTAATAGCGATTCCTTAGTATGCTTGCGAAAATCAAAGGCCCAGAGGGCACACAGCCCAATAATAACAGCCGTTAGCCCGGCGTGAAAGAAAAAGGTGCTGAGCGTCATGTAGTCTAGCTGGGTAAAATACACTTCTTCATAACCGATATATTGCAAATACGCAAATACAGAATGGTGGATTACGATAAGCAGGGTAATAGGAATAAATACTTTCCAGTTTTGGTATACTATTAACAGAATAGCCCCGATATAAGCGAAAAAGTGCATTTCAAATAGCCCGTGCATTTGGTAAATAAATTGGGCCATAAACACGGTAAACGTACATCCAGCTACATAATGGTTTAGTACCTTCTTGGGAAAGAACCATTTAGCTGTCGCGTACATCCCAATAGCCAGTGGTCCTACGGTCAAGGCAATAATCCAGGTATCATAAAACCAGGCGATACCTAGCCCGAATACAAAGTAGCAGGCCAGACTAATTTCAATAATGCGATTTGCCCGTCGGTAAATCTGTTGAAAGTGCTCTTTTACTTTGATACTCTCCATATTCTTGTGGTTAATCAAATAGACTTATAATTGATGTGTTGCCCGTTATTCCATCGGATGGAAGGTTGCATCCGTAAGGTAGCCCTGCTCGCTGAACGGCTAGTGGAAGCGGTTGCTTAGCAATAGCAGATTGCAACGCTAACTCAGCAAAACGGGTAGAGCGAGTGGTGCAATAACGCGCCTTATTATAATTTCCTTGATAGTAGAGTGTATTATCAGCGGTCAGAATTACTGCTTGCGGGGTTGCGTAGATACCGCAGGCATCGGCAATTACAACGTTAGTATCGCTAATTATTGAAATGCCTAACTCTTGACTTACGGACTCTTTTCTATGGTCAGGCACAATTGTGTAGAAACTTACCTGATGCTGGTACTGACGAACTAATTGCCGAAAATGGTCTTGGTTAAATCGGGAACAAGGGCAGTCTGGATTATAAAAGTGTAGAAAAACAGGCTTACTCCCATTGGGCAGAAACGACAAGTCAATTTGTTCTCCCAGCGCGACGGGTACATAATGGTCTGGCTTGACGGTAGGTTTGAGATACTGAAGCTGTTGCTCCCAGAAGATAGTAACTACCGCTCCTAGCAAGGCAATTAAAATTAGTGAGCACCAAAAAATCTTAGCGTTATTCACGTATTATCTAACTTTCGTTCCACAGGTTTTCCAGACAAAATAAGTATAACATCATTGATGATGATTTTTTCTCTAGCTATATGAGTTCTTTAACAGCGTAATTTTTTCAAGATTTTATTAGGCAAAGCACTCATTGAGTTTTTCCACACTAGATGCTTACATTATTCTCAAAGAGTGGAAAACCGGTAAAATAGCTGATGAAATCTATTTACGGGATGTAAGACAATATATTAGGAGCGTATTCACTTCAGAAAATAGCAGTATTGATTTATTTAGTACACCTTCGTTTTTCAGATAAGTTTAAAACTGATAAGTACGCAGTACACCGTTACTTCTTCTGCCAAATAACTAGAAAAACTCTATATTTCGCCTTTGTTCTACTAACATGACCTAGCATGATGCCCACACTTACTAAAGATTTTATCGCTACCTACGGACAACTATCTCCTTCCAAAGAAAATATTCTTCTTCCTGACTCCCGATTTTTGGGCTACCCCGATCGGGTTATCCAGTTTGGTTCCGGAGCTTTGTTACGAGGGCTTATAGATTACTTTGTCGATGGTGCCAATCGGCAAAGGTTGTTTAAGGGAAGAGTAGTAATCGTAAATAATACCGACTCGGGACGCAGCCAACGTTTTGCTGAGCAGGATGGACTATATACTATTTGCGAAGAGGGTTTCTCGGGGGGAAAAGCCCAGCGCCAGTTTTACGTTAATTCGGCAGTTTCGGTAGCTCTTCCGGCAGCAGATCATTGGCACAAGGTGCTAAACTGTGCCCATAATGAGGCGATTACCACTGTGGTATCAAACACTACGGAGATAGGAATCACGTTTCAGGAAGATGATGATCTTTCGGCCGCACCCCCTCAGTCATTCCCCGGTAAACTAACGGCCTTTTTGTACGAGCGTTATCGGGCTTTTGCCGGTCTGCCCCAAAGTGGTATGCTGATTATCCCAACTGAGCTAATTATTAATAATGGAAGCAAGCTCAAGTCTATTGTACTGAAGCTAATCGAGATTAATCAGCTAGAAGATGAGTTTCGGCAGTGGGTAAATCAACAATGTATATTTTGCAATACTCTGGTTGATCGTATCGTTCCGGGCGAACCTGATGAAGTAAAACAAGCAGAACTAGAAGAGTACCTAGGGTTTCAGGATAAGCTACTTACGGTTAGTGAGATATATCGGTTCATGGCTATTGAAGGTGATAAAGAGGAGCTATACCGAAAAGCCCCGTTTTTACAGGCTGATAGCGGTATTGTGATCGATGAAGATATCACGCCCTACCGGGAACGGAAGTTACGGATTCTGAACGGGGGGCATACCATCAGCGTAGCGGCTGGCTTTTTGTGTGGTTTAGAAACGGTGTACGATTGTATGCAAGATGACGTCATGGGAAAATTTATCTCTCAGGTCATTTATGAAGAAATACTACCTACGCTTAATATTGATGCTAACATGGCTAAAGAGTTTGCTGATGATGTGCTAGATCGTTTTCGTAACCCCTACCTGCATCATCAGCTAATTAGCATTACGCTACAGTATACTTCTAAGATGAATATGCGGAATGGACTTACTTTTGATCGTTACCGTATGAAGACCGGAAAATTACCTAAACGAATGTGCGCGGGATTAGCCGCTTACTTGTTATTTAGCCGACCTACTGTTGGTGAGGGAGATAAATACTACGGGGAATTTAACGGTGGGAAGTACCCCATCAGAGACGAAAAAGCTAAATTTCTTTACGAAGCCTGGCAAGGAGTTGACCCGAGTGATGCAGAAAGTGCCCAACAATTGGTTAAAAAGGTGCTAACTCATGAATCGTTTCGGGGTCAGGATATGCGCCCCTTCGTTGAGTTGACGTCCTCTTATCTCAATAAATTTACCAAGATAGGAGTACGCGACGTATTGGCCTCTTTAGTAAGCTAATTGTTTTTGTACTGGCCTACTTGGGCTTTTCCGGACAAGCTTGTAACCAAATAAAAAAGAAAAATAATACAGTACCTATCCATTCCATAATTATCTATTTAGTATCAATATATTACAAATGTAATATTTTTTATTAAAAAAGTAAAATAAAATACAGTAATATTACTGTTTAACCCTGCTTACGATCCTGAAAGCCCTTCAAAAGACGCTTATCGAAGATTGTTAACTTATTTGCTTTATGAGCGATGTACAATAAAAAAGCACTGAATAAACTACCCAGTGCTTTTTTGAGCCATAATCTTAGTGCTGATTTATTCTTCAGCTAGAGGAACGAGCGTAATCTCTAGCTGGGTGTCTTCAATAAAGTCTTCAGCCTCCTCTAGTATATCATCGTCTTCCTGAGGATAGTACCAGTTGATCTGTACTTCACCACCCCGGTCTTCGTAATCTTTTAGTAGTAAGAGGATTTCCAGAATACCCTTTGAGGAACTAGTATTGAAGTAGATCATTTTAAAATCAAAAGTGAGAGGCTTCCCCGTACTGGTATAATCTCTTAACCAACTACATAGACGTTCGTAAAACTCCCAGGTATTTTCCAGATAAGATTCGCCCTCCAACAGACAGTATCCTTTATCAGGATCAAAATATACGTGCGGTACGTAAAAGGTATCTTTTTCACCCTTTATCTCGAGTACTTCTAATGTTGATTTACTCATAATGGTCAATGATTTTATGTTTATTAATCTTTATCTATAGTTACAAATAGTGAGAAAAACGAGTGTTTTTCGTCGATAGTATGTACCTCAATATCCAAAGGATTATCAGATAAAATAGCTGCTTGTACTAGCCCTATACCGGCCCCTCTACTCATATCACCTTGAGGCTGGCGGCGTTGTACTCTCCTTAGGCGACGAAGCTCATCGCGGTCTAGTGAGTTGATAGTATTGCAGCTATCGGCTAACCGACCTACGTCAGTAGTGTTTACGATATTACCGCAAGAGAAAATATACCCTCCGTCGGCCTCAACGAGCTGAAGAATACCAACACTCTCGGTACGTCCAGCGTATCGGATCTTTTCAGCAGAGTAGAATAAGATATTCTGGGCTAACTCGATGAAGATTGAAAATATCTTCCGACTAGCCTGGGGAAAGTCGTCTAGCTGTCCCCGAATGTCCCGACTGATCTCGGCCATGATGTTAGGGGTCACCGGGCCCTTATAAGAGATCAGTAAACGTTCATCTTGTAAAATCATCAAGTGATCGATTAACTTTTTGTTATGGCTCATTTTTACTTAGTTATAATTCATCTTAGATCTTTATTCCAATTAAGTTAATATCATCCCGTTGCTCAGAAGATTGCTGATGGTTATCCAGCGCCTCGATAAATTTTGTTCGTTGTTCTTGAATGGGCAGATAGTTGCATTCTTGGATAATACGCTTTAGACGCCTTGACCCAAACCGTTTTCGGTCGGGATTAGACTGATCTATAAAACCATCGGTAGTGAGGTACACACTGTCACCAGGGTGCAACACTCGTTGATATTCCGAATCGCCAATGCCATCGGGAATGCTCCCTACCGTTTTTCGAATGCCTTTAAGCACCTCCAGCTCGCCATTCTGAACCAAGAACAACGTGTGCTTAGCCCCAATATAGCGTAGACTGACCGATTGGTCAGGGTTAGTTTCAAAAATGCATATTCCAATATCCATACCGTCCTGTACGCTATTATCACCAACTCGTAGACGTTTGTGTACTTGCTGGTTTAAATATTCTAAAATAGAGGTTGGGCAGCATAGGCCTTGATCTTGAATAGCCTCGGTGAGCATATTGTAGGCAATGAGCGATACTAGTGCACCGGGTACCCCGTGTCCGGTACAGTCTACTACCGAAGCAATCTTGAGGTTAGATTCCCCCGATATCCAATAGAAGTCACCCGAGACAACGTCTTTAGGGCGGAATATCACAAAGCTTTCCGGGAAGATTGCTTGGCTTTCCCGCTCACTGGGCAGTATAGAAAACTGAATGCGCTTGGCATATTGTAGACTTTCTTGCGTCTTATAATTCTCTATTTCTAGCTGCTGTTTTTGCTTTTGCAGGGCTTCCTGGGTGGCTTCTAGTTCGTTCACGCTACTGATGAGCATCTGCTCACTGGCCCTTAAATGTTCGTTCTGATCTTGGATCTGGGCTTGCTGCTGCTGTAACCTACGATGGTCTTTTCTTTTCTGAACAAAGCTGTACGAGACCACGCCAATGATGAGCAAAAACGACGAGATGATGCCGTAGCCGTATTTTCGTAGAGTGGCTTCCTGTTGTAACTTTTGTTGTTGAAGCTTTCTCTCAGCTTCTAGTAGGGCAATAGCTTTTTCCTGCTTCTCTTGTTCTAACCTATTCTGCTCAATTTGTAGGGCTTGTTTTTCTTTTTGACGTTGTAGTTCTGCCAATTCCCGCTTTTGCTTTTCAGTGAGCAAATCTTGCTCGGCAATGGCGAGACGCTGCTGGGCTTTCTCATTGGCTAGTTGCTGGTTGAGCAATTGTACTTCTTGCAGGGCTTTACTGTTTTTTAGTAGTGCTAATTCTTTTTCTTTTAGCCGAATGGCATTTTCTTGTCGCTCTAGGTCCAGGGCTATTTGTTCCTGTTCTATTATCAGCGATTTAAGGCGTTCTTCCCTGGTATCAATGTTTTCCTGAAGTGTCAAAAGCTTTTGCTGCTCTTTATTCTCCTGCATCCTAATTCTACCTTTAATATCAGTGTAGCTTTGTTGATATATTTCCGCTTTTTCCTCATTCTTGTCACTGGTGTACACCAGGTTTACTAGCCGATAGCTTTCGGCCAGTTCAGGATAAGCATTCTTCCGAATCCCTAATTCTACGGCCTGCTCGGCCATTTTTAGTGCCTGGGCATTATTTTGGCTCATGTACGCATTGGAGGCTAGGTAGTTAAACTGCTGGGCTTGCCCTACAATATCACCTGATTTACGCTCTATGGCTAAGGCTTCGTTGTAAGCATCTTTTGCCTTTGAAAAGAAACCTAAATTGGTGTAGGCTACCCCCAAATTGGTTAGCATAGAAACCCGCACATCTTGATCTTGATTATCAAGTGGTATCGCTAATGCCTGCTGAAAGTAGTTAATAGCCATTTTGAGATTCTTGTTTCGCTTTTGTAAGAACCCCAGGTTATTCAAGGTTTGTAAAAGGAGTGGGGTATCCCTGGTTTGCCGACTGATCTTCTCAACTTTTTTCAAGTACTGAATAGCAGCGGTAATGTCACCCGTTTGCCTATTGATATTAGCCAAAGCTTGATAAGAAGCAGCAGTTGCTTTGATATCTCCTTTATCTTCATGCAGCTTAGCAAGCTCAAGGTACACAGCTTCAGCTTCCTGATACTCCTCTAAGGCAAAATGGCTGCGAGCTACTCGTTGTAGTACGGGTATTAGGTCGGTAATATCGTCGTCTAGTCGTTTCTTTCCCTTCAAGTAATCCTGGTAATACTGAATAGCTTTCTGGTACGCCTGATTACTAAAATAGTGATCGCCCAAGTCGTGCTTGACCTCCAGTAAGTCACTTGGAGCTGAAGCTTTTTCGTAAGTGATAACGGCCCACAGTAGATACTTTAAAGATTCTTCCGAGTTGTTAAGTTTCCGGTGAATGAGACCAATCTTATGAAGTAGCTTGCCGATCTGGTTTGGATTATTAGTGGCCTGGGCTTCGTCTAGCGCTTGTTCGGCGATCCGCAATGCCTGCTCTAGTTTACTGCGATCCGAGATACGGGAAGAAACTTTGGGAATTGACGGGGAAGTGCTTTGGGCGACTCCGCTAAAGTGCCAGCACATAACTATTGTAAGTACCACTAATAGCTTTAGGGATATAGACCTGATTACCAAGCAGGCAGCAGCTATATGATGATGCCCACCGCGCATTAAAACCGTAGGTTTATGCCCAACCAATACATGCCCCTGCTTGGATCACCGAACGGCAATTCTGTTGCGCGGTTGTTTAGTAAGTTCTGCCCACTAAAGAACAATGAATGCTCTTCCCAGGCTTGGTACGATAGCTTACCGCTAAGGTTAAACCGTGCGGGGAGCAACCAGGATCTACTCTGATCAGTGTAGAAATATTGAGAGTAATAATTTACAGTGAGGAAGGCTTGTAGCTTATTAAAGAAGGCTGAATAACGCCCAGTGACGCTTCCAAATAGTTCTGGAAGCGGGTTATTATCCAACTCGGTAAACTGCATACGGGTAATATTTCCCGATAGGAGTAATCGATTAATTTGCCAGTCTATTTTTCCACCAAAGCCCGACCGCTGGGTACTCAGCATATCAGTGTCTTCATTCTGAGGGATATATTGAAAGTACGTGAGGTCAGTTTGAATATTTTTCGTGATCTGAAAGCGATACCTGGCTTCATGAGCAAGAGTTAGTTGTAAAGGAAGCGTAAGTAGTTCACTATCAGAAGAATTGTAGTCGAAAACGCCCGGAGGACGTTCGCTTAATGATACTGCCGCGCTGATTTTGTGAGCGGGAAATAATGTAAATAAAGCATTGAACTGATGGTTCATTAATAATCGCTCAATACTAGCGTAGTAATCTAAGCGGTTAGCCAGGGTAAGAACTAGACGTCGCTTGGAAAAGGACATCTGCTGGGACGTACTAGCACTGTACCGCTGACCTCGTTGGGGAAAGAGAAGTGCCCCACCCGGGTTCTCCCCTCCCACAGTATCAGCTGTGCCACGGATATACTCGTAGTGAAGTGCCTCAGTACTCACCCCAAGCCGATACTTTTTCCAGCTTTTAGTATATTCTACTCGGCCTAACCATTGGGTGTTGGCATCCCACTGAAGGTCATCATAACCACTGTAAGCGAACGAGCCCGTCTGGTAAGAGGCATACGCCCGAATGGACTTCCAGCGGGCTTGCAGAGAAATCCAGTTGGTATTTGCCAATCGGTTCGAGAGAGCAATTTCTTCTATTCTCCTGAATACACCCTGGGCTTCAGAACTCTGGGTACCTGCCCCTATTTGCAGGTGGGTATTTTTTGACCACTGATAATTAGCATTAAGGTGGGCCCCCGAGCTACGCTGGGCATTACTTACACTAGGATTGGTAGTTCGGGCATTAATTTGGTAGAAGAGCAAGGAATCACTATCCACAAACCTTCCCTGGCTAAAGATGTAAGTAGGGCGCTGAAAACGAGTGAATTGGTTATGAAAACCAGCGATCCTGGTTCGAAACCGTCCTCCCTGAAAGAAGCTAATGCTACCCTGGTAAGCGTAGTTGTTATTTAGACTAGCCCGGGCATTGGCCTGGGTCTTCAACCCAACCCCATTATCTTGCTTGGTAATAATGTTAATCACTCCTTCAGATGCCTCTGGACCATACCACGCTCCGTGGGGGAACCGAACAATCTCTATCTTCTTAATATCCTGGATATCAACGGGTAAGGCCTCCCACCATACCGACTGTTCCATGAAATTATAGTAAGGAACCTCGTTAACCATTAACAGCACAGTATTGCGGTTTTCTAGTCCTTCATTAGCAGCAGATGAGCCTCGTAGTTGTAGAATATAGTTACCATTAGTATTTTGACGAACAATGAAATCAGGGGTGAACCGTAAAACCTCTAGCAGAGTGGTTGCCCCTGACTGTGCGATTTCATCCTCTGTAATCAGCGTATAGCTAATTGCCGACTGGGCGATGTCTTGATTTTTTTTGGATAATATAAAGATAGATCGGCTCGCCTCATCTTCAGGACGGAGATCCATGTCCAAAATATCTTCTTCTATAGTAAGAGTATATGATGATGAATCTATGGATTGACCTATGGCCTCATAAAAAGTACCGATAATACTTATTATCGCGATTATGGCCCCTTTTTTCATCATGAGTGATAGCTGACCGGATTTATGCAGGGAATGCCACCGTCGAGTAAAATAACTTTGTGGGTCGCAGATTTTCAATGCAAATTAAGGAGTAGATGTTTTATTATTCTTTAATATTTTCTTTCCAAAGTACCCGCGTAGGGTATTCATTACTTTTGTATTCAATGATGTCAGTAGATATCCATCCAATCAATTCGCATTAACTCACTAACACCCCCTGAGAATTTTAACCAAATTGTTTTAGTTCCTCCCGTGTCAAAGTTTACATTAGTGGTCACTGACATCCAGTCCCAATCAGTATCATCGGGAACAAAGGCTAAGGCTTGCTTATTTTCATATTCTACGATGATATTGGTAGTGCTCCCCGAATTATTGGCAACCCTAAACTCTATGGTGTATGGGCCACTACTCGGAACGTTTATCTGATAACTCACTGAGTCGCCCTGTTGAATTGAGCCTAGGTAATATCCTTGTGAGGCATTATTATCCTGAACTTGGACTGTACCATCATTGAACGAAAAATCTTCAGCTTCAACAATACCCGGAATATTCTGTACTGATATATCATCTGTCGTGACAATGACCACATTTGAGTATTCGGAAACGTTTCCATCTACCACAGCGCGCACTCGATAATAGTAACTGGTAGAGGGAAGCAGTCCCTCCACTAACCTTGATGTTCCGGCGACTGACAGGTCTTCGTACCCGGGTAAAAATACTGTAAAGCTGCTGCTAGTTGCTACATCTAGCAAATAACTATCCGCCTTCGGCACGAGACTCCAGTTGGCACGTATCTCACGATTTTGCACCCCACTGGCTGGCTGGGCAGTAGGAGCAGCTACCGCCGAAGTAGTTATCGTTAGGGTTTCAGAATACTCGGAGTTAGCGTAATTGCTACGAGCTTGTACTCTCAGGTAATATTCAGTATTAGCTGATAGCCCCTCCACATTAATAAGAGTTTTACTGATCGAGTCTGCCTGATAATTACTAAGAATACTACTGAACTGGCTATCAGTAGCTACATCGACCAAGTAGTAAGAAGCATCGGTTACTACTTGCCAAGCGGCCGTAAAACTGGTAAAAGTAGTATTGGTAGCAATAAGGTTGGTCGGTTGCTCCAAGGCAGCCAAATACTGACTCATGACGTTTGAGTAAGCAGAATAACTACCGTCTTTATTCGACCGTACCCGGTAATAATACCTCTGACCACCTGCCAATTCTTCTATACTATACGTAGTATCTGTAATATCATTTACGACTAGAAGCACAGTAGAAAAATCAGGATGTATGCTAACTTCCAGGGTATAAGAATCAACATTACTTACCGATGTCCAGGTGGTAGTAAACGATGTAGCACTTAGGTTAGAAGCCTCGTGCAATACTGGAGCAGGCAGTGGAAAAGTAATAACTCTTCCTTTCTCTGAGTATTCAGAAAAGGATTTGTCACTATGGGCTCTTATCCGGTAATAATACGAAGTATTGGGATTCAGATTAGTAAGTGTGAAAGATGTTTCCTGAGTAACTTCATTTTCTACCAAATATGCGGTTGGATCAATAAATAGTGGATCGGTTGATATATCCACCGTATAGTAGTTAGCTCCAGTGACTAGATTCCAACCAAAGGTAAATTCACTCTGGGCAGAATCTGGAGCTATAGATACAGTGGGCCTAGTGAGCTGAGTAGTAGTTAGGTGAACTACATTGGAAAATTCTGACACAATATCGCCATTCTGGGCTGCAATCCGGTAAAAGTAGTCTTCATCTACCTCGAGGTTAGTCCTTATCACAACAAACGTATCTTCGGTAATAATACGCTGTACCAAAGAAGACTCGGCAAAACCAATGTCACTGTTGATCTCTATCTTGTAAGTTTTTGCTTCTATCACTTGTTGCCAGCGGGAAGTAAATTGGTTAGGACCAATATCAGTAGCTACGTCAGCCACTGGAGTAGGCATACCCAGTGTATTCACAGCAATTATATCAGAATATTGAGTCGACTCGCCAGTACTAAGGTTGGCAAACAAGCGGTAATAGTAAGTGTTGGCAACTTGGAGGTTTCTTACAGTAAAGGCAGTGTCCTGTACTTCCAAGGGCATTTCTGCTATTAGAAATTCTTCCTCAAATGAAGCATCGGTTGCTACCTCCAAAATATAATTTCTAGCTCCTAATAACGGCTGCCAAGTAGCGGTAAACCTCGTAGTTCTGACGTCCTCACCTTGGATAGCAATTGGTCTGGGCGCGATAAACTCCTGCATCTCCGGAGTACATCCCGAAAACCCCGCGTAGATACTACAGAGCATTATTGCTATTTTAAGGAATTTGTTCGTCATGCTAGAAACTTTCAGATCAAATATAAATAAATTAATATACTCATGTAGTATTTGCATACCAGCCAGTGAGTTCACAATTGTACCTAATATGTATGTTTTAGAAGATGAGAACTAATAATCAGATTTCATTTTATCTAGTACTGTACTTCAACCGTTAATTATTAGACGCTCAGTATTCAAATAGCATGGTAATGAGAATTAATGCGTTTTCTTAAACATTGTAAGATTATTGACATATTGGCAATCTGGCTGAGAAGCGAAGTAGTTTGAAGCATTGCCTAAAGGCGTACTTTGGGAGCAATTGTACCAGTTATATTACATATCTTTAGAATTTATTGCATATATGGTATATTTGCATCTAGTGTCTAGCTTACAATAATAGCGTTTATTCGTGTAGTAATCATCCGGCAATGTATAAAGTATAAGGTAGCCAGCGTGCATTGGTATCCTACACTACGCTGTATTCCACAAGATAATTATTAAATAATATGACGGCGAACGAGGTTTCTTCCAACAATAGCTTGATAGGCAGCCCTGAATCTATTTTCGTAGAGAAATTATTAAGAAGCCACACTGACATAGTATTAGTCTTCGACGATGATCTTAATGTCTGCTTCGCCAATGATTATGCTACCGATTTAATGAACTATCGAAAGGATGCCCTAATTGATCAGCACATTACCCAGGTTTTTCCGAAAAGACAACATCGGTTACTCGAGTCCATGATTGAAAGCGTTGAGTACGGTGAGAATATCCGAAACCGACGATCGTCTTTGCAAGTAAGAAGAAAAAGAAACATTCCAGTATCAATTAACTTTACACTAATACAGACTGGGGATGCATTCAGATACGTACTGATCGCCCGGGATCAGCGACAGTATACCAAAGCGACAGATGCCCTAAAACAAAAAAATGAAGAGCTAAAAACCCTCATCTACCGGGCGTCACACGACCTGAAAGGGCCGCTTGCATCTATTAAAGGTTTATTTAACCTTCTGAAAGATGAGCCCGAGGATGCTGAAACATTAAAATATTATCTAAACCTGATAGAAAAGAGTGTCGACAAGCTGGAAGATACACTGTCAGGACTACTTGAGGTAGGGCTTTCGGCTAAAAAGCAGTTGCAATATACTTCCTTTAATGTTCGCGAGTGCCTGGAAGAGATTGTTCAGCGTTTTGATAATTATCCTGGAAGGGAAGAGGTTATCATTCATCTTACTGCAAATGACGATATATCGTTATGTACTGAGAAAAATATATTTCAGTCTATCTTTCAGAATTTGGTAGAAAACAGTATTAAATACCGTAAACCCGACCAGAACGATGCAGTTACCAAAATATCAGTACGACGATACCGTAATGGTATCAAAATTAAGGTAAAGGACAATGGGCTAGGTATGGATCGCAATTTGCAGAAGCGGGCGTTCGATATGTTTTACCGCGGGCACGAGCACTCCGAAGGAAGTGGCCTAGGCTTATTCATTGTAAAAAACAATGCTGAAAAACTGGGCGGTGAAATAAATATCAAATCCAGTATTAATATGGGGACTGAAATATGGGTGTATCTTCCTGATATGCAAGAAATTAAGGGGGAAGAAAAGAGGTCTTCCAAAATTCTGTAAGCCCCTTCTGCGCGGAGAATCACATTCTTTCCTCACATAGCTACTACAATGATTTACTAGGGAAATAACCGGAAGTTGGTTATGTCGTACGGAAGGGGCAGCCCAGCAGTAATCTACTGCTTACTAAAAACTTCTTGTTTTTGACTAACCGGTAATTCTTTTATCTTTATCCCTATCTATACAATTAACCAAATGCTACTTCGCCTTATCTACATTGCCTTTGGTATCTTTCTGACCGCTTCCCTTTTCAGTTGTCAGGAAAGTAATGAACCAGAAAAGCGCCCTAACATATTATTTGCCATTAGCGACGATCAGTCATTTCCGCATACCAGTTTTCACGGCACTTCTTGGGTGAGCACCCCCGCCTTTGATCGTATTGCCCGCGAAGGGATTTACTTTTCCAATTGCTACGCGGGCTCACCCGGTTGTGCACCATCCCGCAGTTCCATCGTTACCGGGCGTTATCACTGGCAAAACGAGCAGGCCGGCCAGCACGCAGCAGGTTGGTTTGATAAGTATACACCTTTCGTTGATGTATTAGATACTAACGGATATTACACTGGCTACACCGGTAAGGGAGTTGGTCCGTTTAAGTACGGTGATTCACCACTTCGCAGTCAAAATGCTGCGGGTAAAGCTTATAATGAGATTGCTTACGAGGATGATGGCCCTAATGATGAGCGGTTTGCCTCAGCGATTCGCAATACTAATTACTTTGCCAATTTTAAGCAGTTCATAGAACAGCGAGAAGCCGATACTCCATTTTTCTTCTGGTACGGTGCTTCCGAGCCCCACCGGGCTTACGAACAAGGCTCCTGGAAACGCTACAATAAATCACTAGACAGCGTGAATGTTCCAGCATTTTTGCCGAATACCGAAAAGATACGCGGTGATTTGCTAGATTACGCAGTAGAAATCGAGTGGTTTGATCTACACCTGGGGTGTATGATTGACTACCTAGAAGAAATTGGCGAGCTAGAAAATACAATCATTATCGTAACGGCTGACAACGGTATGCCTTTTCCCCGAGCGAAAGCTAATGCCTATGAATACGGAGTACACGTTCCGATGGCGGTACGTTTTCCGAAGGAATTTCCGGGCGGGCGGAAGGTAGACAATCCGATTAGCTTTATTGATTTAGCACCCACTATTTTAGAACTGACGCAAACTAGCTCAGAAGGAATGCTTCCAATCAGTGGGCAAAGTTTGGTAAACTTATTAACCTCAGAGCAAGAAGGAACGCTCCCCAATTCGCGGGAATACGCCATGGCTGGGCGAGAGCGGCACTCATCATCACGCTACCAGAACCTGGGTTATCCGCAGAGGTTGCTACGTCAGGGCGATTATCTATTCATCTGGAATATAAAACCCGAACGTTGGCCCGCTGGGGCACCCCAACGTCTGGTTTCTGATTCTACCGAAGAATTACGTCCGTTGTACGGCATTGACGAGGAAGGCATTCACCACTCTGATTGGGCATTTACTGATATTGATGCGGCTCCAACCAAATCATTTATTGTAGAAAATCATGACGATCCTGCATACGCTCAGTACTTCGAGCTATCAATAGGAAAGCGGCCAGAGTATGAACTATTTAACGTAAAAGATGATCCTAACTGCCTTACCAATTTAGCCAATGACCCAGAGTTTACGGGTCTAATGGGCGAACTAAACGAAACCATGATTCAGGAGCTTACCAAAACCGAAGACCCTCGAGTAGTTGGCTCTGATCCAGATTTATTTGAGAGTTACCCCCGCTACAGCCCCATGCGTTACTTCCCTAAACCAGATTGGATGCTCTAACTCACAACCGCTATGGAAGATTACCAGCACACTACCAACCAATTTAACTCATCGCAAGATGGTTTTTCACTGTTCTATCAGCAATGGCTGCCTGAAAAAGCAGAACGTATCATTGTCTTTCAGCATGGTTTAGGTGAGCATTCGGGGCGCTATCAGAACTTAATTCGAGCTTTTTCGGGTACTTCAACCGCTCTTTATGCTCTGGATGCCCGGGGACACGGTAGAACGGATGGAAAGCGGGGTCATGTTGAGCGGTTTCAGCTATTTGTTAGTGATCTTCATGATTTAATCAAAAGAGTACGACAAGAAAATGATAGTCAAAAAGTATTTCTATTAGGTCATTCTATGGGCGGAGCTATTGTGCTGAAGTACGCGATTACTAACGATTATCAGGATAATTTACGAGGACTTATCGCTTCTTCCCCGGCCATTAAACCCGTGATGGATTGGGCGAAAAAAATACAAAAGCCAGTAGCCGCGTTACTGTCTCAAGTGGCTCCATCCCTTACCCAAGACAATAGACTTGATACTGATAATATCTCCCATCACCCCCCAGTGGTGATGGCGTACCGCAACGACCCTTTAGTACACAGTAAAGCTTCCGCTCGTCTGGGTGATGCGTTGTTTAATGTTCACAAGGATATTTTATCCAAAGCCTCGGCTCTACATATTCCGGTTTACCTAATGCACGGTACGGCTGACCGCCTCACTAATCCTGAGGGTACTCAGCAGTTTTACAATTCACTTACTACTCCCAACAAGACATTGAAGCTCTACGAAGGACTTTACCACGAAACGATGAACGAACGGCCAGAAGATCGGGATAAGGTACTGGAAGAGTTAAAAGATTGGGTTTTGGCTCATTAGCTTCATGAAAAAGTTCTGGTTAATAGCTGTCGCGATTACAGTTACTTTGCTTGTAGCAGCAGTTCTCACCGTCTATTCCTGGACCCAAACTCCCTTCGGAACATTGCATTATTTGGCTGCTATCGGGGTACGCCTTATTTACGAGCCACCCGATATAGAAAACTATTCGCCTGCCGAGCTTAGGGAGCAATACCGATGGGAAGAACCTACTTCTACGGAATATCTCAACTACATTTCTAATACAAAAGATACGGTCATTTTCTCTGGCGAAACAGAAGTTCCGATCCGATTATATTATCCTTCCACAGCTAATAATTTACCTATTATCGTGTACTACCACGGTGGTGGTTTCGTCTTTGGAACACTAAATGAGTATGACCTGCTGTGCGCTAAACTAGCAAGCAGAACTTCTACGCTAGTAGTCTCGGTAGATTATCGGTTAGCTCCTGAGCATCCGTACCCGGCCGCAGCCCAAGATGCTTATACTGCATTGCAGTGGGTTTACGAAAATGCTTTCTTAATCGGTGGCGATAGCACTCGAATAGCCGTCGCGGGTGATAGTGCCGGGGGTAATTTGGCCACTGTAGTATCGCTTATGGCTCGAGATAGCGGTCAGACTTTTTTAGATTATCAGGTGATGCTGTATCCGGCTACTCAGTCGGTAGATCTGACCACCGCATCTCACCAAAACTTCGGAGAGGACTACGGCATCACTACTCGCCAGATTGACTGGTATATTGAACAGTATCTTCCCAATGAAGCGGATCGGTATGAAGCGTATGCCTCTCCACTTTTAGCTGACAATCTTGGCAACCTTCCTCCAGTACTGGTGGTACTGGCTGGATTTGATCCGCTCAAAACCGAAGGTGAACAATATGCTGAGAAACTTCAGGATGCTGGTGTACCTGTCCAAGTAAGCGTTTACGAAAGTATGATTCACGGATTTGCTAACATTCCCGAGTTTCCGCAATCAGATGAGTTACTAGAGGAGATTGCTACCTCGTTAGAGTCTGTCTTTTAGTCAATAACTACTCGTATCGGAGAGCATCAATCGGGTTTTTTATCGCTGCTTTGATCGTTTGAAGACTGATGGAAAATAGTGCTACACACAAGATTACAACGATGGGCACTATCATCCACTCTATCTCCAGATTAATGCGAAATGCGTAGCTGTATAACCATTTTTGCAAAAATAGATATGTTATTGGCAACGCCAACAGACTAGCAATCAATATGGGCCGAACAAAACGGAACGTAAGCATACCGATAATGCTATAGATAGATGCTCCTAAGGTCTTGCGTATACCAATCTCTTTAGTTTTTTGCACACTAATGAATGAAGTGAGACCTACTAGTCCTAGACAGGCAATAAAAATGGCCAGACAAGAGAAAAAGAAAACGACTGCACTAAACCGTTGTTCGGCTTGATAAAGACGATTAAAGTATTCATCCAAAAAGAAGTATTCAAAGGGATTATTGGGAAAGGCGTCTTCGTACGTTGCTTGGACCGCATTGAGCGTAGAAGCTAGTTGGTCGGTATTGATCTTAAGCGCAAAGTACAGCGTCTGATAGTATGTAGGAAATTGGAAAACCAAAGGGTCGTAGTTTTCCTTTAGCGAGTTTTGATGAAAGTTTTCTACAACCCCAATAACTTCGGCAGTAGTCTTATCGCCTAATAGTACTTGTTGCTGTAAGGCTTTTTTGGCGTTGGCAAAACCAAGCATTTGAACGGCTCTCTCATTAAGCATAATTTTGTTATCACTCTCAGCCGAAACTGCCGAAGCATCGGACAGTCTGAAGTTTCTTCCACTCACCAGTTCCGTTTGAAAGGTTTCTAAAAAATGCTCATCGGTGCTAATCCAGTAGCAGGCAACACTCTCTTCAGGTTGTGATGCAACTTTTCTCACTGGCATGGAATACATAAGCGCTCGCCCAGGTACTTCGTTACTCACGGTTAGTTCTTCTACTGCTACCTGTTGGCGGGCTGCATTTTTGAAGATATCTGCCTTTCGGACTGTTTCGGCCATATCCGTAATGAGCGTGGGTGCTTTGACAATTAAAAGCTGTTCAGCTTGATACCCTAAATCCTTATTTTGCATATAAGAAAGTTGCTGATAAACGGTAATCGTGACGGCTACTAAGGATACCGACACGGCGAATTGGAAAGTGACCAATACTCGGCGAAGCCACAGACCATGCCTGCCAGTAGAGAATTTACCCTTCAAAGCATACTTTGGTTGAAAGGAAGAGACCAAGAGGGCAGGATACAATCCCGCGATTAAACCGCTAGAGACAAACATGATTCCCACTACTTGCCAAACGTAGAGTGCTTGCCACCAACCAGCCAACATGACTTCTTTACCTACAAGTTGGTTGAAGAAGGGAGCTACAATCGCTACCAATCCTAGCCCTAGTAACAGCCCCAATCCGTTGAGAATAACGGATTCTATTAAGAGTTGACTAATGAGTGAACCTCGGCTAGCACCGACCGTTTTTCGTAAGGCGACTTCTTTGGCTCGTTCTACTGCTTTAGCTGTTGTTAAGTTACTGTAGTTAATCAACGCTAGACCCAGGATACCTACCGCAATGATGATCAGAAAGAATACCAATGTGCTACTACTATTCACCGATACTTCCTCCAGCAGATCCGAGTGTAGATGAATATCGGTAATGGGTTGTAGCGCCAACTGAATAGCCGAGTTTTTCGCCTGCCCAGTATACTTATTAATTCAAGTTGCTACCTATGAAAAGAAGTGTTATCGTATGGGATAAGATTGTATTTTTGAGGTTCTCACACTTCAAAACACTTATTCTTATGCTCAACGATAACACCATTGCAATATATGTGATTTTAGATGATATG
>JBCCTI010000002.1:0-170808 GCA_039198955.1 Bacteroidota bacterium | reverse complement strand
TGGTTAAAACCTGCTGATTATTGCTCAGCAGAAAATCTATTCTACACTGTAAACTTAGCTTTAGCTACTGTTGGTAAAGAGCTGTTTATCAATTTTTCAGAATTCAAAATATAGTTTAACATATTTATGTCTCTATACTTACCAAGAAATACTCAAGCTATATTTGCCCCAGTTTCTCGCGAGATAGCCCGGTTGACTATTGCGGCAGCGTACTTCTTCATTGCTCAAATACTATCTGTATTGATTTTTTCAGAAGCATGTATGTTGAAGATTTTAGCGATATACAAAAGTGTATATTATGGATGTATAATCTTTCTGATAAGTGATACCCCCAAAGCTAAGAGAAAAGGTATTAAAACCGCTTCTGCCCACTAAATTCCATTGCTTCTCCTTTACCGAAACCAAAGCTGACCCCTACAGTAATGAAGCGGCCCCTTAAACGATAGTCGTAGAGGTAGAAATTCGGTTGGCGGGTTTCGGACTCAAAAATGCGGGAAGCAAATATGTCTCGGATGCTGAGGTTGAGAATGGTTTTTCCCTTCATCATCTTCTTACGTAAGCCTAAATCAGCAAAGGCAAAACCCGATACATCTCCTTGTACAGTTACGTAGCCCGATTGATAATTACCGATCAACTCCAAGTCAATATCAGCGGGTAGTTTAAACTTGTTTGTTAGCCTACTTGACCACTGGTCTCCGGTGAAGTCAAAAGAAACAGATTTAAACTCTCCCTCCCGGCTGAAGTAATTATAATTGAAATCAGCGTTTATGACCCACCAGTCCACGGGGTTGTACTTGGCGTTTAGTTCTATCCCCGTGCTGTTGTTGATACCGATGTTTTCAGGGCGGGTTAAACTAACTCTTCTTTCCTCATCGAGTACCGGGACTGTCTCAAATGTGGCAACTTCCTCAATAACATCGGTGGTGTAGCGATGATATACGGCTACGTTAAAGGAAAACAGATTTCGATCATAAATGCTGGTAACTTCGTAGGAGTCGGTGAACTCGGGCAATAGCAGGGGGTTGCCCGTGCTTACACTAAAGTTGTTACGAATATTGGTGAAGGGGTTTAAGTCCCATAAATTAGGACGATAGATGCGCCGGGAATAACCCGCTTGCAGGGAGAAATTATCCGAAACTTTGTAGGAGGTATGGCCACTGGGAAACAAGTTGGTAAATTGCTGGGTATTACCTTCTCCGGTATTGATCAGCAACGTTCGCAAATCGGTATTTTCCAGACGTAATCCGAGCTTTACTCCAAATCGCTCTCCTTCGTAGGCACCAGTACCGTATACGCCCAGCACTTTCTGATCGTAGTCAAAAACATCGGTCAGACTGGGGTCTTCCACCCACTCACCTCCTTGGGGATTACTTACTCCAAAATCATTGGTCACATCGGTAATTACGTACTGGGCACCAGTTTCCAACGTAAACTGTTCGTTGAACGGCTGGGTATAATCCAGCTTAAAGGTGTATTCACCTTCTAGGAAATCAGTTCGGGTACGTTGCCGATCGAGAGTTAGGTTATCTGATGGGGTGGTATTGATAAATTCGGATGTTTGATCTTTACCGAAAAAACTACCTAAAGCACTAAAAAGTAGAGTATGCTCTTCATTGTCGGGAAAATCTTTCTTGTACTGTAGTTCGTACTGGTACTTGGGGTTGACTGCCTCCGTTTCTTCATCCCGGTTCTGGATGGAAGTGATAGAATTGTTTTGGTCTAAAAAAGTAAAATCAGTATCAGAAAACTCGGTTTCTAGTTCATAGGCAAAGTGTCCAGTGAGCGAGATTACGTTGTAAGAGTTGATGTGGTAATCGGTGCCGAGAATGATATTAAAGAAGGTCTCGTTCTTATCACTTACTCCATCGCTGCTAACGGTGGTATTATCAGTTAAATCACGGTTGATGGTTCTAGATTGTTGGGGAAAAGTACGGTGACCAATGCCCAACTGGCTAAAGAGGTTGAACTTCTCAGTACGGTTGTTCACACTCAAGCCCAGGCTATGGTTATTGGGCATGCCCGTATTTAGGGTGACGGAGCCATTAAAGCCTCGCTTTTCTTCTTTCTTAATCACAATATTGATGATACCCGAGGTGCCAGCAGCTTCGTACTTAGCCGAGGGGTTGGTGATCACCTCAATTCGCTCGATCATGTCGGCGGTGAGGGTTCCCAGGGCATTACCCCCCTCACTGGTCAATACCGAGGGTTTGCCGTTGATGAGTATTTGAACCCCCGCACTACCCCGTAACCGAATCTGTCCTTCAATATTTACCGTGACCGATGGCACGTTATTGAGTACTTCCAGCGCACTGGCTCCAGTGCTACTCAAATCCTGGCCGACGTTAAAAACCCGCTTATCCAGCTTGAACTCAGTCTGCGACTTTTCGCCCCTTACTACTACTTCCTCTAGCGTTTGATTATCTTCGTTAACCGCAATAGTTCCAAGTTCGGCCCGACCATTCTTGATTTTCAACTCGGATACTATCTGGGTCTCAAAGCCAATAAAACTTATCTCTAGGTAGATCTCCGGGTTTTCGGTGGTAAGGGTGAATGAACCGTCTTCGGCAGTCGTGGTTCCTTCAAGCATACTATCGTCACTCACAGTTTTCGCCACTACGGTAGCATATTCTACTGGCTGTCGCCCGCCACTTTCTACTACCTTTCCAGTAATTTGGATGGGTTGGTTTTGGGCAGTAACTGAAGCTAAACCTGTAAAGAAAAGTAGGGCAAAAATGAATATAGCTTTGGTAGGTTGTTGCATGGTGGAAGTTACTCAAAAAAAGCGGTTTAGTCGATAACAGAAAGTTGCAGCCTACCTTCGACGACTGCCGGAGTATGTCATAGCCTCGCCTTTCCCAAAACCGTAGCTAAAGCCCAGCGTGATGAACCGCCCCCGTTGCTCAAAGCTGTATGCGTAAAAGTTTGCTTGATCAATAATACTTTCCCTAATTCGGGAGGCAAATACATCGCGGACACTTAGGTTGACGACGGCTTTACCATCCAGCATCTTCTTGCGCAAACCCAGGTCGGCAAAGGCAAAGCCAGAAACTTCGCTCTGCACTGTCTGGAAACCCGACTGATAGTTACCAATAAGCTCCAGGTCAAAGTTAGCCGGTAGCGCAATCTTGGAAGTCAATCGGGAAGACCACTGCTCGCCCGTAAAGTCAAAGGATTGCTCCTGAAACTCGCCTTCGCGACTAAAATAATTGAGATTGAAGTCCCCGTTTAGCTTGAGCCAGTTGGTGGGGCTGTACTCACCGTTTGCTTCAAAGCCGGTAGTTCGATTGGTACCGATATTCATTGGCATGGTGGTATTTACGTTGCCTTCAAAAGTAGAAACCCGCTCTACTACGTCGGTAGTGTAGCGGTGGTAAACGCTGGTGTTAATCGAGGCTTTTTCCAGATTAAAAATACTAGTAACCTCGTAAGAATCGGTGAACTCAGGTAGTAAGTTAGGGTTTCCGACCCGGATGTTGAAATTGTTTCGGATGTTAAAGAACGGATTCAAATCCCAAAGGCGGGGGCGATAGATTCTCCGGGAGTATCCGCCTTGCATAGAGATACTTTCGGTTAGCTTATACGAAGTATGAAACGTCGGAAACAGATTAGTAAAGTTTTGATTATTTGATTCGTTAGTATTGGCAAGTAAAGTGCTTAGGTCAGTGTTTTCTACTCTAAGACCAAGCTTTACTCCCCACTTTTCGTCTTCGTACGCACCTGTACCGTAGGCTCCCAATACCTTTTGGTTCCACTCAAAGTTATTGGTAAGCTCATCAATAGTCACTAGTGTGCCATCCTGAAATTCCCGCACCGTAAAGTCATTGCCCACATCGTTGATCACGTACTGCGCCCCTGTCTCTACGGTGACTTTCTCAGTGAGTGGGTTGGTGTAGTCTATCTTAAAGGTGTAGTCAGCCTGCTGATAGGTGGTTTCGGTCTGCTGGTCATTATTAAAGTTCTCACCTAAGATAGCGGTATTGATAAACTCAGATTCCTGTTCTTTACCGAAAAACCTTCCGGTGGCACTCAATAGTAGCTTATGATCCTCATTGTTCTTAAACTCTTTAGCATACTGAAGTTCGTACTGCCACTTAGGGTTTTCTGCTTCAGTAGTTTCCCGTCGATTCCATTCCGCTACCACCGAATTGGTATTGTCTAACAAGCTAAAATCATACTGCGAGGGCTGACTTTCTATTTCGTAAGCAAAGTTACCTGATAGCGTGATTACATTATAGGGGTCAATATGGTAATCGGTACCGAGAATAATATTGTAGAAGGTTTCGTTGCGGTATTCGGTACCGTCGCTGGTAACGGTAGTATTGTTAGTCAAGTCGCGGTTAATCGTTTCGGAAAGTTCTGGCAGCGAGCGATAGCCTACGCCCAATTGAGTAAACAGGTTAAACTTCTCGGTTCTTCGGTTTAAGCTCACACCGATACTGTGGTTATCGGGAACTCCGGTGTTAAGCGAAATTGAACCGTTCAGTCCCCTTTTCTCTTCTTTTTTCAGGATAATATTCAGAATACCTGAAGTACCCTCGGCATCGTACTTGGCCGAAGGGTTCGTAATTACTTCAATACTCTCAATCATATCGGCGGTTATGGTTCCCAGCGCGTTACTTTCTTGGTCAGCCAGCACCGATGGTTTGCCATCAACTAGTATTTGTACCCCGGCACTACCGCGGAGACTAATTTGTCCCTCGATACTTACATTGACGGAGGGTACGTTATTAAGCACCTCTAACGCACTGGCTCCGGCACTAGTCAAGTCCTGCCCCACATTGAATACCCGCTTATCCAGCTTGAATTCAGTACGCGACCTTTCACCTCTAACTACTACTTCATCCAGCGCCTGACTATCTTCAATGAGTTTTATGGTTCCCAGATCAGCAATCCCATCCGCAAAGGTGATATCGCGGAAGGTTTGGGCTTTATAGCCAATGAAGCTTACTTCCACGTAGACGTTGGAAGAATTAACAGTAACGCTGAAGGTTCCCTCCGCGGTAGAAGTAGCTCCGGTAATGGCTTCTCCGGTTTCTTTATCGGCTACCATCACCGTAGCAAACTCAACCGGCTGCTGGCTGGTTTCATTCTGGATAACTCCGGTAACGGTTACTGTTCCGTTTTGAGCAATAGCAATATTTGCACTTATAATTATGCTGAACAGAAATAGAAAAAATTTGGAATAGTTGTTCATGAATATGGAATCAAAAATTAGCGACATTACTATGGTTCTAAGTACGGGTAATTATAAAGTGAGGAGAAATAAAATCGGTGAACGACAGAACTTATCCGACCAACAACATAATTGCTATTGACCGAGAAGATAATGCCGTTGGCAGTCATAAAATTGTTGTTTATCCCCTTATGTTATACTAAGCCCAGATAATGAGTATCTTTGTAAGATGCCGTTTAAAAGTTTTGTTTCGCCACTGCCATATAAAGAAATTCTGTTTCAGTTGCTGCTGCACGGGGTAGTATTTATTTTTTACTCCTATGATCGGCACAACCCCCAGGTAGAATCTTACCAGGTAGTGTTCTTTTTAACGTATGCTGTCGCTTCCTTAGTCATCAATTATGTGTTGTTGCCCCAGTTTCTGTATCGGAAGAAACACCTGCAATTTGTAGGTTGGACAATTATGGTTATTGCGCTGGTAATATTCCTAGAAGAAGCAGTGATAGAACAGATTTATTTTCCTGATACCCGAGGACAGCGGTTTTTAGGAGTTTTCTTTAGCTTATGGGGGGTACTTCCGGTTATCACAGTATTGTCAGGATTTAAGTTCGCCTGGGATGCAGTGATGAAACAGCGGGAGGTAGATGAGCTAAAAGCTACTATTCAGGAAAGTGAGTTACAATTCTTAAAGTCGCAAATCAATCCGCACTTCTTGTTCAACAACCTCAACAATCTGTACGCTTACGCCATTGAGTACTCGCCTAAAACTCCTGAGATTATTCTAAAGCTAAGTGCGGTGCTACGCTATATGCTCTACGAGTGTAAAGAAAAGTTGGTGCCCTTGGCTAAAGAAGTTGAACAACTAGAGAACTTTACCCAGCTTAGCCAGCTTCAGATTGAAGAGCGGGGGGTAGTGAGCTTTAAGACGGAAATTCATCAGTTAGATTACCAAATTGCCCCGCTAATTTTGATTGTATTTATTGAAAATGCTTTTAAGCACAGTCAATCGGGGCAGTCAGAGAATATTCGGATTGAAATTGACCTTCAGCTGTCTGATGGAGGTGAGCTGGAATTTTGGTGCCGAAATAACTTTCATCCGGTAGCCAATACCGAAAATTTATCTAGTGGAATTGGGTTAGTCAATGTAAAAAAACGATTGCAGTTGCTATACCCCAACGCCTACGAGTTGCGTATTCGGGAAATAGCCAACGAGTACGAAGTACACCTAACAATGCAATTACAGAGAGTGAATCAAGAAAAGGTAGCTTATCAGTATGAGCACTAATTGAAATATGAGGTGTGAGATATGAAAATAGAAACTAGAAGCAATAAATGGGGGGTGGGAGCGAGATGTGTGGGCGATAGGATATACACTCCTTGCTCCAAGCCCGGTGCTACTTAACAATCGAGCCATTCATTCATGAAGTGTATCATTATTGAAGATCAGCCCCCCGCCCAGCGCATTCTGAAGAAATACATTGAGGACCTAGATTCACTACAACTCAAAGCTACTTTTTCGGATGCCATTCAGGCGATGGAGTACTTGAAGGCTGAATTAGTTGACCTGATATTTTTAGATATCCATCTCCCCAAAATGTCGGGCATCGACTTATTGAAGACTGTACCCGATTTACCTCCGGTCATTCTCACGACCGCTTTTTCCGACTACGCCCTGGAAAGCTATGAGTTTAACGTAGTGGATTATCTACTAAAACCATTTTCTTTTCAGCGATTCGTCAAGGCGATTTCGCGGGTTACTAGCCGTAGCTCTACTAAACAAGTAGTTTCAACTGCTAAAGAACCACCCCAAACCCAGCGCGAGATATTCATTAAATCAGGATATGAGCATGTTAAGGTTGCGATAGGGGATATTATTTACATTAAGTCCGATGCTGACTACACGGAGCTATTTTTCCCCAACAAAAAGCTCTTATCTTCTGATTCGCTCCGAAACTGGTTAGAAACGTTGGATGATCAACAATTTGTACGGGTGCACAAATCGTACATCATCAATGTGGCTAAAATAACTAAAGTGATAGGAAACCAAATACATACGACCAACGAGACAGCGATACCTATTGGCAGGGCTTTTCGTGATGACTTTGTAGACAGGTTTCTGAGGTAGAATTGGTCAGAAGTAATTACTAGTAGGCTGTAAAACCGCCTGATTATCAAAATTATAGGTCGTAAAATCTGTTTGTCTTGCCTAATAAGCTGACCATGAAAACCGAAAAAGAAAAAATGTTGGCTGGTGAGTTGTACGATCCGCAGGACAAGCAGCTTGCTGATGAACGAATACAGACCCGCTTACTCATTAAAGAATTAAATGACATTCGGGAAGATCAGACTGAAGAACGAGCTCGTGTTTTACAAAAATTGATACCTAATGCTGGGGGGGGGTTGTGGTTGCAACCACCGTTCTACTGTGATTACGGTAGTAATATGATGATAGGCGAGAAAGTGTTCTTTAACTTCAACTGTGTTGTATTGGATGTAACCTATGTCAAAATCGGCAGTCGTACCCTATTCGGTCCCAATGTGCAAATTTATACAGCTACTCATCCCATAGACTATCGGGAAAGATCTTCCGGATTGGAGTTTGCTAAGCCTATTTCTATCGGTGAAGATGTATGGGTGGGCGGCAGCGCAATTATTTGTCCGGGAGTCACGGTTGGCGATCGTACCATTATTGGGGCGGGCAGCGTGGTAACCCGCGATATTCCGTCCGATGTTTTCGCAGCAGGCAATCCCTGTAAAGTGATTCGTAAATTGACTCAGCAAGAATAGATTTAACTGCCAAAACTAAAAAGCGTTTCTACTATACCTAACGAAGATCAATCATGAAAGAACTCAGAAAAGAAGACATTAGCCAGGAAGTATTTGACCTCTACGACGACTACGCGCACAATCGCCTGGAACGTCGGCAGTTTCTCGATAGATTGTCCAAGTATGCCGTGGGTGGTGTGACCCTATCCGCGCTGCTGGGCTTCATTATGCCCGATTATCAAAATAAGATTCAAATCCGGCAAGATGATCCTCGGCTGGAGTCCGAATTTATTGAGTATGAATCACCCCAAGGCGGAGGAACGATCAAGGGACTGTTATCAAAGCCAGCTGATGCTAGTGGAAAGTTACCAGGCATTGTGGTTGTTCACGAAAACCGGGGATTGAATCCGCATATCGAGGATGTGGCTCGTCGGGCAGCCCTAGCTGGCTTTATCTCCCTGGCACCAGATGCTCTCACCCCGCTGGGAGGTTACCCCGGTACTGATGACGAAGGGCGGGAATTACAACGAAAGCGGGATCGGGATGAGATGCTGGAAGATTTTATTGCCGCGCATGATTACCTCAACGAACACCCCGATTGCACTGGAAAAGTAGGGGTAGTTGGCTTTTGCTTCGGAGGCTGGATTTCTAATATGATGGCCGTACGGGTACCGGAGCTGGATGCGGCGGTTCCTTTCTACGGTGGACAACCTTCCTCAGACATGGTATCTCAGATTCAGGCTCCGTTGTTACTGCATTTTGGAGAACTAGACAAACGAGTGAACGAGGGATGGCCGGAGTACGAAAAAGCGTTGAAGGAAAACGATAAGGAATACCAAGCCTATATGTACGAAGGGGCTAATCACGGTTTCCACAACGATACTACGCCCCGCTACAATGAAGAGGCGGCTAAATTGGCTTGGGAACGAACGGTTGATTTTTTTAGTAAACACTTGAAGTCGTAGAAGTAGCGAGCCATACGAATAGACGATGGCTGGCTATGAGCCGGGTTGCTTTACACTGAGGGATAAGGCGACCAGTCAGTAGTTTCCCGAGGAATGCCCCGGCTCAGCTTTAGTAGCTCCCTTTGGTATATTTCGCAATGTAATCGGTCTTGACACTGTTCAGCGGTACGTTCGTAAGTACGAATGGACGTAACCCCCGGCAGTGTTCCATGGTAGCTAATCTCTACCGAATGGGTTAGTGGGTTATTTTGACGATGGTGCGTTACATTCATTTTCTTCTCTTCAATCTGAGCCTGATTCATCCAGTATTGCACTCGGTGGAGTAACTCTTCTTGAAACCAGCCATTTCGGCTCCCGCTGGATTTTAGTGGAGGAAGGGTAGGGTGGTAGGAATATCGAGCTGCCCAATGCCACCAGGCGGGATCATCTGACTCATAATGTGAAGTTTCATAATACTAAATATCAGAAGAATGGACAATATTCCCAAAGAAGACCCGGGAGCGATAATTAATATACACTATTATCAAACAGCTTATTCCCCAGTGGCCACTTCGTTCTCGTTGGGATGAGTTACGTAGCGTTCGATAGCTTTTCGTATGAGGGGTAAGCCCGTCTGGCTGTCGTAGCTACCGCTGGCCATCAGTTCTCCGTTCAGCGGGAAAAGCAATTCGTATAACCTCCGGTCATCTACTTTAGTAGCAAATTTCAGATCCTGATGCTGAGCAAATATTTCATCCCAGACGGTGCGTACATCACACCAAAAAGTCTGGTTTTCTTGCCACCAGTCGGCAGCAGCTTGGCATCGGCTATCGTCTACTTTTTTATACACGTTCATGCCTTTCTCGTAGACGATTATCCGATCTTTTCCACTACGGCGACGGACTTTAGCATTATCCTGCTCGTGCACGTGTCCTTCATCAGTAATCTCATGCCGATTGGTGCGCTGTAACACGTTATAATCATCACGGTGGGTATACTCGCGGCGGGGAAGGGGGGCATCTGCGGTACTTTCCCAGTAATGTTTGCCATCAGCGTGAATCCAGGTAGCGTTGCCTTCGTAACGAGGACTGTCGTCCACCTGATACACTTTTTGGGTCCACTGTCCCTTCACATCTTCACTGGCTAGGATTTTAAAGTTCCATAGCTCATCACCTTGAAACGTATATAGGTTCTGATTTTCAAAAATCCAGTCCTGACGCCAGTGCTTTAAGGCCATGGTGCCACGCATTACTAAGATATGCTGAAGGGAAAGCTTATCGGGAGTTTCTTCTGCTAGGCCAACCCACTCTAAAGCTCCGGCGACGTAGCGGTCGTGGAATTCATAGTTGGCACTAGGAGTAAAGGTTTCGGCGTACTGAAAGCTTACCTCATAGCAGCCGCACATCGCTTTAATAGATTTAATATCTTGCTGCTTTTGACCAAATGACACCACGGTTATCAGAATAAAGCTAAGAGTAAATATGGTATTTTTCATGACTTTTGTGTAATTGAACGAAAAAGAGTGTGGTAGTTTACAAAGAAATGAGTTGGTGGCGAAGGGCTTGTAAGACCAGCCCGATCGGGGTTTTGACGTCTAGTTTCTTCAGAATTCGTTTTCGATGGGCATTAATGGTATGGGGACTCAAATTGAGCTTATTGGCAATCTCCTGGGTAGAAAGTTCGTCAGCTATATATTGAATAATTTCTATCTCGCGGGGAGTTATCGCACTCGTACTAGTGGATTGATCCATCAGTAGTTGGAGAACCGTTTCGCAGAAATACTTCTGTCCACTGATTATGGTTTGCAAGGCATTAATAATCTCGCCCCGACTACAGTCTTTGCTAAGAAAAGCAGTTGTATTGGTCTGAAGAATTTCTAAGATTTGCGGGTGGCTCTGGTCAGCAGTAATAGCAAAGAATTTTACGGAGGGGTACTGTCTAGATAACTGCCGATAACGTTTGGTAGAGAAACCATCCAAATAGATGTAATCAAATATCACTATGTCGGGCTGGTCTTGCTGAAAAGCCTCCAATACACTTTTCCAGTCACTAACTTCGCTGATAATCGTGACCGCAGGAATTCCCTCAAGTAGATGGCGAATGCCAGCCACTACGAGTACCTGACTATCGGCAATAAGAACCTTCGACAACTTCATGCAACTTATTTAGAAAAAATCCAAATTAGTTACGAAAAGCGATATGACCAAATTAAAGGGTAGCTTTCCAAGTTCAGCTTGGTAAGATCAAAATGCCTCAGAAGATATTCAAAACAAGCTGCCGAAGCAGCTTGCGATATTTCTTTAGAATGTTAAAACTATTCCGTCTTGCTATTACAAAGCGTAATATCTTTCACTGAGCCAACATCAGCCATGCTATAATTAGCACCAATATTACTCGCACCAAGAATGACATCTCTTAGGGCACCTGCCTCTTCAAAGTGTACTTTAATACTACCGTCCATACTCACTAGGTGGTCGTAGGTGATTGCAGTTCCGTCAGTTAGTTGGGTAAGATGGGTAATACTCTGACTGCGGTTGTTACCCACATCTTTCAGATCGTTCAAAAATTCGGCAACTAGACCATCATCTTGTAAGCTACCGTAGTGCAAGTGTACCGGATGAACCGCTTCATTGAGTGTGCCCTCCATCACCAGTTGAATTTCGGCAGTTCTATCGACCCGCTCTTTGATAGTGATAGTGCCCGTAGTTGTAGTTCCCAAATATGAGCCCTCCAGTAAGTTATATTGGGTTTCCCGCCCACTGTATAAGTCCTCATCATTGCTATCGCAGGCTGCAAAGAGCACCGCCAATGAAAGGGCTAGTAAACTAATATTTCGCATAATCCTCACCGTTTAATCTATCGAAGATACAAAAAAATAGCCAGACTAAGTGTCGCCTCTACAGTAAAAAGAAAATACTGCGGGTTTATTGTGAGAAAGTGTGTTAATGTGCGAAGTGTTAAAGTGTTATATTATTAAAGTTTTGTGTTCTGAGTTTTAAGCTTACTTCAGTCAAACTCTAAACTCTAACACCCAAACACTATAACACTTATTTACTAACGTTCTATCTTTCGCTCGTTGTAGCCGGTATAGATTTGGCGGGGACGACCGATGGGTTCTTTGTTTTCTCGCATTTCTTTCCACTGGGCAATCCAGCCGGGTAGACGACCTATGGCGAACATTACGGTAAACATATCGGTGGGAATCCCCATAGCCCGGTAGATGATGCCGGAGTAGAAGTCTACGTTGGGGTATAGCTTACGCTCCTTGAAGTAATCATCGTTTAGCGCTGCTTCCTCCAGTCCTTTGGCAATATCTAGTACTGGGTCGTTTACTCCCAAACCAGACAGTACTTCGTCGGCATTCTTCTTGATAATCCTGGCGCGGGGGTCAAAGTTTTTGTACACCCGATGGCCAAAGCCCATCAGTCGGAACGGGTCTTCTTTGTCTTTGGCTTTATCCAAGTATTTCTTTACATCCCCACCGTCCGCTTTGATATTCTCCAGCATCTCAATAACCGCCTGGTTGGCTCCACCGTGCAGAGGTCCCCACAGTGCATTGATACCCGCCGAGATAGAGGCGTACAAGCTAGCTTGGGAAGAGCCCACCACCCGAACAGTAGAGGTAGAACAATTTTGTTCATGATCAGCGTGCAGGATTAGTAATTTATCTAAAGCATCGCTTACAACAGAGTCAGCTTTGTAGGGCTCCGCTGGGAGGGCAAACATCATCTTGATGAAGTTGCTACAGTAATCTAAGTCATTATCGGGATAGTTAATGGGGTGGCCAATCTTATGCTTGTACGTCCATGCAGCGAAAGTAGGTAGCTTGGCAATAATGCGGATGATACTGAGCTTCACTTCTTCTTTGGACCGATTAGGGTCAAGTGACTCCGGATAGAAGGCGGTAAGTGAGCATACCAGTGAAGAAAGCACCCCCATTGGGTGAGAGCGCGATGGAAACCCATCTAGAATCTTTTTATAGTCTTCGTGCACTAGGGTATGGTGGGTAACTTCTTCTTTAAACGAAGAGAACTCATCGGCCGAAGGAAGCTCGCCGTTGATAAGCAGATAGGCCACTTCAAGAAAAGAAGATTTAGAGGTGAGCTCTTCAATAGAATAGCCCCGGTAGCGAAGTATACCCCGTTCTCCATCCAAAAAAGTAATAGAACTGGTCGTTGATCCCGTGTTCTTGAAACCGGGATCGATAGTAATGTACCCGCTTTGTCCGCGGAGCTTGCTAATATCGACTGCTCTTTCTTCTTCTGAGCCTTCTACGATAGGCAGCTCGTAGGTGCCACCATTTATTTTGAGTTCAGCAATATTGTCGGCCATAAGATAGTTTTGTTAGGAAACAGGTGAATTGGTTTTCGTAAAAATAGCTAAAATAATAAATAAAAGTGCTGCTTAATTATTGCCAAGGATCAGCGGTAAGCCCCCCTCTCCGCCACCAATTACTACCACTTTGCTGTTACTCGATTCGGAGAGCTGAGTAGTAGCTTCAATACCGCGCATTTTTAGTAACTCATCCGTAAGACTACTATTGATAATCTTGTTAGCAGCGGCTTCACCCTCAGCGGCAATACGCTTCCTCTCGGCTTCGCTCTTTTCCCGCTCCAGCCGGAATTGATACGCCAAAGCTTCTTGCTCTTGCTGCAGCTTTGACTCGATGGCGGTTCGAATTTGATCGGGCAAATTAATAGAGCGAATCAGCAGGGCCCGCATCTGGATATTATTAGCATCGCTTTGTAAAATTTCTTCGGTCTCCTTGATGATAGCGGCCTCAACCTCGGCCCGCTTAGTAGAGTAAATCTCTTCGGCGGTGTAGCGACCCATTACCCGACGTACTGTAGAGCGTACTTCGGGAATAATAAGTTGCTCACGATATGCTTTTCCAAAGTTCTCGTGCAGGAAGCCTACTTTAGTATACTGAGGGTGATAACGAACAGATACATCCACGGCAATACTTAGCCCGTTCTTATCCAGCACATCCATCGTTTCTTCAACGTTCTGTTCGCGTACATTGTACACGTACATATCATTCCAGGGGGCGATCACCACGAAGCCAGGGTCGTACACCTTGTCTTTCTGTAAGCCTCCGCCAAAAGGCTTGAATAAAACGCCTCGCTCGCCCGCATCAATCGTTAGAAAGATGCTAGAAGAGAGATAAATAATAGCAAAAAATAAAGCGACTCCAATAATAATAAAGGGAAGAAATTTTCGATTATCCATAAGTTTAAGTGTCGGTTTTTTGGCTGTTTAGAAGAAGTCTGGTCAAACCTTTTTAGTAAAACAACAGTATGTGAAAGAAAGTATCGGCATTGCTAACAGCAATCATTGTGTTCATCTTCACGAAGCGAAGGTAGTAAAGGTTTCCGCTTCCCATTCAAGAATTTAGCAAAAATCGTCTTCGTTACGGTATTTTTCTACATTTTGATCGTAGATATTGGTAATTTTACCATCAGTTTTTAATCACAAAGCAACAGACCCCATGTATTATAATTCCATCATAGAGACCATTGGCAATACCCCGCTCATTAAGCTGAATAAATTAAACGAAGGAATTGAGGGCACTATTTTAGCCAAGGTTGAGTACTTCAATCCGGGCAACTCAGTAAAAGACCGTATTGCGATTAAGATGGTAGAAGACGCTGAGAAAGATGGACGGTTGCGTCCCGGTGGAACGATCATTGAAGGAACCTCAGGAAATACTGGAATGGGCTTGGCGCTAGCTGCGGTGGCCAAAGGGTATAAGTGTATTTTCACGTTGGCTGATAAACAGTCGCAGGAGAAGATTGACATTTTGCGGGCAGTGGGGGCCGAAGTAATTGTCTGTCCTACCAATGTTCCGCCTGAAGATCCCCGCTCATATTATTCGGTGGCCAAAAAATATAACGAAACTATTCCCAACTCATTTTACCCCAACCAGTACGATAACTTATCGAACCAAGTCGCCCACTACGAAACTACCGGGCCAGAAATCTGGGGGCAGACCGAAGGAAAGATCACCCACTTTGCTGCAGGCGTTGGAACCGGGGGAACGGTTAGTGGAGTGTCGAAGTATCTGAAGGAGCAAAACTCTGAGGTATTTACCCTCGGTATTGACACCTACGGATCGGTATTTAAGAAATACAAGGAAACGGGTGAGTTCGACGAAAAAGAGGTGTTTCCGTATTTGACGGAAGGTATCGGGGAAGATATTTTACCTAAGAACGTCGATTTCGAGTTGATTGATGAATTCATTAAAGTGACTGATAAAGATGCGGCGATTATGGCTCGCCGATTATCCCGGGAGGAAGGACTGTTTATCGGCTGGTCCTGTGGTTCGGCCATGCACGGTGCCTTGCGCTGGGCACGCAGAAACCTAAAGAAAGACGATCTCATGGTGGTACTCTTGCCTGACCACGGCACTCGCTACCTGGGTAAAATCTACAACGATAGCTGGATGAAAGATCACGGCTACCTGGAAAAGCGGGAGTTCGCTACCGCCCAGGATATTCTCCGCAGCCGCAATGGTTCCAGTGAATTGACGACCATCCCTTCGGATACTTCGGTAGGGGAGGCTATTAAAATATTAAATCAAAAAGCAATCTCTCAAATTCCGGTTACCGAAAACGATGAGTTTGTAGGGAGCCTAACAGATTCTAAGTTGCTGCACAAACTCATTGAAGAACCGGAGCTTCGTAGCGAACCTGTCTCCAAACTGATGGACAAACCCTTCCAGTTTGTCTCGCCCCGTGATACGCTAGACGTGCTATCGTCCCTAATTGACAAAGAGAACAAAGCCTTGCTGGTGCGTGACCAGCTCAACCACGTACACATTATTACCCAGTCTGATTTACTGGTGGCCATGAGTAGTTAGGTAAGATGTAGGAGGAGAAATAATCTGGTATCGGGTTTACCTCTTAGTGCGAATAATAGATTTAGTCGTAAAAATCTTTTTGGTAAGCGTTTGTACCAGCAAAGAAAGAACTATCTGGAATGGTTTTCAATCACAAAATCACCCCAATCGGCGATAGATTGGATTAAGGGAATTAAGGTTTTACCGAAATCTGTTAGCGAGTATTCTACTTTTAAAGGGGGCTTGGTTGTATACACTTTTCTTTTTATTAACCCATCTTCTTCCAGTGCCTTCAATTGCAAACTCAACGTTCTTTCGGTAACAGTGGGCATTGATTTCCTTAACTCGTTATACCTCAGTTTTTCATTCATCAGATGAAAAAGTATAACGGTTTTCCATTTACCGCCAATAAGTCCCATAGTTAAGCTCGCACAACACGGGTATTTATTCCCCCTAAACTCCAGCATTTTTAACTGTTGCCCCTCCATAAATTCATACTATCATTTTTGACCGTTATTGCAAAGGTAAATAGCTATACTTAGTTTTGCAACTATATTTTTTATAGTAAAACTTTTACGATATGAAAGCAATGCAGTTACATCGGTATGGTGAAGATGTCAAATTCGAGCTTGAAAACATAGAACAACCGCAAATACAAGATGATGAGGTGCTGATAAAGATTGAAGCCTCGAGTGTGAATACGGTTGATACCATGATTCGGAAGATGGGAAAAGAACTATCACTTTCGCCCGACACCCCGGCCATATTGGGGATGGATTTTGCGGGTACTGTTGAAGCCATTGGAAATAGAGTCGAGGGTTTTGTTATCGGCGACGAAGTGTATGGCTGTGTTGGTGGATTAGCTGATTTACCAGGCACTCTGGCCGAGTATGTAGCGGCAGACCCCAGACTTATTGCCCGCAAGCCTAAAAACTTGAATATGAGTGAAGCAGCAGCCTTGCCCCTGGTTGCCATTACGGCATACGAAGGATTAATACGCGCTGGTGTAAAACCCGGTCAGAAGGTGTTAGTCCACGGTGGTTCGGGCGGCGTTGGGCACGTAGCCTTGCAATTGGCGAAACACTTCGGGGCTGATGTATACGCTACTGGGGGTGGCGAGAGACAACTAGATCTTATTAAAGAATTGGGGGCTACCCCAATCAACTACAAAACTGAGGCCGTTGAAGATTATGTAAAAAAATATACCCAGGCCCGTGGTTTTGATATAGTCTACGATTCTGTCGGTGGGGAAAATTTAATCAAATCTTTTGAGGCAGCGGCACTTAATGGTGAAGTGGCTACAACCGTATCAATAGTTGAATTAGACCTAACCACCGCCCATTTTAAGGGCTTGTCGTTACACGTGGTATTCATGCTTATTCCTATGCTTCACAATTACAAACGGGAAGAACACGGACAAATACTTACCGAACTAAGCCAAATAATAGAGCAGGGCAGGTTACGCCCAGTAGTAGATCCCAAGCAGTTTTCAATAGAAAGTGTGGGTGAAGCCCATGCTTATTTAGAGAGTGGAAAAGCGATGGGGAAGGTCGTTGTAAATAATTAAAAACGGTTTCTTAACTATTACGCACCAATGAAAACCATACTAATCACGGGAAGCACAGACGGTATCGGAAAATTAGCTGCTATTAAATTAGCAAAGGACAGTCATCATATACTAATCCACGGGCGAAATAAAGGAAAACTGAATAAAGCAGTCGCGGAAATTAGGGAAACGGCAAAGAGTACAAAAGTTGACAGTTTCGTTTCTGACTTGTCCAACTTCAGTAGTACCCAGAAAATGATTACGCTGCTTTCTACGGAGATTCCGAAGGTTGACGTTTTAATCAACAATGCCGGGGTTTTCAGTAGCAGTATGAATACAAGTCAGGACAACTTAGATATACGATTTGTGGTCAATTATTTTGCGCCTTATCTACTTACCAAAGGCCTCCTGCCCTTGCTTAAAAAAAGCGATTCGCCTAGAGTAATTAATCTCAGTTCAGCCGCGCAATCGCCAGTTTCCTTACAAGCATTAGTCGGTGAGAAACAAGTCTCTCCACAAGAAGCTTATGCCCAAAGTAAGCTAGCACTGACCATGTGGAGTTTTTATTTGTCCGAAGAAGTGA
The DNA here is from genome assembly GCA_039198955.1 of Bacteroidota bacterium. Taxonomy (GTDB): domain Bacteria; phylum Bacteroidota; class Bacteroidia; order Cytophagales; family Cyclobacteriaceae; genus Tunicatimonas. The sequence goes on along the minus strand of JBCCTI010000002.1, from coordinate 152,958 downwards.
AATTTTTGAATGTGATCGCAGTAAATCCTGGTTCTCTGTTAAATACCAAAATGGTACGGGAAGCCTACGGTCAGTATTGGTCTTCGGCAGATAAGGGAGCTGATATTTTATACGAATTGGCCATCTCGGAAGAATATACTGAAAGTAGCGGAAAATACTTTAACAATGACTCGGGAGCTTTTTCCGAAGCTCATCCTGATGCCTACGATCAGGAAAAGATAAATCAATTGATTACGGCAACAAATAAAATTCTGAGCCTCTAAATGAGTGTCTTTTCTGAAATAGCTACGAAAGGAAAACTAACCTTAGGGTTGGTCTTTCCTTTAGAATCTTACAGTGGTTCAGTTGCAAAAATGGAAAACCAGGAAAAACTGGCGAAACGAGCCGAAGAACTTGGCTTTAAAGCCTTATGGTTTCGGGATGTCCCGTTCAATGATCCCTCTTTTGGTGATGCTGGACAACTCTACGACCCTTGGGTTTACATGACTCATATCATGAACCATACCCAAGACATTGCTTTAGCCACTGGGAGCATAATTTTACCTCTGCGTCACCCGGTTCATACGGTAAAGTCTGTTAACAGCCTTCAGGTTCTTTCAAAAGAAAGGTTGGTTTTGGGAGTAGCTTCGGGAGACCGCCCCGTCGAATACCCGGCTTTCAACCAAAATTTAGAAAGCAAATCGGAGTTGTTTAGAGACAGCTTTTTCTACATCAAAGCATTGCAGGGAGACTTTCCAGCTTATGACTCAAAGTTTTATGGTAAAGTCAATGGCAGTATAGATGTGCTGCCCAAGTTTTATCAAAAAACACCCATGCTGGTAACGGGTCATTCGGGACAATCATTAGACTGGATTGCTGAACACTCAGACGGATGGCTATATTACCCCCGAGATTTCAATACGTTAGAAGTGGTAATGCAACGGTGGAAAGATGCACTCGGTAAGACGCAACAAGCATGGAAACCGTTTATGCAGTCACTCTACATTGATCTGGTTGAAGATAGTAGCGCAAAACCCACCCCTATTCATCTTGGGTTTAGATCGGGCATATCATATACAATTGCCCATTTGAAATTGCTGGAATCATATGGGGTAAACCATGTAATCGTAAACTTAAAGTATGGTTCCAGGCCAGCCGACGAAGTAATAGAAGAAATAGGGGAAGATGTCATTCCTCATTTCTCTTGATTCATCTGAAAGGCTGACCGGGATCAGTATTTTTAAGTTTATGTAACGTTTTCATAAAGGTTCTAGGGTCACCTCAAGGCTTGGTGGAAGGTAAAGTCTGGGATTCTGGTCTATCGGCACCCTTAGCGTGTTGCCCAAAAAGCGGTCGTGGAACTCGGGGAATTTTTTTAGAAACTGTTCGGCAATATTGTTTTCTTCTTTACAGATGATTTAAAGTTTTAGAATCTGCTTTGCTAGAACTATGTTTTTCTCAGCGTGTTTAAGTCGTATTTATCACCTGAAGCACTGAAGATCATCATCAGTAGATTCATAGCTTTGCAAAAACTTTAATTCGTTTTTATGGTTGGGACTGTTAAAAAGGTTTGTGATGCAGTGGTTTTTTCGGATTGATTAATCACTGTACGATTTCGCACACCTATTGTCCAATACTGAGCAGCTAGCACGAAGTAAATCTGCCCCAGAGGTGCTGTAAGGGCGTGGCACACTCTTTTCAATTAACAATCTGCAATTAGCAATGAACAATAATGATCCAGTCTATGAATATTTGAAAAAACTGTTCATTGCACATTGTTCACCGTACATTGAAAAAAACTATGCTCAAAAACTATCTACTTATTGCCCGGCGTAACAAAGTCTATCTAACTGTCAACGTACTAGGATTAGCGCTTGGATTAGCCTGCTGCCTGACCGCTTACACATTTTTTGCCTTCAATCTGGAGTTTGATAGTTACTTCTCAGATACTGAGGATATTTACCGCGTACAGCGAACACTGGCTGGGGAGCGAGCTTCTCAGGGCGTAGCTGAACTTATTCCACTGCCATTAGCATCCACTGCGTCTGAAGAAATTTCGGGAGTGCAGGAGGCTACTCGGGTGTTCGCCACTAGCGAACTACTACGCACCGACGATGAAGTATTTGATGAGTATATCGGCTTTACCGATGCTAACTTCTTCACATTCTTCCCCTACCAAACCAAATTCGGCGAGACTGAATCCTATGCCGGTACCGATAAAATTATTATCAGTGAAGAATTAGCCTAGAAATTCTATCATGAAGAAAATCCGGTAGGCCAAACGCTCACGCTGCGTTTTGGTGACGGTCAGGAAAAGCCGCTTACGGTAGGGGCGGTAATTACTTTTCCTGAAAACACTAGTTTCAACTACGAGGCCTTCGTGCCACTTTCGCACTACCTGTCCTCCGCTGATTCTGACGAAGATGACTGGGCCGAAGGCATCCGACCCACTACTTTTCTGAAACTTAGCTCACCGCAAGCGGCGGCCGAAGTAGGTAGTCAACTGGAGAAATTCGTGGAAGTAGCCAATGCTTCGGATGTGCTGTATAAGTATGAGGATTTTCGGATTATTCCCTTCAGGGACTCTCGGGTGAACGAGTCGGATTTATACCGTACTTATACTAACCGCCGAGTTAATCCTATTGCTACGGTGATCTTCGGGACGTTGGCATTCTTAATTTTGCTGCTAGCCTGCTTCAACCTGACCAATACTTCCATTGCGCTGGCTGCCCGTCGGCTCAAAGAGATTGGTATTCGTAAAGTGATGGGGAGCCTTCGGCAGCAACTAATTGTACAGTATCTTTTCGAGATTATGCTGATTGGAGTATTGGCGCTAGGAGTTGGATGGCTCATGGCACAGTATTTATCACCGGCCTTTTCCAATTTGTGGGATTTTGCCTTCACGCTAGAGGATGTAAACCTCTGGAATATGAGTATGGCGTTGGTGCTATTGCTCATCCTAATGTCTATGATTGCCGGTCTGTATCCGGCCATTTATAGTACCCGTTTTCATCCAGCTACCATTCTGAAGGGTAACTTAAAGCTGAAAGGTACCAACTGGTTCACCCGCAGTCTGCTTAGTCTTCAGTTCGCCTTGTCCATCGCGCTGCTGATTGGTGGCTTCGTAGCGATTAGCAATACCGAATACCTGCAAAATCTGGATTTTGGCTATGATATTCACGAAGTTGTCAGCTTAGGAGGCCTAGAACCGCAGGAGGCTCAGGCTCTGCTGGTAGAGGCCCAACGTCATCCGAAAGTAAAAATGGTATCGGCGCTACGTGGCACCGATATCTGGGGCAATGGATCCAAAGAAGTGCAGGTAGATACGAGTACTTTTATCAGCCGCCTTTTTCAGATTGATGCCAACTACCTAGAAACTATCGGTATGGATTTGCTGAACGGGCGGGGTTTTGACGCGGATCGTTCTTCCGATTATAGCGAAGCAGTATTGGTAAACGAAGCATTCGTTGAAAAAATGAATTGGGATGATCCGATTAACCAGCGTATTCTCTACCAGGATACAGCACGCTACGTGATTGGAGTAGTCCAAAATATTGTGAATGATCTGTACGAGAACGAACAGCGCCCCAGTTTTTTCCGTCAGATACAACCAAAAAGATATACCCGGGTGATGATTAAGGCCGATCCGAACGATCTAGCCGAGATAGACGATTATTTGCGGAGCCGATGGAAGGAGATTGTTCCTTTTGAGCCCTACGAATCCTCTTATCTTACCCAGGCAGCTATGCATTACCCAATGCGAGAAATGAGGAATCTGAAGAAAGTGTACTTTTTCTTGGCTGTATTAGGAGGGTTGCTGGCAGTAGCCGGTATCTTCTCACTGGCGCAGATCAACGTGGCTCGGCGCAATAAGGAAATTGGTATTCGTAAAGTGTTAGGAGCCTCTGTCGCTGGTATTGTAAACACCCTCAACCGGGAGTTTGTCTGGATTCTGTCGGTTTCGGCAGTACTCGGCGGGGGAATTGGCTATCTATATAACTGGGCGTTCCTGGAAAATTTCTACGTCTTTCATATAGAAATTGGACCGTTTCCGCTCATACTCTCCGGGGTGATTATCGTAGGCGTGGCACTATTAACCACTTCCCTCACCATTCGGAGAACGGCCAATACCAACCCCGCTCAGGTGCTGCGGGATGAGTGATAATCTGCTTTTAGGAAGCAATGAGGCCTCGTCAGCTTAAAATTCCCGAACTAGATTCTCGAAGTCTAAGAAAAGCGAGAGGCTGTCTTTTTTGAAGGTAAATGTATCAGCTTTCTCACTAGCTTGAATGTAAGGTGAGTCGTATCGTGGGTAATCGGTATTCACTACCTGGTTATCTACCCTAAAGTCTTCATTAAATCTCAGTTCGTATTGCTTCTCGTTGGAATGATAAAGTAGTTCAAGCTGCTCTTGATCAAAAGCAACCTCATTGTCTTTAATTCGGCGAATGAAGTGTTCAAAGCTTTTGTCTTGCGTTTTTGAGCCAGCTTCGGTGATCCAAAACGTCTGCTTCCCGGTCTGGATAAGATTATCCTCCGCGTCATTTTTATACTGGAAGTCAGCGGCGCCGATAAACACACAATAGGTACTCCCTTTCTTACCAAAGGCGTAGTTCTGGTCAATCACCACTGTATCAAACTTTGCTTCAGGAAAGTAAGCGTGAGTATAGTCCAGCAAATCCATCTCCATCATTCCCTTGCTCTGAGGCAGGTTGTATATAGAGAGGTTCACGTTCTCATCCTGCACCGAGTGGGGAAAATGGCCGTATCCTACCCAATAGCTGGGCGATGATACTTCCACCTCTTCTTCTACCGCTGGGTGGGTGTGGAAAATAGCAAAATGATCGCCGATATTCATGCCAAACACGTGCTGCTGATCGGCGTAGTCGCCCACCTGATGGCTCTGCACCGTGTATATAGAGTAGTCCTTAGTGCGGTAGGTGTAGGTGTTTCCTCGTTGTATAGCTACCCCATTGTACTGGGGGTTGATGAACTTTACAATCAGGGGTTCGAGACGTAGCCAGTTTAACAGACGGTAGTCCAATGTCTTGAAATCGGCGATAAAATCGTTAGAGAACATACGGTTGGTGCGCATGTAGGATAATGTGTTACGAACCACCTCGGGGTTAGTAAATGCTTCCATGCCCCACTGCATCATCATGCTGCGAGTGTCGGTTCCGTAGTATCCCTCTTTCCTAAGTTCGCCGAGGTTAAGTCCGTTACTTCGCTTGATGATAACATCGTTGGTGTCCAAGGCAATCGCTTTGATGACCGGGGGCAACTGGTAGTTTTTGGTAGAAACTAGGCCGTAGGTCATGCCCGGGCCAATCGCCTCGCCATCGCCCCAGTAGTATTCTGCGGTACTGCGCATGGAACCGCTCTTTCGGTGGTGTTCGTAGGCGCGTCCGCTGACCGAAACGAATAGGGTGCCCAGGCTTTGGGAGGCAGCATCGTAGAGCAGCAAATCCAATATGATCTGGCTTTTCTTTACAATTTCCTCATCATCGGCGTAGTCAATAAGGTTGACCAGGGCGCCAATATCTTCCTTATAGTATACATTGGAGTAAAATTCGGTAAAGCCGTAGTCCCAGCGCATCTGCAACCAATCCAGTATCCGGCGGTGGGCTTTTTCCTGATGCTGCTCACCTGTTAATCCACTATTAGGAAAAATCCGGTCCGGATACTTCTGACCGATTAAATACTCAGCGGAGGCAAAAAGAATCTGGTGGTTCTCACTCCAGTAGCACATAGAGTTTCCGCCTGGCTCATCCATCCAGTAGCGGAAGTTGGTTAGTACGTTTTCTATCTTCTGCGAATAAGTGGCAGGAATGCTGTCGTTAAACTCGTAAAGGATACGGATAAGGTTGACCAACCTGAAGTCGGAACAGTCGTATTCGCTGGCAATATACTCTAAAGCCCCATCGAGCTGACCCCAGTCGGTGATGCTCTGACCGTTTACCAGGTCATAATAAACCTTTGATTCATTTAACTGAATGGTTGATGTTGGTCGTCGGGGGTAAACTTCGTACTGCGATATACGAACCACATCCAGGCCGGTAATCACTACTACTGCTACTACAATAGTCAAGAAGGTACTCCAAAGCCATTTCCTTTTCATGTGTTAATAATCACTATCAGCTTAGTTTTTATTGTACAGATTGCGATATAAATTTATAAAGGTTAAGGCTATTCAAAAAGGCCGGAGTTGCCTTCTTCCCAGATGGGTAGCAGGGATTTCACTAAGTTGGGAGACTGAGCGGCAATATTATCGTTTTCGTAGGGGTCAGTCTGATGGTCATAAAGCTCTAGGGTTGGCTGATCCTCCCGGAAGTACTTAGTGAGACGGTAGCGGTCAGTTCGCACCGTAATGCCCTGCCTAAAGTAACTGTAGGCAGTGTTTCTCCAATCGGTAGGGTTAGTGCCAGATAGTAGACTGACCAAGCTGTTTCCGTCCAGAGGATGAGAGGCTTCCGTATCGCACAATTCCATCAGGGTAGGATAAATATCCACGGTGCTCACGATCTCGTCGTGCCGTTCGCCTTGGCTGTTGTCGGGGTTTTTTATCATGAACACGCTGTTGAGAGCGTACTCAAAATTGGTGTGTTTTCCCCAGATACGGTCATCCCCCAGGTGCCAACCGTGGTCGCCCCACACCACTACAATGGTATTCTCGGCTAATCCCAGCCGGGACAGTTCATCCAGCACTTTTCCCACCTGGGCATCAATGTAGCTGATGCTGGCGTAGTATCCGTGCTTTAACTTCCGGGCGTAATCGTCCGAAACCGGCTTTTCAAGCGTCGCTGGTTCATCACCAAGTTGATAGTGATTGAATTCGCCGTTGTTATGCAGACTGGCCGGATGAACGTTGGTGGGTATGCCGGGCGAATTAGTCAGTGGGATGTCGGCCCGGTCGTATAAGTCCCAGTATTTTTTAGGAGCGTTGAATGGTAGATGAGGTTTGAAGAAGCCTACTCCGAGGAAGAAAGGTTGCTTCCTGGCAGCGAGCTCCTGCAGCTTCTGCAAAGTCAGTTCGGTAGTTAGTCCGTCGGGATAACCGGTATCGGCTACCTCAGCGGCTTCGTAGGGTTTTACTTGTTTGTTTTTGCCCTGCCGGTTTGATCCATCGGCGTAGCCGAAGAAGGCGTTCCAGCCGGTGCCCCATTTACCCGCATTAAACAACATTTCGTCCCAGCTATCGGGCAGTTCCCATTCGATTCCCACTGGGTCAGTGTAGCCGTAAAGTAGTCCATCCACGTAGTGGCTGATCTTACCAATACCTACGGTATAGTAACCGTTGCGCCTTAGGTTGGCTACGAAGGTTTCCGGTCGTTCTTCCTGAGGCTGTTCCGCAATCAGTTTACGGATAGCATCATTAGAGACCGCTACCTTAGTGCGGGGATACAAGCCCGTGAGCAAACCGTAGCGGGAAGCCCCGCAGGTAGGCACCGTGACAAAGTGATTGGTAAACAGATGAGACTGCGAAGCTAATTTATCTAAATTAGGTGATTTGACTATCGGATTTCCGTAGCAACCCAGTTCGGGGCGAAGGTCATCGATACTGATAAGTAGTATGTTGGGTAACTGTTCGGGCTTTTGGGCGAAAATAGTTAATGGTTGAAAAAGTAGTAAATAGAAGAGTGTAATTTTAGTATGCACTGTATGTGAAATTTAATAGATAATAAGAGTGTAAAAGACCAACTCTAGTATTAGATGTAATTCACTAAATTATGTTGCCAACATTTAATGATTATGAGTTAGAATAGATGAAATTTGACTTTTTTCTAGAGGGATCACATTTGAGATATTAGTATCTTGCTGTAACATGCACTTAAACTACACCATATGGAGGCTGGGATTAATACAGCAATAAGTAATGCTTTGAAAGAGCCTGCTTTCAATTTGCCTACTTCATACACTGGCGATTTTTACTCTCACGCTGAACAACTTTTAAATAATTATCTGAATATACTGCGGGCAATAGATCCTCAAAGAAAGCACTTTAAATCAGATCATGAGGCATACAGGTTTAAATTGAAGAAAAAAGAAGTAATAAAGCGGCAAGAAGAAATTGTTGGGGGGTTAATTAAGACGATAGACCTGTACCTTCAGGGGCATACCTTTCGTGCATATAACTGTCTTGATACGGTTCTGAAGCAAATACCACAACTTGGTGGCAATTCAGAGTTTTCAATAGGTGAACATTATAGAGCTGCCATACTAACTGAAGAAGAAAAAAAAAGAAGCTTTGGTAAAGTACCTCTTGAACGGCTTTTTCATATTCCTTTTGAGAAAAGAGGTATTGTTAAAAACCATAGGTACAGTATATCTGGGGTTCCATCTCTCTATTTGAGCGGGAGTTTGTATACCTGCGCGAAAGAAATCAACTGGGATAATAAAGATCGAGAACTCTTTTATTTCATCCAACTTAGAGAAAAGCAGCGTATGTCTTTAAGGCTACGGTTTCTCAATATTGACTGGGATCACAATACACGTAGCTACTCTTACAAGGGGATGGAGGATTGGCATCTTTTACGCTGGCCATTAGTAGCAATGTGTAATATTAAGGTTAAAAACCAAAGAGATACTTTTAAACCTGAATACATTGTTCCGCAGTTAGTTTACCAGTGGGTAAACAATAATCACGAGTACGCCGGAATCAAATATAACTCGACGCATATCGATCCCTTTAATAGCCGTCATTACGGAGGTGGTTTTTATAATCTAGCTCTTGCTACTAAAGATTATAAACGTAGCGGCTTTTGTTCTCAACTCGCATCTTTTTTTGAGACAACTCAACCAATGTCTATTGCTGAAGCATTAACAATTGATAAGGCAGGCAGAGGGGACCTAGCTCAGCCCAACCTTACAAGGTTTAACCATATTATTGTAGAGAGTATAGGTGACAAAAATTCTTTTGTTCCGTACACCCACTGGCCTTTAAAACGTACTGTAGCTTGCGAGGGAACCGCAAAGATTTAAACCTTCGTTAGAAACAGGTAAAATAATTGCTTGTATTTTTTTAGCTAGAGTCAGTTTACATAATCCGCTCAAAAGCAATGATTAAATCAATCACAGTGATCTATACTACAGAATTTCTTTGTATTATAGTAGCAAATAAATTACCACGCAATAACCTATGATTACTCGTATCACTTTTCTGATATTTATCGTTCTACTTGTCTTTTCCTGTTCCCCCCAATCATCAGAACCTCCTACTGAAGAAAGCGATGACCCTTCTTTACCTAACATTGTGCTGATCTACACTGACGATGTGGGTTATGGTGATGTGAGTAGCTACGGAGCCACCGAAATCAGTACTCCCAATATTGACCGATTGGCGGAGGAAGGGTTGCGGTTCACCCACGGCCACACTACCTCGGCTAGCTGTACCCCCTCCCGCTACGGACTGCTGACCGGAAAGTACCCCTGGCGAAAGGATGGGACGGGCATTGCTAGAGGCGATGCTGCTATGATTATTGATTCGGATCGGTTTACGCTGCCCGACCTACTCAAACGGGCCGGTTATACCACCGCCGTAGTAGGTAAGTGGCATCTGGGACTAGGACCAGAAGGAGGCCCCGACTGGAATGGGGCGATTGAACCTTCCCCCCTCGATATTGGCTTTGATGAATCCTTTCTAATTCCGGCGACCGGGGATCGGGTACCGACAGTATACGTAAGAAACCGCCGGGTGCTCGGGCTCGATCCGGCTGACCCTATTCAAGTAAGCTTTGGTGAGCCTATTGGCGACGAACCTACCGGACGGGATAATCCCGAACTGCTAAAGATGCACCCTAGTCACGGTCATGATATGACCATTGTGAACGGTATCAGTCGCATTGGGTACATGACGGGGGGTAAAGCCGCTCGCTGGGTAGATGAAGATATGGCTGATACAATTACGGCTAGAGCAGTTACTTTTATTGAAGAGCATCAAGACAATCCGTTCTTCCTCTACTTTTCCACCCACGATATTCACGTACCTCGCGTTCCTCACGCTCGCTTTGTCGGCAAAAGCGGTATGGGGCCTCGGGGTGATGCCATGCTGCAACTGGACTGGTGTGTAGGTGAGCTTCTTACTACGCTGGATAGTCTCCAGTTAACCGGAAATACTATTGTCATCTTTAGCAGCGACAACGGGCCAGTGATCGACGATGGCTATCAGGACGAAGCCGTGGAAAAACTAGGCGAGCATACCCCTTCAGGACCCTTCCGAGGCGGAAAGTACAGCGCGTTTGAAGCCGGTACCCGGGTGCCACTACTGATCCGCTGGCCAGAGAAGATAGCACCGGGAGTATCTGACGCTATAGTGAGCCAAGTCGATTTTCTGGCATCATTCGCCGCGTTGGTCAACCAGGAAGTGCCGAACACAGCGGCTCCCGATAGTCGTAACCACCTGGCGACCTTGATGGGGGAGAATCAGGAAAATCGAGAGTTTTTGGTAGAACAGTCTGTGACAGGCACTCTATCGTTGGTTAAAGACCAGTGGAAGTATATTGAGCCCAGCGACGCTCGAGCTTACAATGAAAATACTAATACTGAGCTGGGCAATGCCCCCGAACCCCAACTGTACGACCTATCAGCTGATGTGTCTGAACAGAAGAATGTGGCAAATGAATACCCCGAGGTAGTAGCAGAAATGCAGGCTCAGTTAGAAAAGATCAAAGCTGGAGAGCCAATGGGTGAGGGAACGTAAATTTGCCATCCTTTCCATCGCTGGCGACGCTAAAAGTTACTGTATGTATGCCTCGTTAATTAAGCTTACCTATTGGGTAGCTATCTTCACTCTGATTGCTTGTTCTGATCAGGGGTTAGAAAATGTCGCTGATGCTAGCTCGGTTAGAGGAAATTCAGTACGCCCTAACATCATTATTCTGCTGGCGGATGATCTCGGCTACGGCGATCTGGGTAGCTACGGTAGCCAGTCTATCGAGACGCCTTATCTGGATTCCCTAGCGGCGATGGGCGTTCGCTTTACACAGTTCTACGCAGGTTCAGCCGTATGTTCCCCCTCGAGGGCTTGTTTGCTCACCGGTAAGTTTCCATTACGTTTTGATGTGCGCCAGCACTTCCGCGATAGTATAGACCATTTGCCTACTGCGGCTCAAACCCTACCCGAAATACTCAAGGAGGCTGGTTACGCCACGGCTCACATTGGTAAGTGGCATTTGGGCGGACTGCGCCTGTCGGATATTGAGCGAAGACAGCAGCAACAGCAAGCGATTCCGGGACCTTTGCAGCACGGCTTTGATCACTATCTAACCAATACCGAGGGAGCACCTATTCGCTCTCGCCTCATTCAGGAGCGCAAATTGTACCGGGAGGGTGGTAAGTATCTGCTACGCAACGATGAACAAGCTTCACCGATTACTAAGCACTGGACGGAGATTAAAGTGGACGAAGCCATTAGTCTGATTGACGGTTGGCAAGCTGAAGACCAACCTTTCTTTCTGAACCTCTGGTTTGATGTGCCCCACACTCCCTACGAACCTGCTCCTGAACCGCACCTTTCCAAGTATGAGGCGTTAGGAGCAGAAGGCGATCAGTTATACTTTCGCTCAATGGTCTCTCACCTGGATGCCCAGATTGGTCGCCTGATAAATTATCTGAAAGAAAGTGGCTTGATGGAAAATACGTTTATTGTATTCACTTCCGATAACGGGCCAGCCTATCAGGGCAGTCCGGGACCGTTTAAGGGTGGAAAAACTGATCTGCATGAAGGTGGCATCCGGGTGCCGATGTTCGCTGTGTGGCCAAGGCATATTCCGGAGGGGCATCATCGCTTTCATCCCATGCATATGGCTGACCTGCTGCCCACTATTGCGGACGTAGCCGAAATAGATCAGCTGCCATCGGACTTGGACGGGGTAAATATGCTGCCAATACTGATGGACGAGCAAGCGGTGGTAGAACGAGCTCCCATGCTGTGGCAAATGGATTTATACCAAGGGTTCCAAAACCAGGGCCCCAAACCCACCCCTTACGCCACATCGGTAGCCCTGGATGGCAAATGGAAACTACTCACTGATAGTCTACAGCCCACTGAATTATTCAATCTTGCTCAAGATCATCGTGAACTCTACAATTTGAAAGGTCAGCATCCCGAGATTGAAGAAAAGTTACTGGAAGCTATTCAACGGTTTCATCAAGCCCCTCGCGAAAGTTGGAGTGCGGTACCGATTGAGGAGTATTAACATTTATGTTGCTAGAGAACTGAACCAAAATGATTTAAGGAAACCCGAAAGAAATGGATGAACGAGCTTTCAAAACACTAATTGACTACCTGGAAAAAACGCCAGCGATACAGTCAGGCATTGCCACTGGAAGCGATGACGACGGATTTTGGTGGGTCAAATTCCAAATCGATATCGATCACGAATTGGCTTGGAACGTGGTTCAGGAGCTAGGGTGTGTCATAAATTATTTGTCAATAAATGAAAGACTTCCAACGGTGTTTTATCCAGTCTCTCCTGCTCCCTATCTAAACGGGGGACCCAAAGGTTTTTTGTCCTGGGTAATAGAAACCAGGGATAAGGGTTTTAGACCTGGAACGCTAATGAAGTGGTTAGAAGGACGACTACCAAATCCGGTAGATGATTTAGAGCAATGGAAAATTGATGACTAGAAACTTAAAAAGATCACAAAAAATATACACATGAGTCTGGTAATAAAAGCTCATGTTGGTACTTGTTTTCTAATTTCTTGTAAATTAATACGGATTTTACTGCATCAATCTATCTGAATTATGAACCAATCAACAACCTATAATCAAACCTACCTCTGGTTAATTAGTCTTACCGCCGCACTAGGTGGTTTTCTATTTGGGTACGACTGGGTAGTGGTAGGTGGGGCCAAACCTTACTACGAACCTTTTTTTGGCCTGGACACTCCGGCACTACAGGGCTGGGGCACTAGCTCAGCGTTAGTAGGTTGTATGGTAGGGGCACTAGCCTGTGTAGGGTTAAGCGACCGCTACGGTCGTAAGCGTTTGCTAATCTTTGCCGGAGCGCTGTTCACGCTATCGGCATTAGGTACTGCCATAGCTTCGGATTTTACTTGGTTTAACGTTTACCGGATTATCGGGGGAGTGGCGATGGGCATTGCGCTGAATCTGTCGCCTATGTATATCGCTGAGGTCTCCCCACCCGAGAAGCGCGGGATGTTCGTGACCATCAATCAGTTACTAGTGATGATTGGGGTGCTGATGGCGCAGGTTGTGAACTGGCGCATTTCACTGTTAGACACCGAACTGCCCGTAGATGCTACTGCCGAAATAATCGCCCGAAGCTGGAGCGGACAGACTGGTTGGCGGTGGATGTTCGGCGTGGAAGCTATTCCGGCCTTTGCCTTTTTTGCCCTGATGTTCTTAGTGCCTGAAAGTGTCCGTTGGCTAGTGAAAAACGGACGAGCCGCCGAGGGGGAACGGGTGTTGCAAAAAATCGGCGGCGATGCCTATGCTCAAAAAGAGATTAGCGAGGTAAAGCTAACCCTATCACAAAAAGATGTGTCCCATGTCAACTTCAAAGAACTCCTCAATAGCCGAATCTTAAAGTTAGTAGGGTTAGGAGTGTTTCTGTCGTTCTTGCAGCAGTGGAGTGGCCTGAATGTGATCATCTACTACGCCGCGGATATTTTTCAGGCAGCTGGTTATAACCTTCAACAGATGATGCTCAATATTGTGGTCATCGGTACTGTGATGGTGCTAGCGGTGCTCATTACCATGGCTACGGTAGATAAGCTGGGGCGAAAAACGCTACTGCTGTTCGGCACATCATCAATGGCCGGGGTATACGCCCTCATTGGCTACTGCTTCTACGCGGACTATCAAGGGCTGGTCATCGTATTGTTGGTACTGGCAAATGTGCTGTTTTATTCCGTAACCCTCGCTCCCCTGCTATGGGTGGTGCTATCCGAAATCTTTCCTAATCGTATTCGGGGAGCGGCTATGTCTATTGCCGCTTTTGCCCATTGGGTTGGTAATTTCACATTGACATTTAGCTTCCCGACCATCAAGGAAAACCTGGGTTGGGCCAATAATTTCTGGCTCTATGGACTCATATGCGCGGTAGGTTTTGTCGTTCTCTACCTCATCCTACCTGAAACCAAAGGGAAAACGTTGGAAGAGATCGAACACGAACTGGTAGGAGATAAGCCCAAAAAAGCTAAGGTAGTTCCCTGAGACATACCACGCCTTCTGATTTACACTTTTAGCATATTTTAAAGGCAAGTGACTAAAGAACTATTATTATTCAAAATTTTTTAGAATAAACAAATTTGGTTAGCAATAGTAAATTTTGCTATTAATTTTATACATTATACGGGTATAATAATTTTCCTAAAAGTGAATGCAAGCTAAGGTCTACCTAACCAATGCAGAATTAGTTGAAAAACTAAGAAAGGGCGATATAGGAGCTTTTGATACCATATTTTATCGCTTTGAGTCGCGGCTCTGTGCATTTGCTATGAAACTTACCCATAATCCCGAAGAGGCTAAAGAGATAGTGCAGGAGGTTTTTCTGAAAGTTTGGGAAAGAAGAGAGCTTATTAAGCCTCATCAGAATTTAGATAGCTATCTATTTACCATCGCCAAGAATTTAGTCTATAACAAAGCCCGTCGCCGAGTTTACTGGGTTGCTTACCAAGAATACGTTCGTTCATCAGGTACAGCAGCTGGAAGCTTTACTGAGAACACGGTGCAATACGACGAGTTGGTAGCGTTTCTAGAAGGAGCTTACCAACAATTGCCTCCCGCCCGACAAGAAATATTTATGCTGAGCCGGATCGACGGCTTGAGTCACCACGAAATAGCAGAGCAACTGAATACCAGTACCAGTAACGTAAAAAATCACATCCACAAAGCCCTTCGCTTTCTGAAGGAACAGATGCAGTTGCACGAAATTATTCCCTCAGTCATTTTCCTTCCAGTATATCTTCTGTTCTAAGTATCAATTTAGCGACTAAATAGTGCTAGATTAAGAATTTTAGGTATTTTATAAATAATTTCGGGAGAAATTCCAATAATTTTTTCTGGCGAGGTGGCCCTACAGTTGAGTTAATTGTACTACTGTAAATAGGATCTCCTATGAACAGTAAATTATTAGATAGATTTTTTAGAGGAAAATGTACGCCCGAAGAGACAGAGCAGATACTAAGCTGGTTCCGTGAACAAAACCTCTCACCTAGTAAAGAAGAAGAGCTGTTCGCCATATGGAAAGAAACTGAAAAAGAGAAGCAACTCTATCATTCAGAATACAACTCTCAAGAAATACTAGGATCAATCCATCAAAAGATAAGAAAAAAATATACAGTGCCGGTTAGCCATCAGCGGGAACGTTCAAGGATTTCTGATTCCTGGGCGTATGCTTTGAGAGTAGCCGCCATTCTGATTATTCCTTTCTTTTTTTCTTGGCTCTACGTAAAATTCTATCAACCCAGCACCGTTGGCCAGCCCCCCAAGATGATTACGGTAGAGGCACCAGCAGGGGTAAAAGTCACTAAAATATTGCCGGATAGCTCGCGGGTGATACTTAATGCCCAAAGCTCCATCACATATATTGCTGGCTTTCAGGAAAATGCTCGGGAAATTACACTTGTAGGTGAAGCATTTTTTGAAGTGGCTAAAGATCCACTAAGACCTTTTATCGTGCACTCGGGCAACCTCTCTACTACGGCGCTGGGAACATCATTTAATATCAATCACCGATCAGGTAATGCAACTACGGAAGTGTCGCTGGCAACTGGAAGAGTAGAGATCGTAGATGATACAGCAGTTTTGACCAAACTTAAACCCGGAGAAAGACTGCACTACGATAGGGATCGCTCGACCTTTCGTACGGACTACTATGATACCCTAGAAACCTTGGCCTGGAAGGATGGGGTTCTGTATTTTAAGGAAGCAGGTATAGAGGAGGTTATCCAGAGACTGGAAGACTGGTACGGGGTAGAAATTACCTTAGATGGAAAGATTGAGAAGGCTGAGAACCAAGCCTGGACGTACACGGGAACGTACAAAAATCAAAACCTGGCGAATGTGCTCGCGGGTATAAGCTACGTGAAAGGTTTTACTTACAAAATCCAGCAGAAAAAAATCACCCTAATGTTTCACTAACCCTTAAAAGCGTATGCGATAAAAATTCATAATACGGACAAAATGCCCTCAGGCAAAGCAGGATGGTGACGCATCGGTTGCTTTGCACAAAAGGGCGGTGTTTTAACTGATACAACAATCAAAACTTTACAATTTATGAAAAATTGCCTACTAAGCCTACTCATCATGACTGGTAAATACGCATGTTATGGGCTCATCGTCCATATGGTGACGCTATCGACCTTACTTGCAACCGACGGCGTAGCCCAGTACCGCAGCGTGAAGGAGGTTCCTGTTACCTTGCATATTGAAAACGCCCTGTTAGCAGAAGTACTACGAGAAATTGAAACGAAAACATCGTTTACGTTCACTTACGAAGAGAATGACCTGACGAAGCGAGGTGGCATTACGGTTCAGGCCAATGATGAAAATCTGGACGCAGTGCTGCTAACTATCGGAAAAACCGCCCGGGTTCATTTTAAGCAGATTAATGATAACATTCACGTCAAATCGGCTAAGCCGAAAGCCCCCCAAGAAACGGCGGATGTTGCTCCACCTATCCAAGTCTCCGGTAAAGTTAGTTCAGCATCGGATGAAGTTGGTCTGCCCGGAGTGAATATTTTGGTAAAAGGAGGCAGTATCGGAACGATCACGGATGTTAGTGGAAACTACAGTTTGAATGTTCCCGATGAGAACGATACGTTAGTATTCTCGTCTATCGGTTACCTTTCTCAAGAAATTCCGGTGAATGGCCAAAGCACAATCAACATAGAACTCGCGGAGGATATTAGCAGTTTGGAAGAGGTAGTGGTGGTAGGCTACGGTACTCAAAAGAAAAGCAATGTAAGTGGCTCAATCGTTTCGATTGGATCAGAAGACATTGCCAAGGTGCAAGCCCCCACCTTCGATGCCGCATTACAAGGACGGGTACCGGGCGTTTACGTGACTACCAACGGTGGCCAGCCGGGCGGAGGGGTCTTTGTTCGTATCCGAGGGACCGGCTCTATCAACAACAGTAACCCACTGTATGTAGTAGATGGAGTGGTAGTAGGAGCGGGTAATGATGAAAATTCTAATCCTTTGGCTACGATCAACCCTAACGATATAGAAACTATCGATATTCTGAAAGATGCGGCTTCTACCGCTATTTACGGTGCCCGGGCGGCTAACGGAGTAGTTTTAATTACTACTAAGCGTGGTAAATCAGGTAAACCCAGCATAACGTACAACGCTTATGCCGGTATTCAAGAGCCAGTAAGCCAGCTTCCCCGACCGTTAAACGCTCAGGAATTTGCTGAAAATATGAATACGGCTTTCGCGGCGGCTGGCGAAGAACCACCTTTTCCCAACCCGGCTTCTCTAGGGGAAGGGGTCAACTATCTGGACGAAGTTATTAGCAACGGCTTTATCACTGACCATCAATTATCGGTTTCAGGAGGTACTGAATTTAACCAGTATTATATCTCCCTGAACTACTTTGATAACCAGGGTATTATGCTGGAAACATTCCAGAGACGGTTTTCCATTAGGGCTAATACCGATAATCAGATTACTAAAGCGATCAAGATTGGCAATAGCCTGATGTACAGTCGGGGATCTCGCTTTGATAATAACGCGGGTAACCGGACGTTCATTCACGGTACTTTTACCGATTTATATCAGGCCTTACCTACCCAGCCATTGTTTGATGAGTCTACCAGTACTGGCTACGGTGGCCCAACCGATACCCGATTGGAGCGTCGGCGCAACGTGGTGTCTCAGACTTTGCTACCTACCCGCGATAATTCTACCGATAGGATACTGGGTAACGTTTATTTAGAGATAGCTCCTATTAGCGGATTGACTTTCCGAACTACGTTTTCTACTGATATTCAAAATACCAACGACTACTCCTACTCACCTATTTGGGAAGAAGGTTTGCTGAACTCCGGAGGGCTTTCTACTATTATTCAAGATCGTTTCAATTCCCTTTTCTGGTCGTGGGAAAATACTCTTACCTACGCGAGCAGTATTGGGAAAAATAACTTCACCATCACGGCGGGTACTTCCGCTTTAGAGATTGAGTCGGGAGAACTAAGGAGTTCAGCCCGCTACGATACTGATGTATTTACTGAAATTGTAAACGGTGCTACGGAACTGATTACGACTAGTAATAGCGAAGAAGAGTCCCTGGCCTCATTATTCGGAAGAGTAACCTATGATTTTGATAACAAATACTTACTAACCGCCGCCATAAGAAGAGATGGTTCTTCCAAATTTGGTCCTAATAACAAGTTTGGAGTTTTTCCTTCTTTTACTGCTGGCTGGCGGATTTCCCAAGAACCGTTTTTCAGCAAGGGCCTGATCTCCGACTTGAAGGTTCGGGGTGGTTGGGGACAGGTAGGTTCCGATGCCATTGGTAACTTCCGATATTTGGCTGCACTTAGTACGGACTTTGGTTATGGCTTTGGTAATCAAAATGGAAGATCTGCTCTGGGAGCTGCCTTGCTAGATTTGGCGAATCCGGATGTTAAGTGGGAAACAGTAACCGAATATAACTTTGGGGTTGACGCTGGACTGCTGGACGGCCGACTGACTTTTACCGCCGAATACTACAACCGCTCACGCACCGATATGCTGTTGGAATTACCCCTAGCGGGTGTATCTGGTCTGCAAGAGACAGTGGATAATGTAGGGGAAGTTGTGAATAAAGGGTTTGAATTCGGAGCGGGATTTAGACAAGCTGTTGGTAAGTTCCGCTATGACTTTAATGCTAACTTATCTACCATTAGTAGTGAGGTAGTTGATTTGGGAGGTTTGGATGAGATTGTAGCGTATACCTACTCCGGTTCTGGAGCTACTGTGGTAATCCGGCCGAACCAGCCACTAGGTATCTTTCTGGCCCGAAGAACTGAGGGACTGTTTCAATCTCAGGAGGAGGTGGATGCGGCGAACGCTATTGACGGAAACGCTGAATCTCCTTATCAAAACGCTGGAACTGGGCCGGGTGATTTCCGATGGAGCGATTTGAACGGTGACGGGAGAGTGGATAACGACGATAAGGAGGTGGTAGGCAACCCCATTCCGAAATTTACCTACGGTTTTGGCGGTAATATTGGCTACGGGAACTTTGACCTTAATTTCCAGTTCTTCGGAGTTCAAGGCAATGATATTTTTAACATTGCCCGTTCTCAACTGGAGGCCTCGGGTCGGGCCTACAACAAGAGCAGTACGGTGCTTAATGCTTGGAGTGGCACTGGCACTAGCAATACCATTCCTCGTCCTCATTTGCAAGACCCTAATCAAAATATCATCTTGGGCGACCACCTGATCGAAGACGGGTCTTACCTACGGTTGAGAACCTTACAACTCGGATACAGTATGCCACAAAGCATACTAGAATCAATAGGCTTATCTTCTGCTCGCTTCTACGTATCGGGGCAAAATATTTTTGTGCTGACCAAATTTACTGGTATTGATCCTGAGGTTGGGTTTGATGAAAATAACAGCGCAGTAGCTGGTATCTACCAAGACTTGTATCCTCAAGTTCGTACTTGGTCAATAGGCCTTAACGTAGGGTTTTAACTACTAAAAATCTGCTATCATGAATAAAAAAATAATTGCTATAATTTGTTTTTCAGGTTTAACTACGCTTCTCTTTAATTCCTGTGGGGAAGACTTTGTAACCAAAGAGTTTCAGAATGGAGTAGTAGACGAAAACTTCTTCCAGAATGCCTCCGATGCTGAGCAGGCCCTTACGGCAATATACGACATTGTCGGTCAGAAGGGGTTATATCGAGAGGCAGTGATGGTAGTCGGCGATGCTACCAGCGATGATATTAACGAGCTTACCGGAGATAGTGGGGACTACGGAACTTTCTTCCGAGCGGCCAGCGATTATCGTTGGGAGCCCAATAACCCATTCTCTTCTGCCCGATGGTACGATGGCTACAAGGGTATATTCCGGGCGAATATACTGTTGGAAAGACTTCCCGATATAGAGATGGATGAGAGCCTGAAAGCCCGGATGTTGGGAGAGGCCAAGTATCTGCGTGCTTTGTACTATTTCAATCTGGTCATCACTTTCGGAGATGTACCCTTTACCACAACTGTGCTCACTCGGGATGAATATAGCGAATTGGCCCGTACTGATCAGTCAATTATCTATGCCCAGATAGAGCAGGATTTGACTGATGCTGCCGCAGTGCTGCCCATAGAAGCTAGTGACCCAGTAGGGCGAGCTACCAAAGGGGCCGCTACCGGACTACTGAGCAGAATTTACTTGTACCAAAATAAGTGGCAGGAAGCAGCCAATGCAGCCAACAGCGTCATGGATCAAGGCTCTTATGATCTGGTAGGTTCAGAGGACTTTATCAATCTGTTCAACGGTAAGATGGAGAACAGTGTGGAGTCAGTATTTGAGTTCCAGGCTGTTTCGGAGGCACCGAACTTCTGGGCCGGCAGTACCGAGAATTTATACTCTATTCACTGGAGTCCGGTCATTGGCTGGGCTAATTGGTTCTCCCCCAGCCCTGGTTCTTACCAGCAGTTTGAAGACGGAGACATCCGACGCAAAGCTAGTGTGCTGCTGGTAGATGCTGATCCGCCTGACTTTATTGATGTTGACGGCGACGGAGTGCAGGAGCAATTTCCTTCTGGCAATATGAATTCCAGCTACTTCAATGGGGCCAATACCCGTAAGTGGCTTCCGGAAGGTAAGAACATGACTCAACCCAATAGCTTTGATGTCAACTATACCATTTTGCGTTACGCTGAGATATTGCTTAACTACGCCGAAGCCCAGAATGAATTGGGCAATACCGCCGAAGCGCTAACCGCGGTAAATATGATTCGTATCCGAGCCCAAATGCCGGAGTTCACCAGCAGCAATCAGGGGGAATTACGCGACCTGATCCGGGCCGAAAGGCGAAGAGAGCTTTTGTTTGAAGGCCACCGCTTCTTTGACTTGCAGCGGTGGGGCCTTGCAGAAGAGATATTAGGTCCGTTAGGTTACGTAGAAGGGCGGCACAACTATTGGCCAGTTCCTAACGCTGAACTGGACTTGATGCCCAACCTAACCCAGTATCCTGAATAGTTATTGATCATAACGCTGAAGGTTAGAAATAAAGCTTAGTTTCCAGACTAGGCTTTATTACTTTCTAAACATAGAGAGATAGAAAACCAGTCTGGCTCATGCCTACAATTATAAAAATATGTGCGCTTCTACTCTTTTTGAGTTGGTTCGTTTCCTGCCAGTCAAATTCTCCCTCGCTAGTAACGCAAGAACCTAGATTTAACTTAATTCCGGCAGAATATTCGGGAGTAGATTTTGTTAACGTGCTTCAGGAGAACGAACAGCAGAATATCATCCGTTACCCCTATTTCTATAATGGCGGCGGGGTAGCAATTGGCGACCTAAATAAGGACGGGCTACCTGACCTCTACTTCACCGGAAACCAGCGAGGTGACCGACTTTATTTCAACCAGGGAGAGCTTATATTTGAAGATGTTACGATCAAAGCGGGTATTCTGAAAAGTAATCTCTGGACTACCGGAGTTACATTTGCCGATGTCAATAACGATGGTTGGTTGGATATTTACGTCTGCCGTTCCGGCACTGGTACCTACCGTAATAATTTGCTGTACATCAACCAGCAAAACGGAAGGTTTTCGGAAGAAGGGAAGCGTTACGGCCTGAACGATAATGGCTATTCAGTACAGTCCTACTTCTTTGACTATGACCGGGACGGTGACTTGGATATGTATCTAGTAAACCATTCCAATCGGTTTTTTGCCAGTCAGGATTCCTTGTTTGCGATGAAAAATCAGCCCGTGCCAGAAGAGGCTGATAAACTGTACCGTAACGAGGGAGACAATAACTTTACCGAAGTAAGTCAGGAAGCAGGCATCAACCATTTTGGTTTTGGCTTGAGTGCTGCTATTGCCGACCTGAACGGTGATGACTATCCCGATATCTACGTGGCTAACGACTTTTTTGAACCTGACTTTCTGTACCTCAACAACGGCGATGGTACTTTTTCTGATGAGCTAGCCGAACGTATCGGTCACACCTCTTTCTCCAGTATGGGGACCGATGTTACCGACTTTAACAATGATGGGTTGCCCGATGTTATGGTGTGTGACATGCAGGCTTCGGATAATTACCGCAAAAAAGCGAATATGGCCAGCATGGATGTCGGTCGGTTTGCCCGTCTGGTAGCCGAGGGGTACCATTATCAGTATATGCAAAATACTCTTCAGATTAATACCGGAGGTGGCCGATTTAGCGAAGTGGCCGAGCTAGCCGGAGTAGCCGAAACCGACTGGAGCTGGGGGCCTTTGTTCCTGGATATGGATAACGATGGGTGGAAAGACCTCTTCGTCAGTAACGGAATACGCCGCGATATTCAGTATAAAGACATATTGCTGGATTTGCAGAAAAAAGGCGTTGATCCCAGACAGACCAGTGTGATAAATGTTATTAAAAGTTTTCCCGTTCAGAAACTGAAGAACTATAGCTTTCGGAATAATCGGAATTTAACATTCTCTAATCAGACAGATGCCTGGGGCATTGATATGGAAGGGTTCTCCACTGGGGCTGCCTACAGTGATTTAGATCGGGACGGCGATCTCGATATAGTGTTAAATAACATCGATGATCTGGCTTCTATCTACGAGAACTCGTCATCCCCCACTACCAATTATATTCAAATTACCCTGAAGGGTACAGAAGACAACGTATTAGGAATTGGGACGAAGGTTAAAGTTACCGCTGAAGAAGCGACGCAGTACCAACATCTTCAGCCCAGCCGGGGCTTTCAATCTTCGGTAGAGCCTATCCTTCATTTTGGATTAAATGACGCGAAGACCGTTGATGAAATAGAAGCCTATTGGCCGAACGGAAGTTATTCTTTGCTTCAAGATATTCCGGCTAATCAGCGGATAGAAATTAGTCAACAAGATGCTCAGGAAGCTCCTCAAGAAGTCCCATCTACCGAAACACTCTTTACCGAAGTGATCCAGGAAGTCGGAATCAACTACAAGCATACTGAGAATCAGTTTGATGATTTTGCTCGGGAGATCTTACTGCCTCACCGTTACTCTCAGTTAGGCCCTTGTCTGGTAGTGGGAGATGTGAACGGCGATGGGCTGGACGATTTCTACGTGGGCGGTGCTAAAGGTCAGGTCGGTCAACTCTATGTGCAGGAAAGTTCGGGCAAATTTACGTCCACTTCTACGGCTACCTGGCAGCAAGATCCGGGTTACGAAGATACGGGTGGGCTCTTCTTTGATAGCGATGGTGATGGTGATCAGGATCTGTACGTGGTGAGTGGAGGAAATGAAGCGGAAAAAGGTTCTCCGTTGTACCAGGATCGTTTGTATACCAATAATGGGAAAGGTCAGTTTGCTTGTCAATCGGAAGCTCTTCCTTCATTAACAACTAGTGGTTCCGTAGCTCGGGCTGGGGATTTCGACCGCGATGGCGATTTGGATTTGTTTGTAGGCGGAAGGGTGCAACCCGGTCAATATCCGCTACCAGTTAGTTCTGCTCTGCTGGTTAACGACGGCGGAACCTTTACGGATGTTACTGCTGAAGTAGCACCTTCGTTGCAGAAAATAGGAATGGTGACTGATGCCCAGTGGACGGATTATGACCAGGATCAGGATCTTGATTTGATGCTGGTAGGAGAATGGATGCCCATCAACTTGCTAGAAAATCAGGACGGTCAACTTTCTGATAGCTCAGTTCCTGACCTTGAGAAAACTCAAGGTTGGTGGTACGCCCTGACCCAGGCCGATATGGACGACGACGGAGATATGGATTACCTCGCTGGGAATCTGGGATTGAACTACAAGTACCAGACTACCGAAGAGGAACCCTTTCAGGTGTACGCCTACGATTTTGACGGCAACCAAACCCTGGACATTGTGCTGGGCTACTTTAACGAGGGAGAGCTGTATCCGGTTCGCGGCAAACAATGCTCATCCCAGCAGATGCCTTTTTTGAAGGAGAAATTCCCAACCTACGCAGCTTTTGCCTCATCAACCCTGACTGAAATCTACGATGAACAAGCTCTTTCCGAGGCTCAACATTATCAGGCGTATACTTTTGCCAGCACCTACATTGAGAATTTGGGACAAGGTAACTTTGCGTTACACCCTCTTCCCCAATTGGCTCAGTTATCATCAGTAAATGCATTTGTGGTTGAAGACGTAAATCAAGATGGGTATCGGGATATTATAGTGGCGGGTAATATGTACGGCAGTGAAGTAGAAACGGCCCGCAACGATGCTGGTTTAGGGTTGGTGCTGACTGGCGACGGAGAAGGAAAATTTACCCCGCTTTCACTAGCAAAAAGTGGTTTGTTGGCTCCGGGCGATGTGAAGAGTATGGTGAAGCTCAAGAGACCGAACGGTTCTACCTTACTTCTAATAGGAAATAATGATGCATATCTTCAAGTATTTGAGTTGAAAAACTAGCTAGGGAAGATAACCCACAGGTTGTTTATGAGAAGATTAACAAACAACTCACTATCCATTCTAACCATTACACTTCTGTTCTTTTCATGTCAGAAGAGGGAAAACGTTTTTGAATTGGTACCCCCCGACCAATCGGGAATGACATTTTCCAATACCATTTTTGAATCGGATTCTATTCACTACTTTAATTTTCCCTACATCTATACCGGAGCTGGAGTGGGGGTGGGGGATTTCAACAACGACGGATTTCCCGACATCTTCTTTGCCGGAAACATGGTCTCGTCCCGCCTGTACATCAATCAGGGAAACCGAGGGAACGCCCATTCCGGATCTGCTTCGTTTCAATTTGAAGACGTGAGTCGTAGCGCAGATATTGAAACAAACCGTTGGGCTACCGGAGTATCCATTGCTGATGTAAATCAGGACGGCTGGCTGGATATTTATCTTTGCGTAGGTGGATTTGCTGAGGCAGAAGACCGGAAGAACCTACTATTTATTAATAACCACAATCTTACTTTTACGGAGTCCGCCGAGTTATATGGACTAGCTGATGATGGATTCTCTACTCAGGCCGCCTTTTTTGATTACGACCGCGACGGCGACCTGGATGTGTACGTGATGGAGCACGCTAACGAAGCCTACGCTGCCGTCAGCAAATTATACACCTACAAGGACGGGCGAGGCCCCAGCACCGATAAGCTATACGAAAATGTAGCCACTGCCGACTCGCCCCGTCCCTTCTACCGCGATGTTTCTGATTCAGTCGGAATACTAATTGAAGGGTATGGTTTAGGATTAGCTATCTCGGATATCAATCAGGATGGATGGCCGGATATATACGTGGCCAATGACTTCATTGCCAGCGATCTATTGTACATTAATAACCCGGAAGGGCAGCCTACCTTCGAGAATCGTTTGGATGAGTACGTACAGCATATTTCCCGCAACGGAATGGGAGTGGATGTGGCCGACATCAACAATGATGCTTTACCTGATATTTTAGTGTTGGATATGTTACCCCCCACTGCGGTAAGGCAGAAAACCATGACGGCTAGCATGAATTACGAATACTTTCGCAGCACTTTGAAACAAAATTTCTCTCCCCAATTCATTCGTAATACTTTACAAATTAACCGAGGAGTTGATCCCGACGGGAACTACCGATTTAGCGAATTAGGCCGCCTAGCCGGACTACACGAAACCGACTGGAGCTGGTCTTCCCTGATTGTGGATTTTGATAATGATGGGCTGAAAGATGTCTACATTACCAATGGCTTTCGCCGGGATGTTACCGACCACGATTTTCAGGAGTATACGGAACAGACCAATGCCTACGTTCGCGGCTCGGGAAAATTGTCTATTCCCGAAGTCGTTGAAAAACTTCTTCAGCTAGATAGTGTCTGCCTGCCCAACTTTATGTTTCAAAATCAGGATAGCCTGCAATTTGCGGATAGAACTCAGGATTGGGGAATGGATCATCCTTCCATGTCGAACGGCAGTGCTTATGCGGACTTTGACCAGGACGGAGATTTGGATTTAGTAGTTAACAATATCAACGCTCCAGCTTTTCTCTACAAAAACGAAGGTGATCCTAAAAGTGCCTATCATCATCTGCGAGTAAAATTGGTAGGCAAAGCTCCGAATCGCAATGCGATAGGTGCCAAGGTTACCGCTACCTTAGTCAACGGAAGAAAACTATACTACGAAAATTATCCCGTTCGGGGGTATATGTCTACTTCAGAATCAACCATTCACATGGGCTTGGGCGAGGCCACTAAGTTAGATACGCTGGAGATTATTTGGCCAGATGGGAAGCAGCAATGGCACACTGGCCTGGTGGTAGATACTACTTATCAGTTTAGCTACGGTGATAGGGGTACTGAATCTCTAGCTACAACAAACCAATCGGATTCTCTGGTAAATAGCCATTTATTTGAAGAGGTTTCTACCCAATTAGTTAGTAGCTATCAGCATGAGGAAAACCTATCGGAAGATTTTAGATACGAACCACTGCTCTTGCACCAGTTTGATAACTACGGACCGGGCTTGGCCGTGGGCGATATGAATGGCGATAACAAAGCCGACTTTTACGTAGGTGGTGCCCGATACCACACCGGCACTTTCTTCTTTCAGGCAGACAACCAAACCTTCGAGACCAAAGAGCTAGTTGGTACCGAGTCCTACGAAGATATGGGTTCGTTGCTATTTGATGCTGACCAGGATAGCGATCTCGATTTGTACGTAGTAAGCGGAGGGAGTTCGGTAAAATTCTTTAACAAGGGGCACTACCAGGATCGTCTTTATACCAATGATGGGCAAGGCAACTTTACTTTAAATGAAAATGTTCTGCCTGAGATCAATACCAGTGGTTCTTGCGTGGTGGCCGCCGACTTCGATCAAGACGATGATATCGATCTATTTGTGGGTGGAAGGATGGTTCCCGGAAAATTTCCCACTACGCCCCGAAGTTATCTGCTGATGAACCAAGATGGTAAATTCTACGACAGAACCGAAGAACTAGCGGAGGGATTGAGTGAAGTTGGCATGGTCTGTTCCGCCCTATGGACCGATTATGACAATGACCAAGATATCGATCTGATGGTAGCAGGAGAGTGGATGCCCATTACTGTATTTGAAAATACTGGAGGTAGGCTCCACAAGAGGAAAGACACCGGACTAGAATCCTACTGGGGCTGGTGGAATAGTTTGGCCGGAGGGGACATGGACCGGGATGGCGATATTGACTACGTAGCAGGTAACCTGGGAGAGAATACCACATTCAAGATCAAGCCGCACCAGCCTCTCCGTATGTATGCCAAAGACTTTGATGGTAACGCAAGTATAGATGCTATCATTACCCGTTACATAAACGATAAAGAGACCCCCATCGCTTCTCGTGGAACCCTTATCGATCAGCTTTCGGTGATTAACCGGATGTTTCCTACGTACCATCAGTTCGCTACCGCCGATGTTTATCAGGTCTTAGACGCTTTTGATACCACCGATATGCAGGTGTTGGAAACCACTTACATACAGTCGGCCTACCTGGAGAACCAAGGTAATGGCCGCTTTTTAGTTAGTCCGCTACCAATGGAAGCGCAGGTAGCTCCGCTTTATGGTCTGAAAATCAGGGATTGCGACGCTGATGGCTATCTCGATATACTGGGTATTGGCAATGACTACCAAACGGAAGTTATCAGCGGGTGGTACGATGCCCATCAGGGAATCTACCTTCGGGGAGATGGAACCGGGAGATTCAAAGCAGTAGCATCCGGAACGAGTGGGTTTTTTGTGAATGGGGATGCCCGGGCACTGGGAAGCTTATATACTCCGACGGATGTCTTTACTATTGCTACAGTCAACGCCGATAGCCTTCGGATATTCCGCTCCGCATCATCCGACTTACCTTCTCTATCGTTGCAACCGAATGAAGTATGGATAGAAATTAAGTACCGAGATGGTTCAAATAGTAGACTTGAAAGAAACATAGGTCAAGGTTACCTTTCTCAGTCATCTTTCCGCTTGCTGATCCATGACACTATGCGTTCTGTTACTATTACCAATTGGGCTGGGCATTCAAGGACTGTCACTTTCTAACCGTAGAGAAAGCACGATGTAGTTATAAATTTCCGATACCTTACCGATTAACCTTCAATGCACGGAGCTACTAATGGTAAATGTGTCTAGTAATTGTATGCTAAGCATTCCTCCAGAAACCCAGTATACCATTGAAGGCTGTCCGTTCTATACCACCCCTGACGGACACAGCGAGACCATATTGGTGATAAGTAATAAACGGACTAGAGGTGCGCTACTGTCCTGTAACCAGGATAGTACAGGATATGGTGATCGTATGTATTAACGAACTTACAACTTTACGAATATTATAAATTGAGTGAGTAATTCTCGGTAAATTACACTATCTTTTCAAGAAAGATTACTTATTCTACCTATGAATCTAAACTACGTCATTGCTCAACTACTACTACTAGGGTGCTTTATATTTAATCCGGTTTTCTTGGAAGTTCCTAGAGAGAAAGGTAAGGAAGTTATTCTTACTTCCAATCCTAAAATCGATAAACTAAAACTTCAATCCGGCTTCAAAGCCGAGCATTTGTTTAGTCCTTCAGAAAATGAAATGGGCTCTTGGGTATCCATGGCCTTTGATAACAAAGACCGATTAATTGTATCGGACCAGTATGGTACGCTGTATCGGCTGAATGTTCCGGATATTGGATCAGAAGACCTTACCCCAGAGATTGAAAAGATTCGTATTAAGTCCGACGATCCAGTAGCCGATTCGTTGGTGCAAATGGGTTACGCCCAAGGCTTGCTCTACGCCTTCAATAGCCTGTATGTGATGGTGAACAACCGGGTGAAAGAAGATGCTGAAGACGCTGATTTTAATAAGAGCAGTGGGCTCTATCGCTTGCAAGATACCGATGGTGACGACCAATTTGATAAAGTCACTTTACTAAAATCATTAGAAGGGTGGGGCGAACACGGTCCGCACAGCATTGTCATGTCGCCTGACGGGGAGTCGCTCCACGTTATTGCGGGTAACCATACTGACCTACCCGAAATGGATCACTATCGATTGCCCAAAGTATGGGAAGACGATAACTTGTTTCCGCAGATTAAAGATCCGCGAGGTCATGCCAATGATCGGGGTGCACCCGGAGGGTGGATTGCCCGCATCGACCCGGAGGGTGAACGTTGGGAGCTAGTTAGTGCGGGGTTCCGTAATCCTTACGATCTGGCCTTCAACGAGGCCGGGGATATGTTTGTTTACGACTCGGACATGGAGTGGGACTTAGGCATGCCTTGGTACCGCCCTACCCGGATTTGTCACGTAACCAGTGGTAGTGAGTTTGGTTGGCGAACCGGTAATGGTAAGTGGTCACCCGCCTATCCCGACAATCTACCTCCGGTGCTGAATATCGGTCAGGGCTCTCCTACGGGAGTGATTTACGGAGGGACTGCCTCCTTTCCCGAGAAATACCGCAAATCAATCTTCGCCTTCGATTGGAGCTTTGGGATTATTTACGCAGTACACTTAACACCAGAAGGTAGCACCTACCGGGGCGAGCGCGAAGAGTTTATATCGGGGATGCCCCTACCACTGACCGACGGGGTGATTGGCCCGGATGGTGCTATGTACTTTATGACTGGGGGACGTCGCCTAGATTCGGACCTGTACCGGGTGTACTACGACGGTGAACCCCAGGACAGTGAAATAGTGGCGGAAGTAACCGAAGCTAATCAGTTGAGAAAGGAACTGGAGGAATATCACAAAGAAGGAGCCACTGGTGGAGTAGAAGCTGCCTGGCCTCACTTGAATCATCCCGACCGTTTAGTGCGCTACGCCGCCCGCATTGCCGTAGAACAGCAACCAGTGGCTGATTGGCAAGATAAGGTATTAAGTGAAAGCGATCCGATAACCCTTACCCAAGGGATAATAGCGTTAGCCCGTCACGGCGAATCGTCGCCCGGCGAGTCGTCGCTCGGCAACGAATCATTGAAAGACCAAATGTTGAGCAAATTAAGTCAAGTAGAATACGCTCAGTTGAATAATCAGCAACGAGTGGATCTACTGCGGGCGTTTGAGCTTACAATTGCCCGAATGGGCGAACCTTCGGGTGATGCCCGCGAGCAAGTGGTTAACTATCTGGATGCTCACTATCCGGCGGATAACGAAATAATTAACGGACAGCTAAGCAAATTACTGGTAGCCTTGGACGCTCCAGGAGTGATCGAGACTACGCTAACCCTGCTGGAACAAGATGAGAGCCGCGCATCAGCGCAAGCATCTTCCGCAACCGATGGCTCTGACTTGATCTTACGAAATCCACAGTACGGCCTGGATATTGCGCGAATGTTGAAAGATATTCCTCCCGCTCAGCAAACGTATTACGCTACCGTACTTAGTCGGCAAAAATCAGGTTGGACCCCGGAATTACGCGAACGCTACTTCAAATGGTTTTATCAGGCCTTTGATTTTGAAGCGGGTAACAGCTATATCGGCTTTTTAGACAAAGCCCGACAAGAAGCTCTGGCTAAGGTACCGGAGGATGAGTTCGAGTACTATAATAATTTGTCGGGTGATTCTTTACTATCAAGCAGTGGTCGGGATTTGGCGAATGTCCCTCGCCCGAAGGGCCCCCGCCGGAATTGGAAGCTGGAAGAAGCAGTATCGGTGCTGGATACTATTGGTCTGGAGGCAAACTTTCAGGTAGGCAAAAATATGTATGCGGCTACTCGCTGCATTACTTGCCACAGTATGCAGGGTGAGGGCGGTATCATCGGGCCAGACCTAACCCGGTTGGGTACCCGTTTCTCTACGGAAGACATGATTGAAGCAATTCTGAAACCCAATAAAGCTATATCCGACCAGTATGCCTCCACTGTTTTGTATCTCAAAGATGGGAAATCATTGGTCGGTAGGCTAACGAATCAGGATGAGGAAAAATATTATTTGTCACAGAATCCATTTGCGCCGGATTATATCCGGGAGGTGCCCAAGAGTGAGGTAGTAGAAACCACGTTGTCGGCAGTGTCAGTGATGCCTCCCGGTCTCATCAATCCGCTGAATGAGCACGAACTCAGGGACCTAATTGCTTACCTGATGGCGGGAGGTAATCCTGACCATTCCATTTATCAGAAAGGCAATGCTGCGGGTAAGTGATTTGGAAATTAACCTAGCAACCACCTATGCTAAACCGACTTTTTATTGTATTATTATTTTTAATTGCTTCTTTATCAACTCGTTGTCAAACCGTTTCTCAGAACACTGATGAAGACGCTTTGTCCCCTTCTGAGTCAGAGGAAGGTTTTCAGACAATTTTTGATGGCGAGACTCTCAATGGCTGGGAAGGGGATTCTACCTACTGGCGGGTAGAGAACGGTAGCTTAATAGGAGAGATTACCCCGGAAACACTTGTAGCGAGTAACTCTTTCATCATTTGGCAAGGGGGAACCCCTGACAATTTCGAGCTAAAAACCGAGTTTCGGATTACCGAGAACGGCAACAGTGGCATCAACTACCGCAGTGAGCAGATTGATACGATCCCTCATGCTTTACGCGGCTATCAAGCCGATATTGACGGAAAAAATCGTTATACTGGACAAAATTACGAAGAAAAAAAGCGTACTACCTTGGCTTACCAGGGTGAGCAGGCAACAATTACGAGTCAGGATAATCCAGATAAGCCAGGTTCTCTTCGAGCGAATGTAGAACGAAATGCTTGGATCCATCGGGATGTTACCGCATCATTAGGTGAATCAGATTCCCTAAAGAATCATATCAAGATGGGGGGCTGGAACGAGATGCACTTGGTTGTCAATGGTAATCGTCTTCAGCACTACGTAAACGGAGTGCTGATGAGCGATGTTACCGATGATGATACAGTCAACCGAAGTATGCAGGGCCAACTTGGGGTGCAAGTACACGTAGGCCCACCCATGCAAGTAGAGTACCGAAATATTAAATTAAAGAATCTTTAATTTAAACAATGATTGATGATGAATGAGTAATGATGAATGTTGCTAAGTATGCTCTTAGCTGAGGAACGTTTATGACACGTACATAACCAACGCATTATAAACGCGCACTAGCTTAAAAAAAGCAAAGTATCTTTAATCAATCATCATTCATTAGTCACTAATCATTAAAAAAACGCTAATGAATAAAATCGGATTTAATGTGCTGGCTTGGTCAGCCGTAGTTTCGGAAGAGCTTTTGCCAATCCTTGATCGACTTAAAGAAATTGGCTACGACGGGGTAGAATTTTTTGTCGGGGCCGAAGAGGAGTCAGTCTACAAAAATTTAGGACAGCATTGCCAAGATATTGGCTTAGAGGTAACTAACGTTTTTACGCTATCGGCCGAAGAAAATCTTATCGATGAATCAGAGAGTGTTCGTAAGAATGGACTAGACCGCATCAAATGGGCGATTGATCGTTGCCACGATATGAATGCCAAGGTGCTGTGTGGCCCCTATCATTCCGCGTTCGCCACCTTTGCTGGACACGCCCCCACTGAAGACGAATACAGCCGAAGTGCTGAAATTCTTAATGCGGCTGGCGACCACGCCGCTCAGGCCAATGTGGTGATGACGATAGAAGCCCTGAATCGTTTTGAATGCTATCTCTGCAACACCATGGATCAACTATTGCATTTAGTTGAAAAGGCCAATCATCCGCAGGTGAAGGCGATGTATGATACGCACCACGCCAATATTGAAGAGAAAAAAGTGGGCGAGGCCATGAAGACTATTGCACCGCATTTGCGTCACTTCCACATTAGTGAGAACGATCGGGGTACCCCGGGGGCGGGGCACGTTCATTGGGATGAAACATTCGCTACTTTGGCGGAGATTGATTACCAGGGCTGGTACACCATTGAAGGCTTTACTCGCAACGATCCGGACTTTGCCAATGCGATCAACGTCTGGCGAGAGTTTGCCCAGCCCTGGGACATGGCTGAACAAGGACTAAAATTTATTCAAAATATGGTTAAAAAGCATTCAGCCTAGTGTTGGTAGAGAAAACGCCTTCCATATCGTCAGGCTGGGCCGATAAAGTAGCCAATCCTCTACAACTGGGCGGTATTGAGACTGCGGTGCTGGATAACGGTGCCGGAAGGGGAACCCGCATTGCTTGGGTGAATACCGGTTCAGGGCTACGCTATAAAGTAGTGCTCGATCGGGCGATGGATATTGCCGATGCTTTCTTCCAGCAGCACAGTCTGGCCTGGCTTAGCCACGGTGGAATAACTTCTCCTCAACCTTTGGCCAACCATGGAATGCGTTGGCTGAAAACCTTTAGCGGCGGATTACTCACCACTTGTGGTCTGAGTCACATTGGTGGCCCCGAATCGGATGAGTACGGCGAGCGGGGGCTGCACGGTCAAATCAGCAACACTCCCACTGAAGTAGAATCTATCGTTCAGCCCAATATTGCCTCTGGTAAGATGGACATGAGCATTAGCGGGCGAGTGAAAGAAACGCGGGTATTCGGTCCATCATTAGAGCTATACCGAACCATCTCCAGCACCATTGGAAGCCCCGCGATTCGTATTGAGGATAAAGTAACGAACCAGGGGAACACTCCGGCACCGCATATGCTGCTGTACCACTGTAATTTGGGCTGGCCGTTGGTAGATGAGGGAGCTAAATTAATTTGGCAAGGCGAGTGGCAGGCTCCGAGCGGGGCACCCAGTCGCATTTTCAACGCTGACAATGATTTTCGTACCTGTCCTGCTCCGCTTGACGAACACAGTGGTACGGGTGAAGATGTAGCGTTTATTGATATTCAGGCGGATGAAAACGGAATATGTACCTGCGGTGTTCACAATTCTGTGCTCAATTTAGCAGTTGCCCTGCGGTTTCTGAAAAAACAACTGCCCTGGCTTACTAACTGGCAGCACTGGGGAAAAGGAGAATATGTGACAGGGCTGGAACCCGGTACTAATCCACCTATTGGTCAGTCTCAAGCCCGAGCCAATCGCACTTTGATTCAATTAGAGCCAGGTGAGAGCCGAGAGTACTCGCTAGAGATTGAAGTACTCACCGACTCATCTGATATCCATCACTTTTTAGAAAACACCTAGTATGAGGTATCAACTAGAATAGATTTGGAATCCTATAGAATGGAGCTGATAAACAGAGTTATATTCATTATCCATTTTCAACTAGAACCGTAACCTATGAAAATGCTTACCGATATAAATGTCATGCAAGATGCCTTAGACCAGGGAAAAGGTATCTTACGACTCACCCCTACTTGGGTACCTCGTTCTTTCTGCGTTCCCGGTCGCCGAATCAAACTGCATCCCGATGATTATTACGTGTTGGGGGGAGAACGAGGCGGTATTGACGAGCGCTGGTTCTCATCGACCACTGCCGCCCAAAACGGCCCGCTCACCGACGAAAATGAGGGGCTGAGTGCCGTGGTGTTTACCGACGGCACGCAGGAAAAACAATTTTTGCTGCGCGATGCGGTGGAAGAACTCAAGGGCGCACTAATTGGTGATCGTATCTGGAATCAGTACCAGAGCTGGCCCATGTACTCCAAGTTCTTTGATAATATGGGCCCCTTGCCGCATCATATTCACCATAACGATAAGCACGCGGCTCTCATTGGACAGGAGGGTAAGCCAGAGGCCTATTACTTCCCCCCTCAGGTAAATAATCACGGAGGGGACTTCCCTTATACTTTCTTCGGTATTACGCCCGGTACTACTAAAGAGCAGATTCTGGAGTGTTTGAAAAATTTTACCAAGGGAGATAACAAAATTACTAACTACTCTTCGGCCTTTCGCCTGGAGCCCGGTACGGGTTGGGATGTGCCCCCGGGTATGTTGCACGCCCCCGGCAGCATGTGCACCTACGAGCCTCAGAAGGCATCGGATGTATTTGCCATGTACCAGTCGCTGGTGAACGAAGCCATCATTCCCGAAGAACTGCTGTGGAACGGTACGCCTCAAAACCGGATGGGCGACTACAACCAACTGATGGAAGTAATTGACTGGGAGCTGAACACTAACCCAAATTTATTGGAAACTCGCTTTATGGCTCCGGTACTGGTTAAGCCGGAAGCAGCAATGGAAGGTTACAAAGAAAAGTGGATTTGCTACCGCTCCCATGATTTTAGTGCTAAAGAGTTAACGGTGTTACCCGGACAAACGGTAACCATAAAAGACAATGCCGCCTACGGCATGATCATGATGCAGGGGCACGGTATCATGGGTAATTGGAATATCGAGACCCCCACCATGATTCGCTACGGTCAACTGACGCAAGATGAATACTTCGTCAGCGAAGCGGCAGCTAAAGAAGGAGTAAAGATCGTAAATCAGTCAGTAACTGATCCTATCGTAATGCTCAAGCACTTTGGCCCCAAGAATCCTGATTTATCGACTGATATTATGTAGTTAGTCAGTAGATGTATAAATTGAAAAAGAAAATAAATAATTGGACAAACGGAATGAAGAAATAGTCAAAAGGTTTCAACATTCATGGGATAAAGTTGAAAAACATTACGAACATATTTTACAACATAATGGATGGGAATACTTGATCCAACTAACTAAAGCAATCGAGTACTGGAGAGAAATAGGGCTTGATAAAGTTTTTAGGGCAGGAAATTCAATCCACTATTTGATCCTGTCAAGGTCAGTGGAACATGGACTAAGAGGAGATCAGAAAAGAATCTTAATAATTCCTAACTCAGATGGTACATACG
This sequence comes from Bacteroidota bacterium, assembly GCA_039198955.1. Classification (GTDB taxonomy): domain Bacteria; phylum Bacteroidota; class Bacteroidia; order Cytophagales; family Cyclobacteriaceae; genus Tunicatimonas. The sequence continues at coordinate 117,189 of JBCCTI010000002.1, read as the reverse complement.
AGATTAATTTCTTTGAAGAAACCAAGAAATATAAAGAATTAAAGACTAACCAATTATTAGGAAATCGAGAACTTGAGAGGTTATTGAAAATATTAGAATCAGTGCTGGTAGATTAAAAAAACGGATACATACGTCTGCTAACTAAATGTATTTGACCTATAGTAAGAATACTAGAAGTAATCACTTCTTTTAGCAAATCAAAAAATGCTAGAGTTATTTGAGTATTCTTTTTTGCATAAGTTTTTTAGCTATAGTGCGTTAGCCTGAAAGTTCAGCGGGGTGTGTGTGAGATTTGTGTGGAGAAGCATTGAACTTTCTTGATTTTTTTGGTTCGTTTTTGTATCAAGACAAAAATGAACGAATCAACTAACTATATTTTTGGAGTAACATTTCATTTTTGAGACAAAAAAATATGCTAAAGTAAATTGACAAATATACTTACCATACTACATGAATTATCACTTCTTATAAATCATTTTTTTCACCAACAAAACAACCTGACATTATGAGTAACCATAACCCCAAATTACACAACGCCACCTGGCCCGGCATTGTCGGCAAAGGCCCTGATTCTCAACCCGTGATTCCATTGGACACTATGCTGGAGATGACCGCTGCTGCGGAGGTAGACGGAGTTAAGTTCGACGGAGTAGACCTCGGTTTGCTAGATCCGCATATTGATATTGATAGTTCGGATGACGACATTAAAAAGTTAGCGGATAAAATCGCTGGGCACGGCCTAAATGTTGGCAGTCTGGTAGCTCCGGTTTGGGGCGGCCCGGTGCTAGGTAGCGATGACGACCGAAAAACCTTTGTAGAAATGGTACGCAAAGCCTGCCATTTCGGAAAAGTGTTGCGTGAACACGGAGTGCGCTCCTACGGAGTAATTCGTATTGATACTGCGTCTAGTCCCGAACAATGGTCTCAGGATATTGAGGGAAGCAATAAACTCATTGTTAAAACCTTTCAGGAGGCTTGCGACGTAGCAGCGGATTATAACGAAAAGCTAGCCGCCGAAGGTGAAATCTGCTGGGGCGGTATGCACAGTTGGAAAACGATGGCGCATACGCTAGAGTCAGTAGATCGCTCAAACATTGGTTTCCAGGCCGATATGTCGCACACGCTGCTGTACTTACTAGGCTATAATCGTCCCGAAGATCGTATCCTTCCTGAGGATTTTGACTGGAGCGATCGGGAAACGCTAGAGGCTGGCTTGAAAAAGGTAACTGACGTCTTACGCCCCTGGACGATTGATTTTCACGTAGCCCAAAATGACGGAACGGTTCACGGAACTGGGTCACACGATAAAACCGGACGCCACTGTCTGGCCACCGATCCCAACGGAAAACTAGACGTAGCCCACGATGCTGGTTACTGGCTACGCGATGAAAGTGGTAACCCCACCAAAGCCTTCCAACACATCTGCTGGGACGGCTGCATGTTTGATAATGATGTAATGGAAAAGCAACAAACCTGGAATGATATTCTAGCTTTAATGATCAAGGTAAGAGGTGAGCATGGCTGGGACTGACAATGTACAATTAGCAATGTGCAGTTAACAATGAACAATCAGATATAACTCTTTGACTCAAGAGGATTTCTTTCTAATTGCACATTATTCATCAATCATCATTCATTAAGGAAAAATGCCTTACGCTGAAACTAACGGGATCAGGATGTACTACGAAGAGCGAGGGAGTGGTGAACCTTTGCTGTTGATTATGGGAATCACTGCGCCAGGTTCCGTTTGGGAAAAACACGTTGACTACTGGGATAAACACTTTCACTGTATCGTAACCGATAATCGGGGAGTGGGTCTGACTGATAAACCGGCTAGTCCTTATACTACCGCTCAGATGGCGGATGACCACGCTGGTCTTTTAGATGTTTTAGGAATTTCTTCTGTGCGGGTTGCGGGAGTTTCTATGGGCAGCACTATTGCCCAACAGCTTGCCCTGCGGCACCCTGAGAAAGTAAAATCAATGGTGCTGATGTGTCCTTGGGCTCGCTGCGATCGCAAAACCGAAGCAGTATTTCGTTTGATGATGCACGCTAAGCGACTGCGCCCCGAAGAGTTCACTAACTTTGTGCAGCAACTGATTTACCATAAATCTAGCTGGGATGATGACGAAGTATTTGAGGAGTTAATGCAAGGGCAACAAGCGGCTGCCATCGATCCATTTCCTCAACCACTGCACGGTTTGGAAGGGCAGGGGCACGCTTGTATTAGCCATAGTGTATTGGAGCGACTTCCGAATATTACCCAGCCCAGCTTAGTCATTGGCGGACAGGAAGATCAATTTATTCCCGCCTGGATGGCGGAAGAAATAGCCGAAGCTATTCCTAATTGCGATTTTCATATGTACGATCAGGCGGGGCATGTCTTTCACTGGGAGAAGCTAGATGACTTTAATCCTCGGGTGCTGAAGTGGCTGCAAACGCATTAATAGAATTTATAAGAATCAACGTTTAGTAAATCATAAAAAGTACGAAAACTACCAATGAGCAAAATTAAAATTGGCTGCGAAACCTATACTTGGCAAATGCCTGGCGAGCAATACAAGGGCAAGCTGGAACATATTATGGAGGTGACTTCCAAAGCAGGCTTTACCGGAATAGAACCCGATACTAGTTTTCTTCATCATCTATCTGACCCGGTGCTGATGCAGGAAGCATTGGATAAGTATAACTTGGAATTAGCCGTTCTCTGCCTAGCCTTAGACTGGCGCAATCCTCAGGAAACCGAAGCGGAGCGAGAGCAAGCTGACCAGTGGATTGAGTTTTTGCAACACTTTCCGGACGCAATTTTCCTATTGGTACAACTACCGGGGGCAGATCGGTCTGATTTAGCAGAGCGACAGCAAAACTTGTTGACCTGTGTAAACAAAATATCCCGCCGGGCTACCGATCAAGGAATTGTTTGTTCTTACCATCCTAACTCTCCGGCTGGGTCAGTCTACCGGACTGAAGAAGATTATAAAATTCTCTTGAATGGCTTAGACAGTCAGGTCATCAAATACACCCCTGACGTCGGCCACATGGCTAAAGGGGGAATGGATCCGCTAACAATCATCCGACAGTATCGAGAACTAGTAAACTGTGTGCATTATAAAGATATGTTTGCCGATGGACGATGGGCACCCATGGGAGAAGGAACCATTGATTTCAAAAGCATCACCCAGGAACTGATTGACACTGATTTTGAAGGGTGGATCATTGTAGAAGATGAGTGCGACGAAGCCATCACCGACCCGGATAGCGTGGCGATGGCCGACGGAGTGTACAACGAAAAAATACTGATTCCGATGTTGGATGAATAGTTTATAGTCCACGGTCGACGGTCCACAGTTACAAAGGTAATTACTCGGTTGATTGTGCTGTGTAAAGAAGGTTAAATGCCAGAAATTGAAAGATTGTATACTATACATACCTTTCTGTCTTCACTTTCCTAACTATAGACTATTGACTGTGGACTAACTACTAGATTATGAATAACCTTAAATACACAACTTATGAGCAACAAAAAAGAAATAAGAATCGGTATGATCGGTACCGGCTTGATGGCGCGAATCCACACCAACGGATATAAGCGAATCGGTGACTTCTTTCCCGAGTTAGAGAACCGTCCGGTACTAAAAGTAGTCTGTGCCCGTACTGCTGATAAAGTACAGGCGTTTGCCGATCAATGGGGCTACGAATCATCCGAAACCGACTGGAAAAAAGTAATCGCTCGCGATGATGTGGATGCTATTGACATCTGTACTCCTAACAGCTCCCACGCTGAAATTGCTATTGCAGCGGCGGAGGTCGGAAAGATGATTCTGTGCGAGAAACCGCTGGCGCGTACCGTCGCCGAAGCTCAGCCAATGGTTGATGCAGTAGAGAAAGCCGGAGTGAAGAATACTGTATGGTATAATTACCGACGTATTCCCGCGGTAACACTAATTAAAAATATCGTTGATTCAGGGAAGCTGGGCAAGATATTTCACTACCGATCTAACTTCTTGCAAGATTGGACAATCAATCCCGAACTACCCCAGGGCGGGGAAGCACTTTGGCGCTTAGACGTGGATGCCGCGGGTTCGGGCGTAACCGGAGACTTGCTAGCCCACTGTATTGATAGTGCTATGTGGATTAACGGTGGAATTAAAGATGTATCGGCCATGACCGAAACCTTTATTAAGGAGCGGATGCATACCGAAACCGGACAAAGGCAGAAAGTGGGTATTGATGATGCCTGTATCTTCCACTGCCATTTCGATAACAGTGCGCTAGGTTTGTTTGAAGCTACCCGCTACGCTCGGGGGCACAAAGCCCTGTTTACCTTAGAGATCAACGGCGAACATGCTTCCTTGCGCTGGGACTTGCACAACATGAACTACTTAGAGATGTTTGACCACGGTGATGATGCCATAGTGCGCGGCTGGCGCGAAGTACTGATTACCGACAGCGATCAACCCTATATGGATCGCTGGTGGATTCCGGGAACCTCCATCGGGTACGAACATTCCTTTATCCACCAAGTAGCTGACTTTTTCAAGAGTTTGGAAACCGGAGAACCTTGCGCCCCCACTTTCAAAGATGCGCTGGAAACCCAGAAGGTCTGCGAAGCTGTCCTCAATTCGGCGGAATCCCGAAGCTGGCAAGATACCGGGGTAGATTGGACGGCAAAGTAAGTTGCATAAATCCTCCTGCATCCCCTTTAGGAAAGCCTACGCGACGCGAGGGGAATGAATGACCAGATTAATAGACTTACAGTGTAAGCACAAGTTATAAATTTGATTACTTCCCCCTTTGAAAAATAGGGCACCGTAGAACGGGGCTAGAGGGCTTTCTCGCCCAAAGCCACTCAAAGAGGGCTCTGAAGATATTATGCCTGAGCCGTTACCGTTAGTTATACTGAGAGCTTCCAGCAATTGTGGTTTGGAGGGAGATCCCAGAATTCGCTACCACTCATCCGGGGAGATCTTTGAAAAGCATTTGTCTTCCTGCTTATGATCTATTCGATAGCCTGAGAACCGCATGCTGATTCAGGAAAAGCTGGAAGAATTGGTTAAATTAGGTCTGTTGACTCCTTTTTTAATAAACCTTTTCGTTCTAATGTATCAACCTATCCTAACTAGCTTACACCGATTCTCCTATCACTGGCTACTGGTGATTATCCTTGTATACTTGTCTGACCGGCCTGGAATAGCGCAAGATGTGTCTGCGGAACAAGATACTAAAGTCATCCGGCTAAATGACGCGGGAACCCCTCCGGAGTGGGCACTAATGCAGCAACAATTGATGCAGGCGTTGTATCCGGCGGCGCTGACATTCATCAAGAAATACACCTATGAAGACGGTTCGCTCAAGTGGCGGGAAGAATGGCCGGGTATGGATGGTTCGGACGATGGGTACGAGGCTTTCTACAACTTTCCGCTGTACTACGCACTGGGCGGGCCTGAGCCCATTGACAGCCTTTCGAGAATATTTTGGGATGCCATTACCGAGCAGTTTACCGAGTACGGGCAGGTACATAATGAATTTGACGCGGGCTATGATTGGATGCACCACGGAGAATCCTATACCTATTTCTACTTTTTCGGATTAGCTGATCCAACGGACAGAAAGATGCGGGATAGAGCTATCAAATTCGCTGAGATGTACATGGACGATGGTACCGAAAAGTCTAATTACGATGATGAGCATAAGATCATTCGTTCGCCACTGACCGGAAGCTTAGGGCCGCGCTTCGTCAATACGGCAGAAGATTGGGTAACGCACCGCCCAATCTTGGCGCATTATCCACTGCCTTACGATGACATTCCGAACGTAGATAGTTCCAGCGCCTGGAATGACGATCAGAAGTTTCCTTACATTCTTCAAGCGATTAATGAGCGCATGATGAAGAACGATGTGCCGCTAAACCTAGCGTCAACTAGTATGATGGCAAATGCCTATATGTATACTCAGGATGAACGATACAAAAACTGGGTTACCGAGTACGTAGCGGCTTGGATGCAACGGGTAGACGAGAATGGTGGCGTAATTCCCGATAACGTAGGGCATAGTGGAAAGATTGGCGAGAATACTGGTGGAAAATGGTGGGGCGGCTACTACGGCTGGCGTTGGCCTCACGGATTACCCAACCAAATGGAAGCTACCACCATTGGGGCTAGTAACGCGTACCTGCTCACGGGTGATTCCACCTATTTAGAGTTACCCTATTCGGTGATTCGAGCTGTGTCAGATCAATCTAAAGTGGAGGATGGTAAAACGCTAGTTCCTTATCGTTACGATGACCGGGGTTGGTACGATTACCGACCGATGCGACCTAAGTATCCTACTCATTTATGGCATTATTCGCGTAGCCAAGAAGATTGGGTAAGGGTAAAAAATTTGATCGATTCTACCCAATGGAACACGCTTACTTACCGTAAAAGTAAGGGGGATTCGGAAAATACGGCGGCTTGGCTAGGGTATCTGGAAAGAGTGAACCCTACGTACCCAACGGATATTCTTCGGGCAACCTATCAGGAAATGCAACGGCGACTGGAGGTAATCCAGAAGGATGATTCTACCCCTGACGATCAGGATGTGCACCATTGGTTAGAACGTAATCCGGTGGTACTGGAAGGATTAGTACAAACGATGCTGGGAGCACCTAATCATATTTACCACGGTGGGTTGCTGCACGCCAGCCTTCGCTACTTTGATCCGGCGAATCAGCGACCGGGTATCCCCGAAGATGTTGCTGCCCTGGTTCGGCAGGTAAATCCGCAGGGAGTATCTTTGCAGTTGGTGAATCTTCATCCGACAAAAACTAAACGGGTAATTATACAGGGTGGGATGTTTGGTGAGCATCAAATCACTCGAATCCGCCAGGTAATTCATTACCCTTACCAGTTCAATACCATCAATTATAAATACGTAACCGTAGAACTATCCCCCGGAGCAGTAGGTCAGATTGAAATTGGACTAGATCGCTTTGTCAATGATCCCAGCTACGCCTTTCCCTGGCACGGAGATGGGGTGCCATTAGTAAGAATGGAGGAATAAAGCACTAGGATCAATAGGTAATATAAACGCCAGAAATCCCCCTTGCCAGTTCCACGGCGGCCTCCTTTTCCAAAGGGGGAGGTACGTTCTAGTATTTCGGTTCTGGTAGTAAGGGTAATTATGCCCGTTTGCTATCTCTTACCCTCTTAGTAAAGCACATTATTGACCTACTTTTGTATCAGAAGAACGATAGTGGGAGAAAGTGAGAAAAGTTAGATTATGATATGAGATAAGTCATTGAAATATCGGCTTAAAAGGTGCTTATTAGGCTATAAACATTGATCTCTAAAGCACTTATTATGAAAGCGATACATCATTTTAGTAGACATCTCGTAGGGTTACTGTTGTCACTTATTCTACTTTTTTCAGTAGGATTAGCCGATGCTCAGAATGTCAACTACGATAATAGCAGTCTGGTCATTGTAGAAGCTCCTGAACTAAATGGCGGGCAGTATAGCCAGCTTTCAACGGCCCTGGCTTCTGATCATCGTTACAGTTTAGAGTACACCTGTTTGCAGTCGGGAGTTATTGTACTGCGTTACTATCATAACTTCACCGAGAAAGGGGATGTAGGTCGGGCAATCAAGACCGAGCTACGTCGTCGTGGAAAACTTACGAAGCTGGAAGTAATCTACGTAGATATTTCCCAGGAATCATCGGCTCAATGTTAGTGAACCAAAGCAAATAGCAAAGCGGAAGCTGAGTTTACCGTATAGTCACTTTTTCTGGAGCAAAGCTATTTCTACGAAGCTCAGGCTATTCGGTAAACTTCCTGGGCAGTTTTTGAAAAAATCTGGGTCAATTCAGAGAGGGTTAGCTCACCAATAGTTTCTTCTAATAGCTGCACCCAAGAGCAAAAAGTATCAGCTCGGGTGAGTACGGGCCAATCGCTGCCGAACATCAATCGTTCTGCCCCGAAGTATTCTAGTGGGGTAAGGATATAAGGCCGTAAGAAGTGGCTGTCAATCTGCTCCGAATGGCAGCGAGTGAGTAATCCGGAAAGTTTGCATACCACGTTAGGTCGTTCGGCCAATCGCTGCATTCCGCTTTTCCAGGCATTTAGCACACCGTTCTTGACATCCGGTAATCCCAGGTGATTGAGGACAAAGCGTAGGTTCGGATGCTGATCAACCAAGGTAAGGTAATCATCAACGTCAGCCGTGCTGATATGTATATCCAAACTTAAGTCAAGCTCAGACAGCAGATGCAGTCCCTCTTGGTACTGAGCCGAAGTAACTTGTTCTTCAGTATTTCCCATACTGCGAACTCCTTGCACCAGAGGGTAAGTGGCTAACTCCTCTAATTCAGCCCGGGCGGACTCTCCCTGATCAACCGGAAAGTAGGCTACCATGCTACTGATTAAGTCGTTCTGTTTAGCTAGTTGATGTACCCACTTCACTTCTTCTAAGTACTGCCAGGGCACCCTACCACTTTCCACGAAGACAATCTTTTCAACTCGGTAGCCCTGGGTAACTCGCTGGTAATCAGCTAATAGAAAATCCTGGCTGAGCGAAGACTCATTATTTTCTAGCCAGGGATATTCCAGCCGATCTAATTCCCAAAAATGCACGTGGGTATCTACGATGGGAATATCCTTGAGCGTAGAAGAACGAGCCTTGACAAGCTGGGGAGCGACCGTAAGTCCCACCCCTACACCCAAGCTCTTACGCAAAAAGTCTCTTCGTTGAAACATAAGGTTGTGTAGTTATAAAAATCCAGATAATCTATTTGAAGGTAGTGATTTTCCACGGAAATTATCTTTCTTTAGTAGTCTTTTCCATAGCCTTTTCATAAAAACTTATAATGCCAAAAATGAATATTTGTGTTTGTTCATTTTTGTCTTGACACAAAAACGAACAGCGCGGCTGCCGCCAAAAAAGTCAAGAAAATTCAATGCTTCTCCGCACAAAAGCTCGCACACGCCCGCTGAATTTTCGGGCCAGCGCACTAAGATACAAGAAGGTTTTTATAAGTAACTTTTACCAAAAGACCGTATAATCTTTCACTATGTATTCTAATCTGAAACATATTATTCAATCACTTATCCTGATAAGCTCCAGTTGGCTTTACGCGCCAATAGCTGCCCAGCCAATTGAACCCAATACCGTAAGGTCAAATATAGCGTTTGAAGTATTTCAGTTTCCTAAAGACCAGATACCCCGTATTGATGGACAGACTGACGATTGGGCTATTTATCCGAAAGAAAATGTTTATGGTACCGACTTGCTAAAAGATACCGAAGATGATACACCCTATCCGATAGATACTACTGATCTCAATGTGAAGGTAAAAGTAGGGTGGGTGGAAGGATTAAACCGGCTATACTTTTTGTACGAAGCTTACGACGACTACTGGGACTTTGGACGGTTCAATCCGAAGGGGTATTTGAACGATATTTTTGAGGTAGTAGTCGACGGTGATCTTTCGGGTGGTCCCTTCATTTTTAACGATATGCTAAAAGATGCCGGAAACATGGGAGATGCTCCGGCTCATATTTACAACCACCTGCGATTTAGTGGTGTTCATGCCCAGAATTATCATATCTACACTCCTCCAGTAAATAATGCCTGGACGTTGATTTGGGGTAGCCAGCCTTGGATTGCGGAATTCCCCCAAGCCAATCGGGCGTACCAGTACGATTTTCAGCCGGGGGAAAGTGGGCATCTTACCCTGGAATTTTATATTACCCTTTACGATCATGCTCCGCACAGTGGAGTAGAACAAGCTCGGGAGAGTCAGCTTCGGGCGAATGATTACATCGGATTATCTTGGTCAATTTTGGACTTTGACGGTGGTAAGCGAGAGGGGCACAACAACCTCGCTCATAATACATTGATGGTGAAAGACGCTTCTTATTTATGTGCGTTTCGGCTAATGCCGTTAGAAGAGCGGTTTCAACCTGAATTGTGCGCTGAATGGTCGTTTGAGGTAATTGATCCAGTGGAACGAAAAGTGTATTTTAAGAACGAATCAATAGGAGAGGCCGAGAAATGGACTTGGGATTTTGGTGACGGACAACAATCACAAGAAGCTTCTCCGGTGCATCGCTACGAGCAAGCTGGAGTATATTACGTGGTGACACTGACCGTAGAAAACGCAACCGGAAGCTCCCGGCGAACCCGGTACTGGGAGGTAATTGTTCCTTGACAACGCGGTATGTTGAAGAGAAAAATACATACGCTACGAAGCAGGTACTGGTTAACTATTGGGCTTGGGCTGGCTACTTTGCTAACCTATTGCTTTTCTTTGCCTTTTCCCCGCTTTGATACTCCTTACGCTACGGTATTAGAAGACCGACAAGGCAACTTACTAGGAGCTAGTATTGCAGAGGATGGACAGTGGCGATTTCCCCCATCGGATACGGTAGGAGAGAAGTTCCGACAGGCGATTTTGCACTTTGAAGATCAGTACTTTTATCAGCATCCGGGCTTTAATCCGTTTTCTCTGGCGAGGGCGGCTTATCAAAACCTACAAGCCAGAAAAGTGGTAAGTGGGGGGAGTACTCTTACTATGCAGGTAGTGCGGTTGTCACGCCAGAAGAGCCGTACACTTATCGAGAAACTGCGGGAGCTATTTCTGGCTACCCGTTTGGAACTGACTTACCGTAAAGATGAAATACTGGCATTGTATGCTTCCCACGCACCGTTCGGGGGTAATGTGGTAGGATTGGAAGCGGCGGCCTGGCGTTACTTTGGCTTACAACCACATCAACTTTCCTGGGCCGAATCAGCGTTGTTGGCAGTGCTACCCAACAGTCCGGCCTTGCTGTATCCGGGTAAAAATGATGACCAACTAATCCAGAAACGCGACCGTCTACTGAACAAGCTGTACCAGAATCAGGTGATTGACTCACTAACCTATCAGCTTTCCCTTACGGAGCCTTTGCCAGTAAAACCTCAGCCGTTGCCTCGTCTCGCCCCACATTTACTTACTCGAGTATTGCAGGAAGGAAAGAAGGGGCAGAAGATCAGTACTACCCTAAATGGTTCGTTGCAAACACAGGTTACTTCACTAGTTGGGAAACACGCGGAACGTTTAAGGAGTAAGCATATTTTTAATACGGCGGTGCTGGTTGCTGATGTGGAAACTGGACAAACCCTGGCTTACGTAGGCAATAGCGATGCAGGGGCAGAACATAATTCCTCGGTGGATGTGATCACTGCTCCCCGCAGCACGGGTAGCGTACTCAAACCCATTCTCTACGCAGCCATGCTGCACGAAGGAAGCATTCTACCCCATTCATTAGTGCCGGATATTCCTACCTACATTGACGGCTTTGTTCCCCAGAACTTTAGCAAGCAGTTTGAGGGGGCCGTTCCGGCTGATCAGGTAGTCTCCCGTTCGCTCAATGTTCCGGCAGTACGGATGCTGCAAAACTACGGAGTAGAAAAGTTGCACCATAAACTAAAGCAATTGGGCATGACTACACTCACCCAGCCTCCCGGTCACTACGGGCTAAGTTTGATTCTAGGTGGTGCTGAAACTACGCTCTGGGATTTGGTGGGCATGTACGCTAGCACGGCTCGGTTGCTAAAGAACTATTTTCGTTATCCTGAGCCAAATCGCTATAATTCGGCCGACTTTCATCCACTCACCTATAAAGCCAGGGAAAGCCACAGCGCAGTTAGTTCGCCTTCAAACTTTGGTTATCTAAGTGCATCATCGCTCTGGTTTGCTTTCCGGGCGATGCAGGAAGTGGCTCGTCCGGCCAATGAAACGGGCTGGCAGTACTTTTCCTCATCTCAATCCCTCGCCTGGAAAACTGGAACCAGCTACGGTCACCGCGATGCCTGGGCGGTAGGGCTTACACCTCGCTACGTTATCGGGGTTTGGGTAGGCAATGCCGACGGAGAAGGCCGTCCGGGCTTAACCGGAGTTACGGCAGCCGCTCCTTTACTATTTGATGTGGTACAACTTATGCCCAAGACCGATTGGTTCGATATGCCCCGCAGTGATATGGTGCAGACATTAGTAAGTACTTCCAGCGGCTATCGTGCCCCACGAAACGCTACCGATACTGTGCGTAGCTGGGTTCCCACGACAGGGCTTCAGTCATCCGTTTCCCCTTACCATCAGTGGGTACATTTAGATGCTACTGAAACAGTCCAGGTGCAGGGCGATTGTGAACCCGTGCACCGGATACAATCTCAGCAGTGGTTTACATTGCCCCCGGTGCAAGAGTGGTATTATCAACGCAAGCACCCCAGTTATCGGCCGCTACCCCCCTTCCGGGCTGATTGTCGTCCGTCAGATAATGATAATGTGCCGATGGATATTATATATCCTAAAGCTCACGCCAAAATATACATTCCTAAAGAGCTGCAAGGCGAGCGAGGCCGAACCGTGTTTGAAGCTGCCCACCGCGACATCCGACAATCATTATACTGGCATGTAGACGATACGTATTTAGGAGAAACTAAGGGTGAACACCAGATGGCACTATTGCTGGAAGCCGGAGAGCACATCTTGCATATTGTTGATGGACAAGGAAATTCTCTCTCTCATCCATTTAAGATTGTAAACAGTGATTAGATTAATGAGTTTTGGGCATTGAGTAGTAGATAGATTATGGCTAGTTCTGATACCAAATCTCAGCTTATATAGATACCTAGTTGGACTGCTTACGACGATTCTTCCTCTCAACTAACTGTACTGCTTCCTTCAACTTCTGTTGCAATTCCTCGCGGTCACGGTGGTTTTCTTGTAGTGAGCGAAATAGCCGTCTGACTTCATTTTCGGGGCGCAGCCGGAAGATTCGTTGCACAAAATCTACAAAGATCAGTCCCTGCCGGGCTTTGGTGACTACTCCGCGCAGCTTAAACGAGCGGGTGGCATACTTTAGGCGGGCAATTTGCGAGATGCGTAACGTTCGAAGGAAAGAGATAAAAGGGAGCAAAATGATGAGTAGGTCAATCCAGTTATTCTTGGCATAACTCAGCTTACGCCGGCTGACAGAAATCATCAGTATAAACTCAAAGGTAAAAGCACACCAGATGAACGTCTGCACTGACTCTAGAATTAGTTCAACCCTGAGGTTAGGAAAAGCCCGGCGTGTTGCATCCATAAATTTCCACTCGATAATCAGCACGGGAATAATAAGTAGGGCAATGCCAATCATAGGCAGCACAAAGCGACGCTTAAGTTCGCCAAACAAGCCTTCGTTCACTTTACACCACCACCAACCGGGTAACCAGCAGTATTTGCCCTGAAAGACTTCGCGGGCCCCAATCCGAAGAGGGGGAAACAGCAACGATAGAAGCCTTCGGTTTCTTTGAGTTGGGGCAATCCTCCTGTTCTCGCGACGACTTAGATAGAAAACAATAGATGCATCAATGAAGAACAGTAAATAGATGCCCGCCAACCCGCCTCCTAGCCAAGATAACCAGGCTACTAGGGTAGGCGAAGGCTGTTCTTCAGTATAGGCAGTAACTAGTACCCCGATGAGCAGTAGACTGAGCGTGGCCAGATAGAATATACCCGCTGCCACTGCTATCTCATAGCGGGCTAGCTGATTGCTCTTCCCTAGATTTACCTGAGTACAAACTTCGTGATCTTCACTTTCCCTTTCCTGGATGAGCTTTTGAATCAGGGGTAGATGGCCGATTTGATCGAGTACTTCTTTTCCATCGAGCACCGCTTGTATTTGTTTCAATACCAGCGGATTATCCGTTTTCTGAAGTTCCTCTATCAGGCGGTCTTTTAGACTATTTGGTTGTTGATAATTGGCAGTCTGACTCTCTGGCTTCATGAACCGATTTCGTTCTGATGGAAAAACCAACTGAGTAAGTGCTGATGGGGCACTTTTTCACTCGGTAAAAATAATATAGTGATAAGATTATTACCAAATGAGTATTGGATGACGATTAAAAAATAAATACATAGATTTTTGATGCATTAAAAACTTTATATATTTGTAGTATGAACGCTACTGAATTACTAAAAGGCACACTGACCACAATTATCCTCAAATTACTAGCTGACCACGGAAAAATGTACGGCTATGAAATTACTCAGAAGGTTAAAGACTTAACTGATGATAAAATTCTCATTAAAGAAGGCTCGCTTTATCCAGCATTACATAAGCTTTTAAGAGATGGTCTGGTAGAGGTAGAAACTGTGAATATCGGGAAGCGGGTACGTAAGTATTATTCCATCACTAAACAAGGACAAACCACCAAGCAATTGCAGTTTGAGGAGCTGAAGGAGTTTATGCAAACCATTCAGCAGTTGGTTTTCCCCCAACCCAAGCAGCTTTCTGCCTATGCTAAGTGACGAACATCTAGAGCAGATACAAGGAGATATTGAGCGAAGTAATTTGTCAATTCAGATGGTTAAGGATGACTTACTGGATCACTTTTGCTGTGTGGTGGAAGATGAACTTGAGCAAGGCTATCCGTTTGATCGGGCGTATCGTGAGGCCTGGAAGCGGATTAGCCCCAACGGTTTGGATGAAATTCAGGAGGAGACCATGTATTTACTAAACGCATCAAAAATAATAGTTATGAAACAAGTTATGTATTCTATTGGGCTGATTGCTTCTATTTGTATCAGCATTGGTTGGATGATGACCCTTTTACATTTGCCCGGTGGCGGTAACTTATTCACCTATGGGTTTCTCGGTTTTACCATGATCTTTCTCCCCATGTTTGCCCTCGATCGCTATAAGGCCAGTGTAGGTAAAGCAATGTCGGTAAAGTGGAAAATTATTCTTGGTTTTGCCAGCGCACTGATTACTGGGCTATCCGTGTTTTTTAAACTGATGCACTGGCCGGGAGCAGCCATGTTATTAGCAGTAGGAGTGGGGCTTTTTAGTATCGGTTTTCTGCCTTTTCTATTCTTTGGAATGTATAAAAATGCAATCAAGTAGCATTACTCCATCGTTAGATTCAATTATCTCCAAATTGCGAAACCTAACGTAAAGCATGAAAATAAAGCTAGCGCTGATAAACCTGTCGCTCATCATTTTTGTAATCGGACTATTCTCGGCGGTTGGAATTGGGATGCAGTCCGGAGCTGTCATTGTTTTAGTGTCCTCTGCTCTAATCCTTACTGTTTTCGTAATTCAAATTATCCAATCCATCGGGCAAGATAGATTATGGAGATTTCGTAATCTGCTTTATACATTGGCTATTCCTGTTTTAGCCGTGATTTTTATTCATGGTTTTGGGGTTTCGATAGATATGCCCTTTTTGGGCAATGTGCCTAGCTTCAGCTCGGTGTACTTAGCATCAGGTCTACTATTAGT
Source organism: Bacteroidota bacterium (assembly GCA_039198955.1). Lineage (GTDB taxonomy): Bacteria > Bacteroidota > Bacteroidia > Cytophagales > Cyclobacteriaceae > Tunicatimonas. The sequence continues at coordinate 101,903 of JBCCTI010000002.1, read as the reverse complement.
CTCTCTTTTTCTGGCGGGCAGCATTCGAGCAGTAAGTAAACTCGATAGCCGCAAGAAACGCCTCTTCCTAACTACTATAATTTCAATAGTCGCCGGAATTTCGGCTTTAGGGCTTTTCGGCATGGCTGGGATAGTTCCTTTTTCCGGTTGGGTTATTACTTACAGTTTACTGTTTCTGGCCTTATGCTATTTGATATTCTTTGTTATGACGGTTTTCTCGAGTACAAAAGAAAACAAAGCTGAAAGTTTGGCGCTGGTGATCCTTAGTGGAGCAATGACATTTTTCTTAATGGCAAGAATCTACTTCCCTCATATGCTGCCTCTAGGTCTCAACAGTGCAATTATTACTTTTGGATTTGTGCCGGCCCTCATCCTACCTCTATCAATATCGTACACCAACAAGTTTTACCTTTTTACGGTATTCGTTCTATACTTCATGCTCCTGGATTTATACTTTATTCATTTGGATAGAAATTTTAGTTATCTGGTAGATGTAGGAGTAAATGGCTGCGTGGGGTACGAGGATGCAACTGCCTATCCGATTAATTCCGATCCGGGCATCGCGCTGGAAGAGTTGCTTAAGGAACCCACTGAAAATGAGTTGAATGCTATTTTGACAGCATGGAGAGAAAAGGATTTCACCCCCAGCCAAATACAAACCGAATTTTCCGAAGTACGACCCAACGGGGATTCACTTAAGGTTGTATCTCACTTGGTTAATGGACTGAAACACTACGGCCTGATCCGCATTCCCAAAGGCATTAATATTTCCCAAGCCCCCATCTTGCTAGGTCTTATGGGGGGTGGAACCGGAATCGATGTGTTGAAAACAAGCGATATGAATCGTTTGTCGAGCGGAAAGTGTCGTGAACTTTTAGATGACTACATCTCGATCATGCCATCCTTCCGAGGCAATATAGTAAGGGGGGAAGATTTTTGTTTCCGTTCCGAAGGATATGCCGGAGATGTCTGGATGGGCGCAGCCGAAGATGCTGTGGCATTTCTGGAAGCTGTAAAATTGATGTATAACAAAGCTACTAATGTCAAAACGTTGGCAAAGGGCATCAGTAGAGGCGCAACTGTCGCATTAATTATAGGTGGTCTAACTAACAAAACTGATTACATCATAGCCACTTCGACTCACACGAAATTTTTAGACCAGTATGTGGTAGATAACGAAATAGTCGGTAATTCTTATAGCCGGGCTTTTTATACTCCAAAAGCCAGTCCCGAAGAAATCAGGAAACGCCTCATTACCAGCTCCCCTTACTACTTTTTAAATAATCTCTCCGCATTTGAAGTTCATCAAGGCACAGAGGATCAAAAAACCACTATCTGGCACGCAAGAGCTTTAGAAAATCGATTGAGCGAAATCGGTAGAAACAATAGCACTAATCAGGTTTACGTTTACGATGGTAAAGAACATGGTTATGATGATGATAATATTGTTTGTGCTAGCCTTAGCAGGTTTTTGAAAGAATGAAAAAGAACCTAACATGATGTATGAAATCTTGAGTAAGCGTCCAAAAGTTAATCCTAATAAATTTGTTATGATAGGAATATCCAGAAATGCTGAGCTTACTTTGCTGGTTGCTCAACAAGATGCATAATATCGACTTTTTAGGCTTCTTTCAAATATAGAAGACAGATGATAATCAGTCTAGAAAAGACTAAGTTCTCTTATATCCTATTTATTCTTCTGGCATTAGTAATTGTACTCGACTTCTCCTTACCAGGTATAACCTATACCGATAAAGTTATTGATATCAGAAAAGAGCTACAGCGATATTACAATGCTGGTGGAAACTATCATTACTCGTATAGGGTATTCACAACTAAGCACCGCTTTTCTGTTTCCGAGGAATTTGCTCAAATCGTGCAGGAGAATCAGGAGGTTCAGTACCAAGTATCTTTTTTATTTGAGGAGGTTAATAGCTACCGCTTAACTACTTCGTCAGACAAGAATATCTATTCTTTAAGATTCTTGTCAGGCTTAGTGATCCCATTACTAACAATAATTGCCTCAGTGTTGGGGTATAAATACCGAAATAAAGTGGGTATCCTGGCCTTTGTTTCTCAAACTCTTCTGATCGCTGACTTAGTATTTTTGATAATTTGAATGCCTGATGCGGGGTTGGCCAGATTTTTATTATAAATTCCGGTCGTAAAACAACCATTCAAAGAATCCACCTATGGATATTTTTACTATCATCACCGTTTTGGTGGTTCTTTCTTCACTTTTTGCCTATATCAATGTTCGCTTCTTTCGCTTGCCGGCTACCATTGGTCTGATGATTATGGCGATCATCCTAACAATTATTGTCTTGTTGATCGGGCAGTTTAATGCCTCGGTAACTGAATACGCCGAGAATCTAATTGGCAGTATTGATCTTAGTAACATCATTTTAGATATATTACTCAGTTTCTTATTGTTTGCCGGAGCATTGCATACCGATTGGGGACGGTTGAAGGAACAAGCCGCTCCAATTATCATCTTTGCGACTATTGGGGTACTGGCTTCTACTTTTGTGGTAGGTTCGCTTTTCTTCTGGGTTTCTAATCACGTTGTCGGCTACGAGATTGGTTATATCTATTGCTTGCTATTCGGAGCACTTATTTCGCCGACTGACCCAATAGCCGTGCTGGGAATCTTAAAGAAGATTGGGGTACCAAAGCAGCTGGAGGTAAAGTTTGTGGGTGAATCATTATTTAACGATGGGGTAGGAGTAGTGATTTTTCTCACCTTGTTCAATATTGCTGAGCGGGGTTTAGAAAATGTGAGCGCTTCGGAAATCGGCTTCCTTTTCGCCGAGGAAGTGCTAGGTGGCGTGGCACTAGGGCTGGCGCTCGGTTACATCACGCTGCACTTAACCCGTAGTATTGACGACTACGAAACTGAGGTAATGATTACGCTGGCGATTGTAATGGGCGGCTACTTACTCGCCAGCCGATTGCATTTTTCGGGTCCTTTAGCGGTAGTGGTAGCCGGATTATTCATTGGAAATAGTGCCCGGGAAACGGCGATGTCGGAAACTACCCGAACCTACCTGGACCGATTCTGGGAGTTGGTAGATGTATTCTTAAACGCTATTCTTTTCGTGCTCATCGGTTTGGAATTACTCATTATCTCATTTGAGCCTAGCTATTTAACTGCAGGGGGAATTGCCATAGTAATTGTGCTACTATCCCGTTATCTAGTACTCAAAGCGCCCATTTATTTTTTCAAAAATAAGCTGAATTTTGTCAATCGCACCGATTTGATTATGACTTGGGGTGGGTTGAGGGGCGGTATTTCTATTGCTCTGGCCCTTTCGCTCACCAATGATATGAATCGGGAATATCTGTTAACCGTCACCTACATTGTGGTGGTATTCTCCATCATCGTCCAAGGATTAACCGTGGAAAAGCTGATAAAACGCTTAGGGGTTATGGGAACGTAATCGTGGAAGGTAAAGAATACCACCGCTTAGCCGCATCTTTAACTTATTGCTACCAAAATAGTGGCAGCTTCAATCCGCCCTTTACCGAATCACCGTCATGGTAATAGTGTATATATTGAAAGTCTTGAAGAGATCGCTGCGGTTGCACTAACAGTAGGGTTTGCGGATTTAGACTAGAAATGTTTTGATTCAGCCCTTGCATTGCTAACGCAGTACCAATTTGTGGTTTGGATGATAAATCCATATTATCTAAGCAAAACGCATGACCAACATCGGCATCTACTGTGCAAATTCCAATAAATAACTTATCGTTAATGTAGTCTAATGAATCATTAGTAGGTTGAATTTTATCTGATGACCACCTACTGAGTTCAGTAGCGTTGGTATCTGATGGCTTCACCAGAAATAGTAAGCAGATTAGACCGATAATTCTCATAGTATTAAAAGATAGTATTACTATCTAATACGATTGTAAATATATTATGTTCGGTTATCGCCATTAAAGACTTTTTGGGTTTCAGAAGATCAGCTTTTAACTTAGGGGGTACTTTGAGCTTACAGAGGAATATTGATTAGATATAGCCAACTGTTACATGTTTTTGTAAGTTACCCAAATAGAATTTTTTACTATGCAATTTACTCCACAGAAAATGGTGGGCTGGTACCAGGTAAAACAGTTAGTTTTTACCGGAATGAAAGCCTTACTCTCGTATATATTCGGCAATTACTCCGACCGCCGGGAAGTGCAAGCTGCCTTGAGTGGCTCCGACCCCTACGATTTTAGCAATGCTGACGAACTTTGGTTCGACTACGTAGCCGATTTGGGCGATGGCTTTAACTCTACCTATTCAGTAGCTAAACTACTAGCCCAGAACCAGCTTTCCTTCGGAGATAGGTTCACTCAGCGGGGTGATATTCTAGTTATGGGGGGCGACCAAGTGTACCCAACTCCCGAGATGCACGAGTACGAAAATCGGCTAAAAGGCCCTTACATAGCCGCCCTTCCCCGGGATGACAGTCAACCTTCGCCTGCTTTATTTGCTATTCCGGGAAACCACGACTGGTACGATGGACTAACCAATTTTCTCAAGGTATTTTGCCAGGAACGACACATTGGACAGTGGCAGACTTACCAGAAACGGAGCTATTGGGCGGTGCAGCTACCCCACCGTTACTGGATTTGGGGTATAGATATTCAGCTTAACTCGGATATCGACCAGCCCCAGAAAAACTACTTTTCCGATATTATTGAACAATACATGCAACCGGGGGATAAGGTGATTCTCTGCACGGCCGAACCCAGTTGGGTATTTAAAGATCGTTATCGGCAGGAAGACTCTTACGAACGGCTACGCTTTTTTGAAGAACGCTTTATTTCAGATAATCATCTGGAACTGGTGGCCACGCTTTCGGGTGATTTACATCATTATTCCCGCTATGCCAAGATAGAAGGTGGGCAAGAAACCATGCAGCGGATTACGGCAGGGGGTGGCGGTGCTTTTTTACACCCTACCCATAACCTCAATCAGCACCTCAGAAAAGTGGAAGATGAAGAGCTGGATTTAAAAGCCGTATTTCCGAGTAAGGAAACCTCCCGAAAATTAGGGTTCAAGAATATACTCTTTCCTTATTTGAACCCTAGCTTCGCCTTTTTCCTAGGCGTGTATTACTTATTGCTTACGTGGGTAATAGAAACCGATGCCAGTCGGGGGGCATTTTCCCTACTAGAGCGGTTAAGCGAGACTACTGGCGTCTGGTCAGCTTTCGATGCATTCTTCCACGTACTGATTCGCAGTCCGCTGGCCGTGATTGTGGGGACACTACTGGTAGCTGGATTTACCTGGTTTGCCGATGAAAACGCGGGAAAGTCAAAGTACACCTGGATTATTGGCACCTGGCACGGTAGCTTGCATCTGGTAGTTTGTAGCTTACTCATCTGGGCGTTCGCGACGATCAATATTCGCTATCTGGGGTTAGAAGTTATTAGTGTTTCCCAGGTAGTTTTGTTTGCAATAGAAATGTCAGTGCTAGGGAGTATCAGCGGGGGGATTTTGGTAGGGCTTTATCTGGCGATGAGCAACTTACTGCTAGGCATTCACGATAATGAAGCTTTTTCCTCATTGCACGAAGAAGACTACAAGAATTTTCTGCGGTTTCATCTTACTCCCACTCAACTTACATTATATCCCATTGGGATAAAGCAGGTGCAAAAGGACTGGGAGAGGAAGAAACCATTTGTTTTTTCGGGCAAACTACCCCAGGCCCATCTGATTGAACCGCCCATTGTGCTGAAATTAACCCCGGTCGAGCAACCCGAAGAGAAGGTTTCGGTGTAGGGAAGTACTAAAAAAAGCGAAAGGAATTTTCTTTCGCTTCCAATACTAGTAAGCTCGGCTGAACGATCAGTAAAACTTATAACGCTGATCTTCGATATCAGCAAAATCTTGTACGGCCTCGGCAACATTGAAGGCAGCCCTCGAGCGGCGCTGCTGCTGAAGCTGATCCTTATACGTAGCGTAGTCGGCAATTTCGGGCGCATCAGTCAACGCGTCCAGCTTGATAATGACTACACCATTTTCGGTAGTGATTGGTTTAGAAACTTCTCCCGCTTCCATAGCAAAAGCTTGCCCTACGGCTTCTGGGGCGAAACCAACATTGGGTAAAGTATTAGAACTAAGTTTTAAATCGCTACTAGAGTAAACGTTGGCATCAGTGCCGTAAGCATTAGCTATTTCCTGTAAACTGCCCGAGATGCTATTAAGCTTTTCTACAATTACTTCTCCCTTTTTCTTGGCTTTTACTTTGGCTTCAATTTCCGGACGTACATCAGCGAGGGTAGCCGTTCCGTCTTCGGTTTTTCCAGTGAGTACGACTACTGCGTAGGCATCTTCCAGATCATATACTTCCGAAATATCCCCTACCGAGGCATCCCGGAAGGCCCACTGCACCACCTGGCGGGCACCAGTCAAACCAGTGATCGTCTGAGCGTTCTTCTGGATATCTTCAGCTAATTGCACGTCCAACGAATCTTGTTTAGCCTGACTAGTAAAGCTGGTGAGGTTATCAATCTGGCTGGCGAATAGGTCAGCCTCCCGGAAGGCTTCATTGCGGGTTTGGTCACTGGGGTACAGTTCTAATTCTACCACTGCTACTTTATACGCTTGGTTGGTAGCTACCTCGGTGACATTAATAATGTGGAAGCCATATTCCGTTTCAATCAACCGACGGATGAGTCCAGGCTGGCTTTGTCCAAACACAGCCTCTTCAAAGGGGGCCACCATCCGGCCGGTGGAGAACCAACCCAGATCGCCACCCTGGGCTGACGAGCCGTCTTCACTTTTTTCGCGGGCCAGTTCAGCGAAATCAGCCCCGCTCCGCAGTTGGTTTAGTATACCTTGAGCTTCGCGACGGGCTTCCGCCTCAGTGCGGGAATCATCAGTCTTAATTAAGATATGGCTGGCGCGGGCGTAAGAAAGTGTATCCTCATATTTTTCAGATACTTTATACAGAGTGTATAATTCGCCTTCATTGAATGGCCCGTAAACGGTGCCCTCATCTAAAGTAGCCGCACTATCCTGTAAACTTTGGGGCAGGTTGCTCGGGTTAAAGGTCTGATAAGGAGGGTTACTAACCGCGTCGGTATTAATCACCGCGAAAGTAGAGTCGTTGGTGGCTTCATTAAAGTCAAGCTTAACTTCTTCCAGTTCAGCCTCAAAGTCTTCTATGTCAATATCTGAAGGAGTAACCGGAAAGCGGACGTATTGCAAAGTACGGCTTGCCTCAACTTCGTATTCTTCCTCATGCTTATCCAGGTAACTGCTCAATTCAGCATCGGTTACGCTGACGACTGAGTCGCTTACCGCGTAGAAGGGAATGTACAGATATTCTACTTCAGCTATCTTATTTTCTGCTTGATACTGACGCTTGGCTTCTTCCTGAGTCACATAGTTGCCTGCAATCAGCAAGTTGTCATATTTTAGACGCTCCCGGGCTTCGCCCAGATTTTGCTCGTAAAGCTGCCACGATATTTGCTGTTCTGGAGGTAACTGCGGAAGGGCCTGCAGATAGTTCAGTAACCGATCGCGGTCAAATTCCCCAGTATTGGGATCAGTAAATGACTGGCGAATTCCGGGGTCAATGTTGTTTCCCTGCACCATGTCAATCAGCTCCCGTTCAGTAACTTTTATGCCCAACTTTCCAAATTGCTGACCAAAGGCTTTTTCGGCAATGAGCTTGTTCCAGGCCTGCTGGCGAATTGAGACCATCTCCCGCTCAGAGGGCTGTTGCTGGGTACGCAGGGTGTAATTGGCTTTTTGTTCATTAATAGCCTGCTGATACTCCTCCCGGGAAACCTCCTGTCCAGCAATTTCCCCTACTGTGGTATTAGCATCACCAAATAGCTGACCGCCCTGGCTACTAAGTATATCGCCTCCTACTACAAATAGCGTAAGACCAATGGCAACTGCTCCGACAATCAAAGCGGTTTTTTCCCGAATTTTTCCAATCAATGACATATATCTTACTGTGTTATAGTGTTATAGTCTTAGGGTATTATTTTGTATTCGTTTTTAACGAACCGCAAAGATAAAAATTTCAGATAATTTACTCAGAAATTTTTGTGACTGGGTGCATAACAATTTCGCTAATAGTGAAGACTTCTAGAGTTTTGGGGAAAGATACACATGTTTGGCATTCACTAGTAAAGACTTCCGAAGCTTCCAAAGTCTCTCTGATATTTTATCATACACCCTCGTGACCTTCCGCATGGCTCATCATTAGCGAAGCAAAAACAAAGGTAGAATAGTTTACTACTCAGAAGCTTTTTTAGGTGGGATAGTCACTTTCACGTTATCGATACGATTATCGCTCATCGACATAATAGTAAAGGTATGACTGTCGGCTGGAATTATATCCCCTTTCTCGGGAATTTCCCCGGTAAGGCTCAGGATATGTCCGCCGAGGGTATCGTAATCGCCCTCGGGCAAGTTCCAATTGTATTTTTCATTTAGGTAATCTATCTCGTGCCGGGCGCTAATCAGATAGTTATCTTCATCAATCTTAAGTTCTACCCAATCTTCGTCGTCGTGCTCGTCCTGAATTTCCCCAAAGATTTCCTCAATAATATCTTCCATACTCACAATGCCGGCGGTTCCGCCAAACTCGTCTACGACCAGAGCCAGACTTTTATGCTCAGTAATAAATTGGATCATCAACTCATTGGCTGGAATGGTTTCGGGCACAATGATGATGGGGGTGAGAATTTGTTGAATGCTGCTAGGCTTTTTGAACAGTTCCAGCGAGTGACAGTAGCCAATTACATTGTCAATCGTTTCTTGATAGACCAGAATTTTAGAGTGTCCACTTTCAATAAAAGCTTCTTTAAGTTCTTCTATGTCGTCTTCTACGTCTACGGCCGTTACTTCTGTGCGAGGAATAAGACACTCCCGTACCTTCACGGTTTTAAACTCGAGGGCGTTGGTAAAAATTTTGGCGTTGATCTTAGGTCCATTGTCTGCAACCTGTTCCTCCTGAATAGATTCACTGAGGGTATTTTTAACGTAATTATTCAAATCGGTTAGGCCAAATACTGGCTTATCATTGCGGTACTCAAAGCCCAGCAGGCGAATAATAATGAATTGAGAAACCTTGTCGATAATCCAAACTGGAATAAATAGAAGTACGTAGATGACGGAAAATGGCAAAACCAGCAGCGATAAAAGGCCATTAGGATCAATTAGGAAGACGCTTTTGGGAGTGAACTCCGCTACAATTAGTACAATAAAAGTGGCAATTACGGTTTGGATGAGTAAAACTACTACATCGTTATTGAGAAATTCTGGAAGGTAATTGGTCAATAGAGGCTCCAGAAATGTGGCGATAAAAAACGAATAAAGCACTAAGGCAAGATTATTACCAACCAGCGTAGTGCCGATAAAGCGGGTGGTATGCTGAGTGAAGTACGAAAGGATGCGTCCGGAGAGTGAACCTTGCTGAGCAGCCAACTCTATACGGAGCTTGTCTGCTGAGATAAAGGCAATCTCTATACCCGAGAACAGGGCAGAAAAGAGTAAACAGATAAATACGATACCGAGAATACTCACAGAATCATAGAATGGTTAAATTGTGGGATACGCCTTACGGAATTGGCTGGGGGCTGGGAGCCAGGTGTTTGGAGTTGATTATACATGCATTTCACTTTTAACTCCCCGTGTCACGCTTTTGTCTTCTAATTTCTAACTTCTTTTCTCCTTTCTGATTTCATATTTCTTATCTATTCTTGCTTCCCTCTTCCCCCTTTCGGTCTTTCAACTTCCCGCTTCCAACTCATTCCCTATTTTTCCGACGATAGTTGAACCACAGCAGTAGTCCTACTGACGCCATAAAAAGCCAGTAAGAATAGCCCAGACCCACCGTCATTGTTTCGTATACTCCAATAATGAATACACCCACACAAAGCGAAAAAATGATGATATCAACCAACTGCATACTACTACTCTAACGAAAATACACCCGTAGGTTTAAGAATTTCGTAGGAAGAAAAGTCTTCTTTCGCCTCCAGGCCTTCGCCCATCAATAGCTCTCCGTCCGACTCAATTTCTACGTAGCGATCGGTATTAATGCTCTTTTCATTACGCTCCCAATGCAATACTTCCGTCTCTAGCTTCTCGCCGGTTTCCAGGTTTTTCACTACTACTTCGCCAGTAGCCGTATACTTGTTTTCTTCTTTGTTGAAATAGCCCTGGTTAGCCTTAATTGAGGTGCTTTTAACCCCTTCTTCATTAAAGAACTCTATGTAAATGCCTTCGGGGAAATCTTGATCTTCATTACTGTAGGTTAACTGTCGTTGGGCTTGTAGCTTAATTCGCATCTGGGCTGAGTCGCTGTAGAGTATTTCGGTATTGGTGGCTTCCATCACTGGCCCCTCGTATTCTTTAAAGTCGTCAGCATTCTGATTATCATCGTCACACGCCCAGAAGCTACCAACCAAGACTAATAAAAATACGGGAAAATAGTTACTCATGGCAAAGATACGATGCAAATTTCGCTATCCTTCTTGACGAAAAAAAGCCATTTCCTGTTGCAGTATCCCCGCTGCTCACAAGAAATGGCCTATATTTCAGGTAATGAGATTTAGTCGCGCGTCCGAATAGTCACAGTTTCGTTGACCCAGCATCCGACAGTAATTTGATCACCCACTTCCTTGTTGTAAGTGAACACTTCTTCTTTAGAAGGGAATTGCTCCTTAGCATTAGCCATCTGAGCAGTGTTTCCTGCCTTGCGGTACTTCTCGTACGCGGCGATAAACACAGCTCGGTCTTGTACTACATCTTCTCCTCCTTTGCACTGTTCGTAACTCTGCATATACATGTTACCGATTGAGTTGTAGGCTTTCTCGGCCAACCCACTGTCCGTATTGGCCGCTTGCAGAAAATACTTGCGGGCCGAGGTTCTTTGCCCTTCCTTAAGAGCAATGATTCCTAAATCCATGATAACATCAGCCTTCTGCTCATCACTAGATGAAATCTCTAGCACCTTATTAAACCACTCTTTGGCCTTGTCATAATCTTCGGCCACCATTGCCCGGGTACCTAATGCTTTGGCCAAACCAGGGTCTTCTTCACCGTTCTGGAATAAGGTTTCAGCGGCGGTCATGAAAAAATCTTGGTCGGTGCAAGAAGAAGCTAGTGATAGGGAAATAACCCGCTTAGCCAGGTCTACATCGTCTGGATTTTCTTCTAGCTTAGGCATCAGTTTCTCGAGAATCTGATCACAACTCATAGTGAAGAAGCTAGCAAAAATGCTGTCCATATTTTCTCCCGCTTCCTGGTACTTAGAAGTATATTTTCCACCAGCCGCTACCTGCTTCTCCACCATCTGACCCAGACGGTCGTACATCCCTAGTAACTGCTCATCATCGATCTCACCCTTCTCGTAGAGGGTCTTGAGCACTGACATAAATGGCACAATATTATAGTACACCAGATCATCGTTGCTCTTATCCATTGCCTCAGTGAATAGCCCCATCAGTCGGTTGTACTCGCTAGGCTTCTTGTAGAGGAGTTTGAAAGCCGTGTTTGCCTTGCGGTTTGCAATATCAGCCTCATTTTCGTCACTAAAGTACTGCAGGCGAAGATCGTACATTTCCAAGGCTTTATCGATGTATTCAGTCTTCTTGGCAGCATCAGACTCTTTATCTGCTAACTCTTCGTAGATATCCGCTCCATCGATATATATTCTAGGGTTAAGGTCGGGAGCATTCTCGTGAAGCCACGTCATTGGCTCTACGGCTGCCTCGTAATTCTTTTGCTTTTTAGCATCAGTGTACAATACAAAATTCGTTTGGGCAGTCGATTTATCTTCCGGCCAGTTGAAGTTTTGTGCTTTCAACCCTGAAGTCGCAATGAGTAGAAACAATACCAGCCAAAAAGCAGTGGGATAAGCTCTGTATTTCATAATATTCTTTTTGATTAAACTATATATTTAAATATTGCAATAAGCGGGTGATAATATCTCATTCAAAAACAATTCTAATTTGTTGCAAATATGGCAACGTAAGCTTTAGAATTTAAATGAAACATAAATATAACACAATTTTTGTAAAATATCGAAAAAACGAATCGACAAATTTGTTGAAAAATAGCTTTCGACTATCCAATAGAATTACAAGTTTGATACCAGAATTATGTTTAAAAATCAGCGATTTTGGAAAGGTAACCACTTGTACGCTAAAAAGTTGGTGAAATATGGTGGAAAATATCAGTCAAATTTACGACGGTTAAACCAGCGGTCATTAAAGGTAATTCCCGCCGAAACCTTAAAGTAATTTTCCCGGATGAGCCCGGCATCTAGAGTGCCCCGGTTACCTGCTTCTAAGGCAATATTGGTACTAGAAAGGTTACTCATGGGTAAGGAAAAGCCGATATTTAGGCCAAAATCGGTAATTTGGCGGTCATTTACTACAAATGGGGTGTTGCGGTAGAAGAAGCCAAGCCGATACGCCATACGGGCTAAGTAACTGTTGATAGAGGTAATATTAGGAATTAATTGCCCGCCTACCATCAGCTCATAACTATTTCGCATTCCGTCGTTCGTACCACTAAAGGAGCGGTAATCTTCCCACGGTTGGGTCAAAAAATCTACACCTATCAGATATTTTAGTGATTTTTCTACCGAAAGCCCCACACCCAAACGCGCGGGTAAGGTGACATTACGTTCACTTTCCCCAGTATCAATGATCTCACTTTGGGTAAACTGGGGGTTACGGGACGGTATCGTACTAAGAGTTACTTCACGGGTAGCCCGCACCTGCGTTTCGGGCTGGTAGGTGACTCCTAAGTTTAGTAGGGTCTGTTCGCCCAACTTAAGACCGTAGGACACACTAGGCTCCAGAAGTAGGTCGGAGTAGTAGATTTGATCTTCTAACTCGGTAAGCTGGGCCTGGGGATCGTTGAGTAACACTGCCCGAGTTTCAGAAACGGGGCCAAACAGATAGCTCACCCGTAACCCGACCCCTAAATTACCTACTATTCTGATTCCATTGGAGAAAGAAACGGCATTTAGTCCGCCTTCACCCTCTACAATCTGAATCCCTTCATCGGCACTGCCTTCAATAGTAATATCTTCTTCAATGCGGTAATCAACTACACTAAACGGGGCTACTCCAAAGCTCATCGTCCAACGGTTAGGAACTCCCGGACGGTTAGGGGCTACTGGAAACGAAAAAACGCCGTAGCGTAACCCCCCGTTAGTTTGGGTAACGGTTTCGCCTTCGCGTTGTAAGATATTTTGTTCAACGCCAAAGGCCACATCGAAAGAAGAAAGATTGTTTTTGTAAAGAAAAGATGCATTAGTGTAGTTGATAAACAAGGCATTACCACTGCCGATGCCAATACCCCCCATGCCTTGGTTGTGTACTAGGGTAGGACGAATCAGGTTACCTAGCCCTTGCGATGAGTAAGGGGTAACACCAATTTGTGCTTCAGCCGAAATAGCTAAGCTGAGCAAGCCTACTAACCAAAAAGCCCTCGGGGCAATATCACAAACCCTCATGTTGCATTATACTGTTTAATCCTATCAATACTAGTTCAGGAACATACGCGTGTTCCGCAAGAACCCACGGCTGAAGATATTTCATGTCGCCGCCGCAGGTTACGACTTGCAAAGCTGCAAATTTGTCGGCATACCTCCGAATTATTTGATCGATTTCCGCGGCCATTCCCATTAATCCCCCGCTTTTCAGGCTTTCTTCAGTACTTTTCCCGATCAGGGAGGTTTTTCTGGCAGCCTCGGGCGAATCTACTGCTACTAACGGCAGACGAGCGGTAAAAGTGTGCATAGCCCGCCAACGCATTTGCAAACCGGGTGAAATCATGCCGCCTAAATAGAGGCCTTGTTCGGTCAGCAGATCGTAAGTAACGCAGGTTCCGGCATCAATTACCAGCACATTGCGATGTGGGAAGTGGGTTTGGGCCCCGGCAACCGCAGCAATACGGTCAGTACCCAAAGTAGTAGGGGTACGATAGTCGCTTTGAAAAGGTAGGGGAGTAGTGCTGCTTAAGACCTTGGTGGGACAGTTAGCGGGGATAACCTTCTGCCACGGAGTGATGGTGCTGGCTACTGAAGACAGAATAGCCCGGGCAGGTGGTCGTCTCTGAATGTATGCTGCCAGTTCTTCGGGGTTAAGGGCGGATTGAACGTCCTCTAACTGGTTTTGCCTAAACCAACCCACCTTGGCGGTAGTATTACCAATATCAATGGCTAAATCCATGAAAATATTCTAAGGGTTTTGTCTTTCCCGCTTACTTTGGTAATTTGCTATCACCTATTTTTTTACGTTATTCGAGGTGCTAATAGCATGTTGCAAACTAAGACATTTTTAGGCAAAACACTGGCTGGCGCAAAAAATTACGGCAGTACGTGAGTTTTCAAAAGCCCCGTGTGTAAGAGATCAACTACCGACCGTAATTAACTTGTATCAATGAAGCGATTGCTGCTTATCACTATATTCTCCTCAATACTTCTTTGCTCAGTTTGTAATCCAACGTATTCAGTAGCCCTCAACCAAGAAACTCCCGTTCAACTTACCCAACATCAAGAGGAAGAATATGAAGAGGGCAAGGTAGTAACCGCGCTAGAAGCCCAACATCAAGGCGAGCATTCTGAAGGCCACGCTGGGGAGCAGGGCGAATCGCACGAAGGTGGCCATGAGGAAGAGCACTCTCCGGCTCCGCCTTGGACAGTTACTCCGTTTGTATTGCTGTTGCTGATGATTGCTACCGGACCGCTTTTCTACGAGCACTTCTGGCATAAGAATTACCCTATTCTGGCGGTGCTATTGGCGGTGATTGTAGTTTCGTACTACATTTTCGTTTTGGGAAATACCGGGGAGCCAGTTCATGCCCTGTTCGAGTATTTGCAATTTATCGCCCTGCTTTCATCGCTGTTTATTGCTTCCGGGGGCATTTTGATCAAGATTGACCGGAAGGCCACCCCGATTATCAATTCTACCATTCTAATGATTGGCTCGGTTATTTCCAACCTGATCGGGACTACGGGGGCGTCTATGCTACTGATTCGTCCCTACATCCGGCTCAATCAGCACCGCATTCGTTCGTACCATATTATTTTCTTCATTTTTATGGTGAGTAATGTGGGTGGAGCCCTGACACCTATTGGCGATCCTCCCTTGTTTCTGGGTTTTTTGCGGGGTGTACCCTTCTTTTGGACTATCTCTCACGTGATTTTAGAATGGGTATTTGCTTTATCGGTACTGGTAGCCATATTTTTCATTTTGGATAAACGTAACCGAACCACTAATAACGGCGAAGAAGCCAAGTCGTCGCATTCGGGGGCGATTAGCATTGTGGGGAAGCGAAACTTCGTTTGGCTGGCGTTAGTAATTGGGGCGGTTTTTGTTGACCCCAACAAAATTGATTGGTTACCCCACATCAACTACCACGGTACCAAATTTTCTTTTGTACGTGAGCTAATTATGTTTGCCGTGGCTTTCCTTTCCTTCCGACTGGCTAAGAAGGAGGCTATTAACGGCAATGAGTTTAGCTTTGAGCCAATCCGCGAGGTGGCCTTTATCTTTATCGGGATTTTTGGAACGATGATGCCCGCCCTGGAATTGGTGGGCGATTTTGCCAAATCGGATAGCGGGCGCGAGCTAATTACTCACAACACACTCTACTGGGGCACGGGTATTTTATCGGGTTTCTTAGATAATGCCCCCACCTATTTGAACTTCCTAGCGGCGGCCATGGCCTCGGTAGGAGCCAGTGTGAACGATCCACAGGAGGTGCTGGCTTTTTCTGAGGGGGCTTACACTGATAGTATCAAGTACCTGACGGCGATTTCGGTAGCGGCGGTGTTCTTCGGGGCGATGAGCTACATTGGCAATGGCCCTAACTTTATGGTAAAATCCATCGCCGAGCAGGTGGGTATTCGTATGCCCTCATTCTTCGGTTACATTATCCGGTTCTCGCTGCCGATCTTGCTGCCCATTCTGGTGCTGGTCTGGCTGATCTTCTTCGCCTTCAGTTAATATTTCAGTGACCTCGCCCCGGTGAATGGTGAAGTATTTCTTTTCACCCTCAATATTTCCAAAGATACTACGAGTGCGCTCCGGTCGGGCATCGGTAACAAATAACTGCCCAAACGAGTGGGCTACTACCATCTCGGTGAGTTTACCAATGCGAAAATCGTCCAGCTTATCAAAAATATCATCAAGCAGTAAAATGGGTTTAAGCTGTTTTTCTTCCCGCAGCACGTCAAACTGAGCTAGCTTGAGAGCAATAACAAAGGATTTTTGCTGTCCCTGTGATCCGTAGCGTTTGGTTGGATGATCATTAATCCGAAAATCATAATCATCGCGATGAACGCCTTGTGTAGTGCGCTGGAGAACCAGGTCTTTGCGGTAGGCATTAAAGAAAATAGAGCGGTAGCTTTCTTCTGAAAAATGGGAAGCGTATTGAATACTAACATCCTCTTTTTGTCCTGAGAGGTTGGCGTAGTGCCGCCCAAAGTGCGGAATAAATGTCTCTAAGAACTCGGATCGTTTCTGGTAGAGCCGTTGCCCCACATCCAGCAATTGATTACTGTACGAATCCAGCAAATCTGCATTGTAAGTGTTACGTTCGGCAAACTGCTTCAGTAAGGCATTACGTTGCTTGAGTGTATGATTGTAGCGAATGAGGTCAGTTAAATAATCGGCGTAAATCTGGGATAGTATTCCGTCGAAAAAACGGCGGCGTAGTTCACTCGCCCCCCGAATCAGGTCGGTATCATCGGGTGAGATCAGCACCACCGGAAAATGCCCGATATGTTCGCTGAGCTTCTCGTAAGGAATACGGCTGTTTTTTACCTGCTTTTTTTGTCCTCGCTGCCAACTGCAACTGACGGTATAATTTTGATTCTGCTTGCAAAACTCGCCCTTCGTCAGTAGGTAAGGGGCATCGTGCCGCACATTTTGCTGTTCGGTGCTACTAAACGCACTTTTGGTAACCGATAGGTAGTAAATAGCATCCAGTAAGTTTGTCTTCCCACTGCCATTTTCACCCAAAATACAGTTGATCTGCGGTGAGAATTCCAGCGAAAGCTCTTCGTAGTTCTTGAAGTTCAACAAATGGATTTTTTCCAGCCTCATGCCTTCATTCTTCGTGTTTTTGTATTAATTTGCGCCAACGTAGGTATTCGGGTAAAACCAATATAAGACACTTTTAATCTGAACAGGAATATCCTTCGCTACGTTACTTTCCTGTAGACTTTTTCTAAGCAAGTGATTATGGCAGTTAGTACCAAAGAAAAGACCCAGAAAAAAACAAAAAAATCATCGAACCAGCGCGAGTTTTCTAAAGAAACCTATATGTGGTGGTACGAAACCATGTACCTGATGCGCCGCTTTGAGGAAAAAGCCGGTCAGCAGTACGGTCGTCAGAAGATTCGCGGGTTCTGCCACCTCTACATTGGTCAGGAAGCCTGCGCTGCCGGATTGGTTTCGGCCCTACGGGAGGACGATAGCTATATTACCGCCTATCGCGACCACGCCCACCCATTGGCGTTGGGTACCGATCCCAAAAAGGTAATGGCCGAGTTATTTGCCAAGCAAACCGGGGTTTCTAAGGGCAAAGGCGGCTCGATGCACATGTTTGATAAAGAACGCAATTTCTACGGTGGTCACGGTATTGTGGGGGGACAAATTCCACTGGGAGCCGGAATTGCTTTTGCCGAGCAATACAAAGGTACTGATAATGTGTGCGCTACCATGATGGGCGACGGAGCGGTACGTCAGGGTTCTTTCCACGAGACCTTAAATATGGCGATGACCATGAAACTTCCGGTCATTTTCATCATTGAGAACAATGGCTATGCGATGGGTACCTCGGTAGCCCGAACCAGTAATGTACGCGAACTGTACACGCTGGGCGAAGCCTACGATATGCCGTCTTTCCCGGTAGATGCCATGAACGTGGAGAACGTACATATTGCGGTGGAAGAAGCTGCGGAACGCGCCCGCAAAGGTGATGGCCCAACGTTACTGGAATTCCGCACCTACCGCTACAAAGGGCACTCTATCTCCGACCCGGCTAAGTATCGTACTAAGGAGGAGTTAGAAGGGTACAAGGAGCAAGATCCGATTGTGCAGTGTATGCATGCTATTCTGGAAAAGGAATACGCCAGCGAAGAAGAGTTAAAGGCTATTGAAAAGAAAGTGAAAGATCAGGTAGAAGAATCCATCAAGTTCGCCGACGAATCCCCTTTCCCACCCGCTGAAGAGGCCCTGCAAGATGTGTATATGCAAGAAGATTATCCCTTCATTCTAGATTGAGTTCTTCTACTTCCCGATAAATGCATTTAGAGAGTCCTGCGGGGCTCTCTTTTTGTTTGATACAAACCTGAATTAGCCAAAAATCACTTTTCTTGTCTCTTCAAGGCCTGTATCTATTTTGTAAGAAAATGGATGGTGGATATGAGAGATATGGTGTGTTTGGTGTGATATACTGCTGTTGAGAACAGCTACTTTTTATTAGGATTATTGACTAGATTGATACATTGACCAAATTAATGATGTAATATTTAAATAAAAATTGTAAAAAATTTTGCAAAAGAATTTTTTTTTTACTACTTTTATCCCCGAGACGTTAGTAATAACAAATATTATTAAGGTTCCACCCCTGATCTGACTGTAGTTAGCCTTCGCTGTTCTGGTGCCACCTTCTAGACTGATTTCTGAATACTATTAGTGCCCAAATGTCAATTTGGGACGTGTCGCTTATTGTCTTTACTACACTACCATGCCACAAAGTTTCATCCCTACCCTAGATGGTATACTGGCTGTGATGAGCCAGAGAGGGTATCGTGTTTACCGTAATCTAGAGAAGCCCTTCGATATCAATATCGTGGGCATCCGTAGTAACAGTCTCATTCCCTACACTTTTGACGACTGGATTGCGGTATTCTACATGATGCACCGCCAGTGGATTCTCAATCTCTTCCCGGCTACTACCGACCCTGGTTTGTTTTACTTGGGGGCACCCATTAATCCATTGGGTACGGCTATTCTGAAGGAAGGACAGTACCCCGGAATGTTTGAACTGGGGCTTCACCGACGCTACAAAGCCTTAGTACAAAAAAAGCCAGTTACCGTAATCCGTGACTATAACCGCGATAATCGGCTCGACTTATCGTCGGGAGTAGAAGACACCGGGATATTTGGTATTAACCTGCACCGAGCTTCTCAATTCAGAGCCTCCATTAATGTAGACAAGTGGAGCGCGGGTTGCCAGGTGGTCTGTGACCCATTTCAGTTTCAGCAACTATTAGATATTTGCGACCGAGGTGCCAGTATCTTTGGTAATTCCTTTACTTATACCCTGCTGCATGAACGGGATTTTGTTGTATCAACTAATGTACCAACTGCTACTTTAACTATATAGCGCTTATGTTCGGGTCAGTTGCACTTGATGTAGTCATTGGTTTAGTATTCATTTATCTGATTTATAGCCTGCTTGCTACCATTCTCAGTGAGATTATTGCGGTTTCTATTGGTCTGCGGGCACGGAACTTAGAACAGGCTATCTATCGGATGTTGGAAGGAGAGAGCGAAAAAACCAGATTCAAAGCAGAGGCATTTATTGTAGGCATCATCAATACGATCAAACTGTTCTTTTATAAGCAGAGAGAGGGACGGATGTTGCGCGCCTTTTATGATCATCCGCTGATTGATCATCTATCAGAGAATAAGTTCTTTTCAAAACCTGACTATTTAACTCGCGAAGCTTTTTCTAAGGTAATATTAGATATATTAAAAGATAAAGGGCAGGGTAGTACGGAAGTAGAAAGAGTACAATATACTCTTAAGCATAACAATATTTCTACCGGCAATTCAGGAGAAAACGGAATTACTGAAGAAGATTGGAATACGATAAAAACATCGGTAGAAGAAAAGGATATAGGAAGAGCTTATTATCTGTTGGAAAAAGTCGCAAAAGATAAACTACTATTGAATCCGAAAACAAAGGAGCTTATTGTTTCCTTCCTGAATGATGCCCAAAACGATTTAGTTAAATTCCGTTACTTGCTGGAGCAGTGGTTCGAGGAAAATATGAGTCGTTCTACAGGATGGTACAAACGAAAAGTACAAATCATTCTTCTGTTGATTGGTTTTGGGTTAGCGGTAGTGTTTAATGCCAGCACGATTACTATCGTGGATATTCTCTCTAAGGATGATGACGCGCGGGCGGAATTAGTAGCTCTGGCTACTGCTTACGTAGAAAACAATCCGGTAACGGTGAGTACTGGAGAACAGTTAGACAGCGCCGATGCCGAAGTTATTCAAGACAAACTGGATTCTCTACTAGCAGTTAAGAAAGAACTTCAGCAGGATGTAGAGGAAGCTAATCAAATCCTCGGTCTAGGGTGGACGTTACCGGACTCACTAGAAACTCAATCTTACGATTCGTTATTAAAGGATGATGAACTGGGAAATCGCCTTCACCTACCGGATTTAGACGAAGATACTGCCTATTATTATGTTGAAATACCCAAAGGAAATGATCTGGCGAAGGTGCAAGAGGTACTGTATACTAATAGCGAAGGCACCAGCGAGTATGTATACTTCCATAAATGGGAATACCGCTGGGAGGTTTTCAAAGAGAGCTTTTGGGGATATATTCTCACCGCACTAGCGATTACACTAGGGGCGCCATTCTGGTTTGATTTGTTAAATAAACTTGTCCAGCTACGAAGCACTCCACAAGCGAAGAGCCAACCACCTCCAAGCAGCAGCAATTCTTTGACAACAACCACTACCGTTCCACCACCATACCGTGAGGGATAAATGAAAGGAATCGTTAATACATATCTCAATTTACGGACTGGAGCACCAAGAGTGAATGCCGAAAACCCATCTTACTATAAGCCAGGTGACGAGGTTAACATTGTTGATTCTATCACTGGAGATAGGTACAGAGACAATGATGTATGGCTTCAACTAAACAACAATGGATATGTGTGGAGTGGGGGCGTAAATGGTTTTCAAAACATAGTGCATAAAGAATCCAAAACAACAATCAATCCGTCAGTTTATCCTAAGCAAATTAGACTCTTTGGAATTGACCACCTTTGGATGAAGTCTATGGGTGAAGATATTGATATTGCTATCTTAGACACAGGGGTAGACAAAAATCACTTTAACATTAAACACGCTGTTGTGTCAACCAAAAATTTCTTGGAAAAGGATGATACAAATGTAGAAGACTATTGTGGGCACGGTACTCATTGTGCAGGAATAATTGCTGCGAGAGGTATGAATAATATTTTTGGTGTAGCACCAAAGGCTAACTTGCATATTGGTAAAATAACACACTTTGTTTCTGATGGAATTAGTAATTCAATATTACTTAATGCATTAGATCATTATATCAACAAAGTAGATATTATCTCACTATCTGGGGGATTACGAGAGGAAGATGTGGAATTATCTGAGAAGATTTTAGCCTCTAAGTCAACTAAAACGATTATAGTAGCTGCTATAGGCAATGACAAAGATCGTCAAATGGGTGATTATCCCGCTGAAAACAATGAATGTATAAGTGTTGGTGCAATTGGACTAAATGAAATAGATGAGATTTTCCTTTGGGAGAAAACTATTAGATCTCAAAAACTGAAAATTTGTGCTCCGGGATATAAAATTACTTCTACGGATCTTTATAACCAGCATAAAGAAAGAACAGGAACTAGCATGGCCTGCCCCTACGTTGCAGGCCTCTTTGCATTATTACACGGCACATTCAAGCCTTTAAGTAAAACTGAGTTGATGTCTAAATTTTCTTCCTTACTACATACCTACAAAGCAGACAACTATTCATATAAGGTATTCAGCGCAATCTAATTTAATTATTTATGAAAAAAATTATCTTCTTTTTGAACATTGTTCTCTTAATGGCTTATCATTCCAAAGCTCAAATTGCATATTACGATGCTATTGCACTTAAAGGCTACATAAAATCTACTGGCAAATTCGGTGGAAATCCTCCTAATGATCCAACAGGCTACATAGAAATACTCAAAAACTATATTGAGAAAGATAAAAGAGATGACATTAAAAATATGGGGGATTTATATCAATACCTCGATAGTGATGGTATAAAAAATGTTTTCTTAATCGATTTTTGTAATAACAGTTCATTAAGTAGTGAGGACGACCGTCAATTGCCTACAAGAAGTATCTTTACATCAGTAGCAGGACTTGATGTCACCAAGTATGGTGATGGTCTGGCTAAGTTTCTGGTAGAAAGAACCAAAGAAGAATTGAGCATTGCTTTTTTTGAGCGCTTTAAAAACGATCTTGACAATTTTGAAGAAATTCGAATTCTTTTTCCCACTACCTATCAGACATTGAACGTCATAGATCAGGAGGTTTATAATTTTGCTGCTTATCTGGATCTGCTCAGAGAATCTTTACAAAAAGATATGATTACCATCATTCCTAATATTCGGAAATTGGTAAATGATCCTGTTATGGCAGACTTTTTTAAAAAGTATCCGCCGTTAAAGACAATTCTCTCTGATGCTCTCTATGTGATACATGAGTTAGACCAAGGTATACACCCGGCTGAAGCTATACACAATTATATCAGTTACGAAGCTGACAAAGGTAGTCTTGAGCAGGTAAATTCAAATTTATTTCCGGGACTGCAAACCTTTGATCTTTTCTCTGCCTCATTACGAACCAAACAGGATGATCAATATTGGCTAAGTGCGGACTCTTTAAGTGTGTTATTCAAAGATGATGTTCTGTTGAGAATCTATTTCGGGTTAATTTATCAGCAGGCCAAGTTGAACAATATCAGTTTCGGTGATACAGCATTGACAACATATCTCGGAAAGATGGAGAGTAATTTTAATTCCTTAAAAAGAACTTACCAACCTTACCTTTCAGGACTCATCAATCGAGGTAAAGCTGTTGACCAAACCTTTAAAATTATAAAAGAGCTCCAACAGCGAGAAAACACGAAGCCTACGTATGTAGAGTATTTTGCATTATACGATGCTTTCCTCAACTTTTTTGAATATGCTAAGCAATACAATCAATTTATTGGTTCGTCTAAATCTTTTGACCTTGAGGTTGAAAAATACTTTAAAGCCATGAGGGGTATTGGAAACATATACCTTGATGTCAATCAAAAGCAATACGCCTCCGCAGTGGTTGAGGTAGCTAATGTATATAAAACCATAATCGTCGACACACTGAGGAAAGCATCGGATGCCGAGAGCACCAAGCATCAACAAATTCTCGATACATTTGTAAAATACGGCAACTTCGCGGCAATCATGACTAAGGCCGAAACCAGCGATGAAGTAAAAAAGGCTATTGAAGCCGTAGCACTGCCTTCAGGAAGCTCTAGAATTAAAAGAGAAAGTAAGTTCAATGCGGCAATCAATGCGTTTGTTGGACCCTATGCGGGAACAGAGAATATTCCAATTAGTGGCAAAAATAATTTTCACTTTTCTACCGGATTAGCGGCTCCAGTAGGAGTAGCTTTTTCGTGGGGGATTGCTCCAGAAAAATTAGGAAGAAAAGGTGCTTCACTCTCTCTGTTCTTCTCATTGATTGATATTGGCGCTCTAACGTCCTTCCGTTTCCAGGACGATAGTACAGAGACGGCTCCTCAGGTTCAACTGAAAGATATTTTTTCCCCCGGTGCCTTCTTAATATTAGGGCTTCCCAAGTCTCCCGTTTCTATTTCTTTGGGAAATCAGCTGGGTCCTAGGCTGCATGAAGTCACCGCTCAAGAAGCAAATAGTGTCGCCAACTTCTATTACCGCTTATCATTGAGTGTATTGGTCGATATTCCTTTATTAAATCTATCGACTAAACAACTAGGCGAAATAAGAACCAAGAAAAGAAAAAAATCAGGAATTTTTGGTTTTTTAAAGTAAACAGTGTTTTTGACGATTTATAGTAACACTCTCACCCGACGGTAAAGTAGGCTATTTAGGATGGGTGAGGGCAACTAATACTAAATTGGTATAAGTCACAAAATCAGAGAAGTCTAATCACGAAATAAATTTATGAACAATGAAACTACACTTAACTATGTTTTCTGCTTTCCTATCTCAGATGAGGCAACTATATAAAAACATCGTAACTATACTACTCGTCAGTATTATTGTTGCATCGTGTGTTCCTTCAAAATACAGAATAGAAAAGGGCGATCTTAATGAGAGATACAATGCAGCAGTTTTAGATGCTAAAAATGCAGATCCTGACGAGGTATCAAAAGATTTAATTTCTATCAACCCGTATAATAATGAGTTAGTAAAAGACTCCTTAGGAAGAATATTAGTATCTCATTGGACTGATTATTATAAGTATGATTCTTCTTCAGTAGGCAAAACTATGAAACTATCACGAGATGCTTGGGTATTGATTACACCGGAATTAAAGTCGTTCTGCAATAATCTCAAATTAGACTCAGCCAACACAATATTACGTTTAGAGCAGCTAATCGGGCTTCCTCCAAAAACTAATTACCCCAAATTCGTAGAATTCTGGGTTTACCCTCAGGATTTATTTCGGCCATGTGCGGATCCTGAAATTTCTGATTGTGAGTGTGAGTTGGAGATACGTGAATCTTCTCATTTACAACTAAACGAAAAGTATTTAGAATGGTACAATGAAAAAAAGAATACGTCTTATAGTGTAAAGCGATATCCTTGGACTAGGTTAGGGTATACCTATGATTGGGGAAATAGTAAGAGCGAAATAGGTCTAAGTGAATTTGTTATAAGAGAAGGGGCAGAAGTGGTTGTCAAAAGCGTAACAAAAAGTTATCAGTATGCTACAACACGTTAACATCTTTGCTTAGTAGCAACTACAGTCTAAATGTCAAACTCTAAACTTTAGTAATACCAAGTCAAATCGCAATGGCAAACGGAAAAAATCTTAAAGAAAGAGCTATTAAAGACCGACTGACCGTAGAAGACGTCATCAAGAGTATTATGCCATCTTGGAATTTTCCCCACGATTGGTTTGTCTGGCCTCCCGATACTTTTTTGATGACCTCTACTATTTTGAAGCGAACTGGTTGCTATCGGTATGTTTTAAGCAAGAACTTTACTACTAATTTGCATAAGCAAGGTGCAATAGAGGATAGCGCCATTGCGTGGATCAAAGATATTGATCCTCAGTTGCAAGAACCTCATAAACCCATCTCTGCAAATTTTCTTACTGATAATACGCTTCTTTACGATGCTATTGAAAAGCTGAAACGACTATCAGGTAAAGTAGCGGTGTATGATTTGAATGCGCTGAGAACGGAAGAGGAAGAGAATGGGAATGAGGAAATTCATCAGCGAGCCCGAGCGTTGTGCAGTGCAATAGTTACTATTCATGTCATCGCTGACGAAGCCTGTTCAGGATTCGGGTTGATGAATTCATCCTCTTCCGAAGTTGCCTTTGTGCATTATCTAGCTAACTTATTGCTCACGTCTCGAGGTACGCTTTCGGCGGTTTCTAAGTATCATGGCGTAGTCATTCCTAAATTACGTACTCCACAGTCTGGCCTTAGCTTGCGATCTTTCTCCCATCATGTTACCTATCATACCACTGAGGTGGAGGTTATCTGGCGTACACTACCCTGGGATAATATTGAAGAAAATACAATCAACATCTTAGCAGTTCCCTATCCCTATGAAGTAGAAGCTAAATATTTCCGGCTGGAACGGGAAAGCTTTGAGCCGGTCCGATATTTTAAGTACAAGAAAGAAGACTCAGAAACCACGCTAGATCAAGTGATAAAGTTACTTGAGAATATTGACAAAGGAATAGGAAGAGTTCATATTCTGGCGTTCCCTGAGTTAGCTCTCAAAAAAGAAAGTGACTATGACTATTTACTAGGGGAGCTAAGAAAAAAGCGAATGCAAGGAAAACTTAAGCATGTTCCGATGGTAATCACTGGGGTAAGATGCGAGGATAAAGGAGAGTTTAATCAGGTGAGATTGGCCGCATACTTTGCCAGCCGTTGGTATAATTTGGCTCAACATAAACATCATCGCTGGAAATTAGACAGCAACCAGATTCGGCAGTATAGTTTAGAAGGAAGGCTTTCCACATCCCGTGAATGGTACGAAAACATCTCTATTGACCAGCGACGACTTACTTTTTTGGTGCCTAATGGCTGGTTAGCATTATGCCCTTTAATTTGTGAGGATTTAGCCCAATTGGAACCAGTTTCGGAAGTAATAAGAGGAGTTGGACCAACTCTGTTAGTAGCTTTGCTGTTTGATGGACCTCAGTTGAAAGAACGATGGTCGGCTAGGTATGCCAGTGTATTGGCGGATGACCCCGGAACGGCAGTACTGACCCTTACTTCCGCCGGGATGGCAAAACGATCTCGTGACCTATCCAAAGATACCCACGACCCAAACTCAGAGATAGGAAAAACAGTAGCATTATGGAAAGACCAAATCACCGGATGGAACTCACTCCGCTTGGGAGAAACCAAAGAAGCAATATTATTGACTGCTTCGGCTGATTGGGTTGAAGAATATACGGCTGATGGCAGGAGCGACCATCGAAATGCTTCAGTGTTTAAATTTGAAGGCAAGCGGCGATTTTCATTAGAAGGCACTACCACAGAAGAATCAGAAGGAAAAGTGGAAGAAGAGGCTAGTGATGTAGAAGATTATCAACCTGACTTTGAATGGAGGGGCAATTGGTTAGATATAAAGGAATTGTCGGCAGCAACCTTTGCCTTAGATACATTGGTTAAACTGGAAGGACATAAAGCAGAAATTATTACTGACTGGCTATCAATTGATGAATTATGAATCGTAATCCTTACAGTAGATCATACGCAGATCTTATCTATCTCCTGAAAGAAGCTCAGGATAATCCGCATGACGCAGGTATATCTACAAAAAGTCAATCGCGACCTACTGACTCTATGAAATGGGCAGTTAGTGAAATCAAACAATGGTTTCTCAAAGAGAATAGTACTGAATCTCAAGGAATAGATTACTGGGGAGAGCTAGTAAATGAGGCAGTTGCGAGACTAAAAGATCTTAAAAACCAGGAAAGAACTACCAAAAGACATTTTAAAGATGAAAAGGAAGTAAGTCATTTCCGAATCAAGCGTGCTGTTCCCATAGCTTTGTTATCGGCAATTCATGTGAGGATAGATAAATGTAGGCGTAGAAAAAACTCAAGTCACGGGGCAGATGAAAATGATGATACTGATGAATTGATATACTTTTACCGCAAAGCAGAAGGACTTATTAAGAATATCGAAGATGCCTTAGAAGAATATGGGTATTGAATCTCACTACATTCTTAGGCTCTCCTCAGACAAAAACAATGTTTTTACTTCCAGCGGCAAGTCAAATGAAGAAGGTAGTGTTTGGTCTTCATCATAAATAACTGATTTAGTATACTGATTATCAGAAGGTTGTGTATAAACCTCTACCCGCCTTTCTGTTAAATTCACAATCCAAACCTCAATAACGCCTCCTTCAGCGTAGAGGGGTAATTTCTTTTCCCGATCTTTTTTATAGGTGGAATCTGCCACTTCAATAACCAATTGGGCTATGTCAGCCGTAGGGTGATAGTCTCTATTTTGGATATCCTTTTGTAGATAAATAGCCACGTCTGGTTCTGGCAGACTTTTCTGATTGAGATAAATCGGGTTTTGAACTACTATCCAATAATCCTCGGATGAATTTCGAGTAAAAAAATTAGTCAGCACATTTACGCAGTGGGCATGGGGGTAATTGATAGGGCTCATGGGATACAGTTCGCCGTTTAGTAATTCCACTCGGATGTCATCGTCAATAATTCCAGTTTCGTAGAGCTTGTGTAAGTCATCTACGGTGAACGCCAGTCTTCCGGTAGAGGTAGCCGTTAGCATATCATTTTTTTTTTGTGCTAATAACATAACGTAATCCTGCAATTTAATTACGCTATATTTGTTGAATAATTAAACTGGTTACTGGTGAAAAGTTTAGAAGAACGTCTACGGGAACTAGAGAAGCGCAATAGAAAGCGGTTTACCGCTATTGATAAACAGTTTGCGGCTATTGATGAGTAGTTCACCGCTATTGATAAGCATTTTGTTATCGTAGAAGCTAAGCTTTCCTTAATAAATGATGGGGTGAAGAATCTGCGTAATGAATTCCAGACACTAGATCAGCAGCAGGAAGAAGTCTTTAAAATCATAGGTGAGTTGCTAGAGCAGTAGCGTCTGGATTACAGAAAACTCGATCGACGTATTTCTGCTTTAGAAAATAAGTAACTAAGTAGCCAATGAAACGCAATGAATAGTTTTTCTATTTACCGAAAAATTATTCTAACTTTGCAGCCCAAAATTAGCAATTATGGCGAATAGAGTTCGAGGCTCGCGTAGCAAAAAGGACGTACAACAAAAGTTAAGCACCACCGAAGAACTGCTGGAAACTCCCGAAGCTCTTCAGGATCGGATTGTTGATACGGAAGAATACATTAAGCAGCACGCTAATGTATTTATTATTGGGGCAGCAGCAATCCTTCTCGCGGTGGGAGGCTACTTTGGTTACCAATATTACCAAAATAGCCAAAATCAGACCGCCCAGGAAGAAATGTTTCAGGCGATCTACTACTTTGAATCGGACAGCTTGAGTCTGGCGCTCGACGGCGACGGTAATAACTACGGCTTCCTGGAAATTATGGATGAGTTTGGGGGCACCGATGCGGCCAATCTGGCTAGTTACTACGCTGGAGTTATTAAGTTACGCCAAGGAGATTATGAGTCGGCTATAGAATACTTGGAAGATTTTAGTGCCTCGGATTTACTAGTACAAGGTCAGGCCTATGCCTTAATAGGCGATGCGTACATGGAGATGAGCGATTATCAGGCGGCGGCTAGTCAGTATGAGAAAGCAGCTAACTATAATCCCAATCAGTTTTTCTCACCTCAGTACTTGGTGAAGGCCGCCGTAGCTTACGAAACAGCCGGAGATTATACCCAAGCAGCCGCTAGCTACCAGCAGATTATTGATGAATACCCCGAAGCCTACGAATACCAAGAGGCTCAGAAGAGCCATGCCCGGCTCGAGGCCCTATCAGCAAACTAACATTGTATTGAACCCAACTTGATTTAAATAGAGGATAAGCCACTGCGGACTTATCTTCTTGAAATAGGTTCCGGTACAAGACTGGGACATGCTCTACTCTGTATGGCTACTGTTAACCAAAACCTAAGCGAACATGACGTTACCCGACTTCCGGTTATTACGGGGCGATATTTTTCCATCGTTACGTCCGAGTGGAATCGGGAGGTTACCCAACCGCTACTGGAAGGAGCTATTGCTACCTTGCTGAAGCACGGCGCGCAGGAGAAAAATATTAGAACGAAGTGGGTGCCTGGTAGTTTTGAACTTACGTTGGGAGCCCAATGGGAAGCCGCTCGCCCACAAGTAGATGCGGTGATCTGCTTGGGTTGCGTTATTCAGGGAGAGACTCCGCACTTCGATTACATCTGCCAATCCGTGGCTCAAGGTATTAAAGATGTTGCCTTGAAGTTTGACAAGCCCATTATTTTTGGAGTACTTACTACGCTTGACCAGCAGCAGGCCTCAGCCCGAGCCGGAGGAAAGCACGGTAACAAAGGCGACGAAGCGGCGATCACGGCTATCAAAATGCTAGGGTTTAACGAGTAAGGGTAGGGAGAAAGGAAAAAGGAGAAGGAAGAACGGAAGTATAGCCGCTTTCTGTATTCCCTTCTCTGTTATCTAGTGAAAATCAGCAAGGGTTACCCCGCAATTTAGCCATTGAATAATCGAACCATTGAACTATTGATTTTTTATGAAAGTCTTAAAATTTGGCGGTACTTCGGTAGGATCACCAGATCGGATGCACCGGGTCGCTGAATTAATTACGCAATCAGCCGAGCCCAAAATCGTCGTGTTGTCCGCTGTATCGGGCACGACCAATACCCTGGTACAGATTGGGCAAGCCCTCAAAGACGAACTAGCCACTGATGCCCAGCAGATTATCGCCGAGCTAAGAGTGAAATACGATGCTTTCGTTCAAGAACTGTTCGCTGGCGAGGAAGCTCAGCGAGAAGGAATCGCCATCGTTGCTAACCACTTTGAGTCACTAACCGTAACAACAGCCCTTCCCTACGATGCAGAAGTTGAAAAAGAGATACTGGCGCAGGGCGAACTGCTGTCGACCAAGCTGTTCACTGTTTATCTAAAGTATCAGGACGTTCCAGCAGTGCTGTTGCCTGCGCTGGAATTTATGCGGATTGATGCTAATCAGGAGCCTGACGAAACGTTCATCAGTGAGAAATTGATGCGGTTGCTCAGCCAGCATCCCAATACCACGCTCTTTATCACCCAGGGCTATATCTGCTTGAATAGTCATAATCGTATTGACAACCTGCAGCGCGGAGGAAGTGATTACACGGCCTCACTGATTGGGGCGGCAGTGAAAGCCAAAGAAATACAAATCTGGACAGATATTGACGGAATGCACAACAACGATCCTCGGATTGTAGAGAGAACCTTCCGGGTTGATAACCTCTCGTTTAATGAAGCGGCCGAGCTAGCGTATTTTGGGGCAAAAATACTGCATCCGTTTACGGTACGTCCGGCGCAACGGGCTAATATTCCGGTAAGGTTACTCAATACCATGCAACCCGAAGCACCGGGAACGCTGATCTCGGACCGACAAGAAGATCGGGCGATCACCGCCATTGCCGCCAAAGATGGTATCACCGCTATTAAGATAAAGTCCTCGCGGATGCTGTTGGCCTACGGTTTTCTGCGGAAGGTTTTTGAGGTGTTTGAAAAGTATAAAACCCCAATTGATCTGATTACTACTTCGGAAGTAGGTATTTCATTAACCATTGACAATAATCAGCATCTGAATCAGATTCAGGAAGAACTAGCTGCCTTTGGCGAGGTGGAAGTAGATACTAACCACACTATTGTATGTGTGGTAGGAAATATGCCTTTTCAGAAAGTGGGCGTACTAAAAAAGATCGTAGATGCCATTGACGATATTCCAGTGCGAATGCTTTCCTACGGGGGAAGTAAGTTTAACATCTCGCTACTGATTGATAGTCGGTACAAAAATGAGACGCTGAACCGGCTGAATGACCGCATCTTTACATTTCCCAATTCATAAAATTCTTATATTTCGGGCTAATCTTTAAATCTAGTTTACTATGCGATCTATTTTGTTTTTTGCGAGTTGTTTACTCTTTATCAGTTCTACTGCTTTTAGTCAAGATTTTCGGGGGCTGGACAAAAGTCCGCTCGATATTGCTTATTATCCCGATGGCTTTGCCCACGACCGTAAGCCGGGGGAAGGACCTGTTATGAAGGTCATCTACAGCCGTCCGCAACTAAATGGTCGTACTATGTTGGGTGACAAAGAACCTTACGGAAAAGTGTGGCGCACCGGAGCTAATGAAGCTACCGAAGTAAAGGTATTTCAGGATGTAATGATCGGTGGCAAAAAACTGTCGGCGGGCACCTACTCATTATTTACTATTCCAAATGAGGATAAATGGACGGTTATCTTCAGCTCTGATTTGGATTATTGGGGAGCGTATCGCTACAATGAAGAAAATGATGTGCTACGTGCCGAAGCTTCAGTAAGCTCCTTAGATGAATCGGTTGAGGCATTTACTATTCAGTTTGATGAGGGCGTAATGCAAATGGCCTGGGGAGAAACAATGGCAGAGCTACCTATTGAAATGAATTAGTAATAACTGATAAGTGATGATTGATGAGTAATGGGATGTACGACAAAAACGCACTTTATCATGCCGCACCTGTTCTAACATCCCCCCACATGGTAGGAGGAAGACCCCGGAATTCGCGTTGCTCATCCGGGGATACGCAAAATTGTCGTACATACGAGTGATAATTAATCATTCATCATCAATCATTATTCATTATATTAGGCGAAACGAACCACATGCCCAAGTCCATTAAGAATAATTTACGGGGTCGCACCGCCGAGGTATCTACCGTAGGGGAAGCCCTGCACCAGCTACTGGATACGTACCAACTCAAAGCCAAGTACGAGCAAACCCAACTGATTGAATCGTGGGGGCGGCTAATGGGTCATCCCATTGCCCGTCGTACCGATAAAATTTACGTGAGTAATCGGATCCTCTACGTTAAGCTTAGCTCCGCCCCGCTCAAGCAGGAGTTAAACATGTCCCGCTCTAAGATTCTGGCTTTATTTCTCCAAGAGTTTGGTGAGGCCATTGTGGATGATGTCGTTTTTCTTTAGAATGAATAATGACGAATGATTGATGATTAGTGACTGATGCCGACGTGCCATACGATGGGCGGCGCGGATGAATAATTAGGGTTTCCTCAGCGAAGGGTATTGTATTGATTTTCAATAACTTGCCGGTATCTTTGGCTTGTTTTAACGCAAGGTATTTCGTACATTTGTCAAATAACTCTGCATATGATGCAGTACACTTCGCAACACCAGCTTAACATTGAGGCATTCAGCAGTATTCACCAAATTAAACTTAACCCCCACAACCGATGGGTACGACTAGCCAACCTCTTTCCCTGGGATCAGTGTGTTCGCATCTATGCCCGTCACTTTCCTGATAATGGCCGCACGGCGATTAATCCTCGTATCGTCATTGGCAGTCTGGTCATCAAGCATAAGATGAACCTTAGTGATGAAGATACGGTACGCATCATCGAGGAAAACCCCTACATGCAATTTTTCTTGGGGGTGGATGAATTTGCTGCCGAGCCACTCTTTTCACCCACCCTGTTTGTGGAATGGCGTAAGAAACTGGGCAATGACACCCGCGCGGCGGCCGCTTCAGTGCTTTCTCAGACGTGCTGACCACTATTTGCTGCCAGGATGCAAAGGAAAAGCCAACGGCACCAGACCAACCGACTGCTAACAAAGGAAAACTCAAGTTAGATGCTACCGTGGCGGATCAATACATCACCTACCCCAACGATCTCAAGCTGCTTAACAGTGCTCGGGAAAAGACCGAAGCAATGATTGATTTTCTCTTTGAGCACCTGCGAGGGCAGATCGGTGGCAAGCCCCGAACCTACCGTAAAGTGGCCCGCAAAAAGTATCTGGCCGAAGCTAAAAAAAGACAGCCCAACCAGAAAACGCACCGAAGTGCCATTCGTTACCACCTCAACTGCCTGGATCGCAACATTAATAGTATCAATAGCATGCTGGATTTATTGCGGGACAATCCGCTGCCTCACAAGATGATGCGAGATTTCTGGGTCATCCAAACGCTCAACGATCAGCAACGGCAGATGTACAGCCACAAGTCCAACCGCTGCGACCATCGTATTGTGAGTATTTCGCAGCCCTATGTCCGACCCATAGTCAGAGGCAAGGTGGGCAAGAAAGTAGAGTTTGGCAGCAAGATCGGCTTGGCACTCTACGATGGCTTTGCCAAAGCAGAAACCCTTCAGTGGGATGCTTACAATGAAAGTGCCGACCTGATTCCCCATGCCGAGTCTTATCGTCAACTCTATGGACACTATCCTGAACTCATCCAAGTGGACAAGATCTACGGCACGGGGTGCCCCGCACCAACAAAAACCGAAGCTGGTGCAAGGAACACAACATCAGGATGACAGTGACCTCAAAGGGAAAACAGCCCAAGCTGACCGCTTATCAAAAAAGAAAGGCTAAAAAAGAACACAATGAGCGAAATGAGATAGAAGGGAAGTTCGGACAGGCCAAGCAGACATACGGACTTAACAATATCAAGGCCAAGCTAGCGAACACCTCCCACACTTGGATCGGGGCTGTCATTTTCGTGACCAACCTTGTCAAGGTCGCCCAGCTAAACAACTTCCAATTCTGACTCCCCCCTTTTCTGAGGAAACCCTAATTAGTTTCATTAATTATTATTCATTTCGTAAACTATCTACCGGATTCGCTAGGGCAGCTTTTATTGACTGGTAACTGACGGTGAGTAGGGCAATGAGTAGGGCCAGACTGCCTGATAGAGCAAATGTAGAAATTCCAATACTGGTACGGTAAGCAAAACCGTTGAGCCACTGTTGCATGGCCCAGTAGGCCAAAGGCGTAGCCACCACAAATGCAATAACGACCAGTCGGGTAAAATCCTTGGAGAGCAATAGTACAATATTTTTTACCGACGCACCTAGCACCTTACGGATACCAATCTCCTTCGTTCGCTGCTCGGCCATAAAGGCAGCTAAAGCCAGCAATCCCAGACAGGCGATCACAATTGCTAATAGAGAGAATCCGCCGAAGATCGTTCCAATTTGCTGGTCGGCTTTGAACAAGGCATCAAAATCTTCGTCTAGAAAGGTATATTCCATGGGCATACCACCTGTGTGTTGTTTCCACTGATCTTCAATCGTTTTCAGGGTGTGAGGCAGGTCGTTAGATGCGATGCTTAACTCTACAAAATTGTGCTCACTTTGGTCGGAAAGTATCAATACCAGTGGTTCTACTTCGGAGTGCAATGACTCGTAGTGGTAGTCTTTTACTACACCCACTACTTGGGCTTCAAACTTGCTAGCTACCACCACTGTACTACCAATTGGTTGTGATAAATCCAATGCTTTTACAGCCTGTTCGTTTAGGATGATTGCGTAATTAGCTGAATCACCTGCAATAATGCGGGAAAAGTTGCGACCTTCTTTAAGCTGAATGTTCATAGTAGGTAGATAGTCATAGCTAACCATCAGGCTGCTTAACAATTGAGCATCTTCGTCTCGAAAGGTTTCGCCTTCAATACTATCTACCTTTGCTGCGGGGATAAATACCGTGCCGTTGTAACCTGCTAGCGGGGACACATTGGTGAAGCTCACTTCTCTTACCTCGCTTAAACCAGTTAAGGCATTGTAAAAGGCATTCTTTCTATCTTCCAATGACTGGCCATTATTGAGCACTAATACGTTTTCTTTAGTAAAGCCCAAGTCTTTGTTCCGAATAAACTGAAGCTGACGATTTACGACTAATGTGCAAACAATTAGCCCGATAGAGATCACAAATTGAAATACTACTAAGGAGTTTCGTAAATAGACATTTTTGCTACCCGCTACCAAACGGCCTCGCAGCACTTGTACTGGGCGGAATCGGGTTAAATAAAAGGCTGGGTAACTGCCAGCCGATAGCCCAACAATAACTCCCAAAAAAATAACAGTGGGAAGAAACCACGGCTCACCGTACGGAAGGTGAATGGGTTTGTCAGCGATCTGACTAAAGGGTATACGCAAAAGTTCGGCTAGTGCCAATGCCAGTAGGGTAGAGAATAAGCTTAGTAACAAAGCTTCACCTAGAAATTGCCTCACTAATTCAGTTCTTGGGGAACCCATCGTTTTGCGAATACCAACTTCTTTGGCTCGGTCGGCCGAGCGAGC
Source organism: Bacteroidota bacterium (assembly GCA_039198955.1). GTDB lineage: Bacteria > Bacteroidota > Bacteroidia > Cytophagales > Cyclobacteriaceae > Tunicatimonas. The sequence continues at coordinate 66,561 of JBCCTI010000002.1, read as the reverse complement.
GGTGGCTAAATTCATAAAATTGATGCAGGCAATTAGTAACGTGAAAAACGCAATTGCCCCAAAAATGTAGAGATACTTTATGTCACCATTGGCTTCAAACTCGCCCCGCATATGTGAGTAAAGGTGAATTTCGGTCATAGGCTGCGTAAACATCTCTACCGTATAGCCCAGATCTTGAAATAGATCGTATTCGCCAAAGTACTTTTTTAGGAGCTCTTCTGCTTGGGCATCTATGTTATCAATGCTGGCATCTTCTCGTATCAGAAAGTAGGTAGAAGCTTCAATATTTCCCCAATTCTCAATTTTACTTGTTGGGTCGGATAGGTAAGAATAGACAATCTCAAACCGGAAGTGCGAAGTAGCCGGAACTTCGTCCATAATACCAGTTACCTGGAAAACTTCGTCATCAATCAGAATTTGCTGACCGAGTGGGTCTTCCTCTTGAAAGTATTTTTGGGCAATAGTCTCGGTCATTACCACTGAGTTAGGCTGCTGAAGCACTGTCGCCGGATCGCCTTGCGCTAGCGGAAAGCTAAACAACTGAAAGAAGCCAGGGTCAGCTACTACTACTTTATCTTCTTTAATCGTAATATCATTTTTGCGGAAAACTTTATTGTCCTGCTGGTTCATCCGAACGGCCATTTCTACTTCCGGAATTTCCTCCGTAAAAGGTTGGGCTACTCCTGGACTTACTCTTACTCCGGTAAAGCCACTCTCACCAATCTGCACATTCATTCCTAAGCGATAGATACGATCAGCATTTTGATGGAAACGATCGTAGCTCAGCTCGTGCAGAATGTACACGATGATTAGCAGGGTACAGGCCATGCCTAGTGCCAATCCGAAGATATTGATACCCGTATAAAACGGCCGCTTGCGTAAGTTGCGAAAGGCGATGGTGAGGTGATTTCTTATCATGATGATTAATGAATAGTGATTGATGATGAATGACTGGTGGGTAATGAATAATGAATGCAGCTCCTGCGCGGATGATTAATACTTCTCACATTTCCATTATTCATCCCGCAGACTGTCTACCGGATTAGCCAACGCGGCCTTCACTGACTGGAAACTAATGGTAAGTCCGGCAATTAGTATGGCGGCTACGCCAGCTAAGACAAATATTCCGACTCCAATTTCAGTGCGGTACGCGAAGTTCTCCAGCCATTGAGTCGCAAGCCAGTACGATACGGGGGCAGCTACCACAAAGGCAACCAGCACCAGTCGGATAAAGTCTTTGGAGAGTAGGTAGGTGATTTGCTGTACTGAGGCACCCAGCACTTTACGGATACCCACTTCCTTGGTTCGTTGGGAGGCTACAAAAGAGGCCAGTCCCAATAACCCTAAGCAGGCCACCAGAATAGCCAACGCTGTAAAGACACTCAAAACGCTTCCCAGCCGCTGTTCGGCTCGAAATAGTCGATCAAAGTCCTGATCGAGAAAGGAGTAAACAAACGGGTTATTAGGCTCGAATTGCGACCACACTGCGTTCACCTGCTCTACACCATCGGCAACATTGCCCGAAGTAAGTCTTACCGCTATATAATCGCTCAGAAAAGTAGGTGAGAAGTTTCCAAAAACGATGGGTTTTATCCGACTATCGAATGATTCAGTATGAAAGTCTTTGACAACTCCCAGCACCTGTAAGCGCTCTTCATCATCGGCTCCCCGGTTCTTGATAATGATTTTCCCGACGGGATCGGTCAGACTGAGTGCTTTTGCGGCAGTTTCATTCAGCAAGAGTCCTTCCCGGTCGGAAGCCCGGCCCTGTTCAAAGTTTCTTCCGGCGACTAGTTCTAGCCCTAAAGTAGTGACGTAGTCCGGGTCAATCAGTAGCCACTGCATACCGTCACCATGATCTGTTCCTTCCAGATGAATGTCGCGTACAATATTATTGGGCTGGGATGGTACCCCAGTGGTAAAACTGACCTGCTTTATGTTTGATTGGCTCAGAAGAGCGGCTTTAAAATCTTCCCAGCGATCCTGAATCTCTTTATCGTTCTTGACCACTAGTACATTTTCCCGGTCGTAGCCAATATCCTCGGTCTGAATAAACCGTAGTTGCTGAATAACCAATCCGGTGGTGATAATGAGGCTGATAGATACCGCAAACTGGAAAACAATAAGCAGGTTACGCAGCTTTCCGGTTCGTAGAGAAGAGGCGGTTTGCCCTTTCAGTACAGACACTGGTCGAAAAGCTGACAGATAGAAGGCGGGATAGCTCCCGGCAATCAGCCCGACTAGAAGTAATCCGCCCACTATAGAAACAACTAAAGCCGGATGATTAAGCCAGTCGAATACAAGTTCTTTACCAGTAAGGGCATTGAAGGGAATCCGTAGGGCTTCTACCGTTCCGAGTGCAATTATCATCGCTACTAATGTGATGATCAGCGACTCTAGCAAGAACTGGTAAATCAAGTGCTGGCGAGGTGAACCTAACACTTTTCTTACACCTACTTCCTTAGCTCGTCGGCTAGCCTGAGCCGTAGATAGGTTCATAAAGTTAATACAAGCCAGTAGCAAGATAAGTATTGCTACCGTCACTAGCGTGTACACCGTGGAAATACTACCGTTGGCCTGGTGTTCGCGCAGTAGGTCAGAGTACAAGTGAATGTCAGTAACGGCTTGTAGCTCATAAGATAAGTCCGTGCTTTCTTCGGAGCTAAAGGCACTTTTTCCCAGATAGGGTTTAGCGTGTTGCTCGACAATCTGATCTAGCTTATCGGCTAGACTAGCCATTCGCTCGGGGTTATCTGCTACATCGGGTTGTACTTTGAGGTAGGTATACAGGAAATTCCAGCTCCAGTTATCATTATTGACAAGTTCTTCGTATCCAGTAGTCGGCACTAGCATATCGAAGGGGAAGTGGGTAGCCGAAGGAGGATCAATCACTCCAGTCACTTCCCGAGCCCAGCGATTGCCTCCGAATAGAATCTCTTTTCCTAGTACTTCGCCCCGTTCTACTGATCCTGTTCCGAAGTAGCGTTCGGCGGTGGCTTTGGTCAGTACTAGCGAGTTAGGTGCATCTAGGGCGCGAGTGTCTCCGGCAATTACGTTGAAGTTAAGTACGTCCAGAAAAGTAGAATCGGCAATGTAAATAGAGGTTTCTCGGAAGACTTTTTCGGTTTCTTCGTCGGGTAAGCGCATGGTAGAGTGATTCCAGGTGAACACTCGAGCAACTGCTTCTACTTCAGGAATATCTTGCTCAATGATTGTAGCCAAGCGGGCGGGCGTAGTAGCCAGATGATAGAGCTTTCCGCCATTGGTGGTAATGCGGAACACTCGTTCAGCATCCTGGTGGAACTGGTCGTAGCTCATCTCGTCCATCACGTACCAAGTAATGAGTAGAGTGGTAGCGATTCCTACCGCCAGTCCGACCACATTAATCGTAGTTTGAAACTTCTGCCGATAGGCGTGTCGTAAAGCAAGGGTAAAATATTTTTTGATCATAATTGACTTAGGGTGAAAGGTAAATGGTCGAGGGTAAATGGTAGAAGCCGACGAGGCGTGGATGTAGAGAAGTATACTATTTGCCGTGCGGCAACCACCCTTCACCCTATACCTTTTACCCTATTTTTTATTCATTTCGTAAACTGTCTACTGGGTTGGCTAAAGCGGCCTGGGTAGAACGATAGCCCACTGTGATAATGACGAGCAGTAGAGTAATAAGCAGGCAACCAGCAAATACTCCGAAACCAATATTGATCCGGTAGACAAAGCTTTGTAACCATTGCTGCATTAGAAAGTAGGCTAGGGGAACTGCCAGGCAGAAAGCAATGATTACTAGCTTGAGAAACTCTTTGGAGAATAAAGCCAGTAGCTGCTGTACCGAAGCACCTAATACTTTGCGAATGCCAACCTCTTTGGTACGCTGTTCGGCCATAAACAGTACCAGTCCGTACAAGCCCAGGCAGCCGATGGCGATAGCAATACCCGAGAACAACTGAGTTAATAACAACAGCCGTTGGTGCTCCCGGTAGTAACCAGCAATTGCATCATCTAAAAACCGATAGGCAAAGGGAAATTCAGGGTAGGCTTCCTGCCACAATTGTTGTAGTTGCTCAACGACTGTTTCGGTCTGTGATAAATTAACTTTAATGTTAAGATATTGATAGTTGGGGCTGAAATTTGTAATAAGCAAAGGTGGTATTTCATCTCCGAATGTTCGGGTGTGATAATCGCTAATGACACCTACAATGGGTAATTCCAAGTCGCGCCAGACGACGTACTTGCCCAGTATCTCGTCGGGCGAAGTAGCATCTACCTCCTTTAGAAAAGACTCGTTTACCACAAATCCGCTGCCGGAATCGGCAGGGGTGTAAGGGGCACCAGCCATAAAATCCATTTCGTAAGTAGCAAAGTAATCATCATCGGCCAGTTGGATATTAGCACCTACGTTACTGTCTTCCTCCGGTACGCCATCGTAACCTATTGAGTTGGCTATCATGCTTCGGGAAATGGCAGGAAACATGGATAGCGATAAATTATTTACCCCGGTATGACTTTGAAGCGTTGTCTTGATTCTCTGTTGCTCGGGGGTTCCACGATCGGGAAAATCAACGGTGACGATAGCTTCCCGATTGAATCCCAGAGGAGCCTCCAGCATGTACTGGAGCTGTTTTCCTACGATAATCACCCCTATGATAAACGCTTGAGCGATAACAAACTGAAAAACGACTAATACCTGACGAACCGTGATACGCCGTCGCCGCAGCATTATGCCGTATCGGTTAACCAAATGAACTGGTTGAAACCGGGATAATACCAGGGCAGGATAGAAGCCCGCCAAAAGGGTAACCCCCCCGGTTAGTAGCAACAGAAAAGCGATAAGACTAACGCTGAGGGTCACCTTTACCGGTTCCATGAAAGGATACATTATCCGCAGTTGAATCAACCCCAGTTCAGCTGACCCCAAAGCGAGACTCACGGCAATAAGTGTCACAAAAAAGGCCTCACCGAGAAAGTACACTACCACCTGACGACGGCTACTTCCGACAATCTTTCGGACGCCGATCTCCTTGGAGCGCTGCCGACTTACGGCCGTAGCTAAGTTGATAAAATTAATGCAAGCCAACAGAATTAGGATGACACCCAGCAACGCCAATCCCATTAAAATATCCCGAGACACAGTTCGGTAGGGTCCTCCGTACTTAGTGGCAAAGTGTATTGACGAAAGGGGCTGTAATTGCAAGAAGGATTCATAGCCATCTGACTCGGTAATATGGTTGCCAAGGTAGGGAGTAAGTTGAGCTTGCAGTGCATCCGGTGATGCAGCCGAGTCGAGCAAGACGAAAACCTGAAAGGCAGAGTTAAAGCTATCCCACTCTCCGTCCACGTCGCGATTGCGGTCGATGGTAGAAAACGAGAGGAGCATCTCAAACTTGAGGTCGGTACGCTCCGGTAAGTCAGCCAGCACCCCTACCACCTGAAGTTCGGGTTGATCGTTGAGGGCAATAACTTCTCCTACCAGATTAGTAGATCGTCCGAATAGCTTTTTGCCTAAAGAAGCAGTAATCATCACTTCGTTGGGCTGATCTAAGACTGTGGCCGGATTTCCTTCCTGTATCGGAAAATCAAACAATTGGAAATACTCGGGCTTAGTGTAGGCGATCGTCTCATCCAAAAAAATAGTTTTTTCATTAACCTGAACTCGCTTATGATCTTGGTATATTTCTACTGGAACCACTTCAGCAATTACATCGGGAAAATCCATTTTCAGGGCTTCGGGTAACGGGCGGGGAACGCCGACATTACCAAAGTCGCTGTCAGGGGCCTGAAAGTCAGTCACAATACGGTAAATCTGATCAGCCTTGGCGTGAAAACGATCAAAACTGAGTTCGTGGTGAACTATCAGAAAAATAATGATGGCACTAGCTAATCCCAGCGACAGGCTAAAAACGTTAATCAGCGTTTGAGCTTTGCGCTTCCAGAGGTTTCGGAGAGCAACGGTTAAGTAATTTCTTATCATAGTATTTTAGCTTAGGGCGGGGCGCAAGGCGATCGTCGCGCAGTGCACTCCACGCTCCCTGCTCCCAGCCCCTCGCTTAGTTATTCATTTCGTAAACTGTCCACCGGATTAGCCAATGCGGCTTTTACTGATTGGTAGCTAATCGTGAGTAGAGTAATTATTAAAGCGGTTGCACCAGCTAGCAGAAATACCCACGAGGAAATATCGGTGCGGTAGGTAAAGTTTTGCAGCCATTCTCGCATAGCGTAGTATCCGACAGGAATAGCTATCAGTAACGCGATGAGCACCAACTTGACAAAGCTTTGCGAAAGCATCGTGACAATACCCACTACCGAAGCCCCTAGCACTTTACGAATACCAATTTCTTTAGTGCGCTTTTCTACCGTGTAAGCCACCAGTCCCAGTAGCCCCAAGCAGGCAACGAGGATGGTAAGTCCAGTAAACAGCGTAAAAAGTCGACCCAATTGCTGCTCCCACGCAAACATCTTGGCAAAATCTTGATCCAGAAAGGAGTACTGTAGCGGAGTTCCCTGCCCGTAGGTGGTCCAGGCATCTTCTACTAACGCAATCACCGAGGCGGCTTTATCTGAGGCAATCCGTAGCGTAAGGTAGGGTTCATCCACGTAATAGTTTTTGTCGTGGTACAAGAATAGGGCAAAAGGGTTGATAGGGTTATGCAGCGAAGTGGTATTGAAGTCCACAACTACCCCAATCACGGTGAATTCCCGTATACAATCTCCGCAGGCTCCGGGATAAGTAATGACCTTACCGATAGGGTCGTTTAGTTGTAATTGCCGCACGGCGGTCTCGTTTAGTACTACGGCGGACGAATCGGACGGAAAATCACGCGAGAAGTAGCGCCCTTCCCGTATCTGCATCCCCATGGTTGCTAACCAGTCGTAGTCTCCTTGTAGAGAAGAGAGTAGAAAGCTCGACTGATCGTCTTCCTTCATTTGGTAGAAATCAGTTTTATCACCACTACCGGGCACCTCCGAAGATAAAGCGATGCTTACCACTTCCGAACGATTTGCCAGTGCTTGCTTCAACGTGGATAACTCGGAGCCAGCGCGTTCGGCGCGGGACACTACCAGTACATTTTCCTTATCGAACCCCAGGTTCACCTGCTGTACGTAGGCCAACTGTTGTTGCATCAGTAAGGTGCAGATAATTAGACTAATAGAAATCATAAACTGTAGCACGACCAGCCACTGCCGGAACCTACCAGCCGACCGTCCGGTATTTGTAGTTCCCTTCAGTACGGTAGCGGGCAAGAAGGCTGACAGATAGAAGGCGGGATAACTTCCTGCCAATAGGCCAACGATAAAAACCATGCCGAGTGCGTAGATCAGTAGCCTAAGATTAAGCGGAGGAAGGTACAACAAGAGTGCTTCTTTCAGTAGCACCCGCATTACCTCTGCCATACCTAACGCGAGAAATAACGCCAGACTGACGTACAATAGGGACTCTATTATGAACTGCCACTGAAGCTGAGCTTTCCTAGAGCCGAGAGTTTTGCGAATGCCCACTTCTTTGGCCCGTTGAGTGGCTCGGGCGGTAGCCAGATTCATAAAGTTGATGGCGGCCACCAGCAACATCAGTACCGCTACAGTAGCGAATATGTACAAGTATTTGATATCACCGAGGCTACCTAAGCGATTGCCAATATTGACCGAGTGCAAATAAACCTCGGTGAGTGGCTGAAAGGTAGGAAACCACCGCCCCCCCGCTGCTACAAAGTCCTGATACGATGATCCGATGAATCGCTCCAGTACTTTGCTACCGTGCTGCTCTATCATCGTGGGCATCTTAGCCTCTAAGGCAGATACATTGGCATCTGCGTGTAGCAAAGCGTAGGTAGTCACTTGGCACCAAATCCAGCTCCAATCGAATCGCTTTTCTACCAGATAGTGCCCCGTCATAGAATGTAATATATCAAACTGGATGTGGGAGTTGCGGGGTGGGGGAGCTACCACTCCGGTCACTTGGCACGGCACCTGGTACTCCCACAGTAGCAGGGTCTTTCCGAGAGGGGACTGCTCTCCAAAGTATTTCTGAGCGATAGCCGGGGTAATCACAATATTGTTGGGAGCACTTAAGGCCGTAGCTGCATCACCTTTTAGCAGTGGAAAGTCAAAAACCGTGAGAAAAGTAGAATCTACCGACAAAATATCGTCTTCATCAAAAGCGGCTTCCTGGTAGCGCACCATTGTATTTCCTTCGTGATACACCCGGGTAGTAGCTTCTACTTCCGGGTAGTCGGTTACCAAACGATTGGCTACGGGCGGAGGTGTATTAGCGTCAATGCCGATTTCACCGTTATAATTGTAATCCAGGTTAACCCGGTAGATACGGTCAGCGTTCGCATGAAACTGGTCGTAGCTGCGCGTATCTTGAATATAGGCCAGAATCAATAAAGCGGCCATTAACCCGACAGCCAGTCCCCCCACGTTGATAAGAGAGTAAGCTTTTTGCTGTTTAGCGTTTCTGAGGGTTACTATAAAATAGTTTCTTATCATAGTATTCTAGATTGAGGCCGGGGGTTGGGAGCGGGGCTTTAGGCACCCTGCCTAATTAGTCAATAATTTCTATCATGTTGATCGCAGAGTCATTACTTGTCGTATTCTGGAAATAGGTGATTTTGATAGAGCGAAAACTGAGAGTACCTCCCGCTTGAAATTCTTCACTAATGCCGTTTGGAAGCACTATTTTTCCTGTAGCTTGGGCGATTCTCTTCTTTCCTAGTATGCCCAAAAATGATCGTCGGATATTCAGAGAATCAAAAGTCAACTGCACACCTTCGTTACCTAAAAATCGACAAATATGAATTAAATCTTCTCGGGAAGTATTTTCATCCAGTAGTATTTCGGTGGTGATTATCTCGTCACCAACGGCGTTCACTCTTGATGTTCGGGTGATTGACATAGGGCTTTCACTTATATCGTTTGCTGATACGAGTTGGCTCGCTGTCAGTCCGATAAGTACGATCAATGTGAGTAAAATACTAGTGTTAGTAGACATAATCTGCATGCTTGGTTATCAATAAATATTGTTTTGCAAGGCTCGATCCAAAAATCATCGAGAAATTAAGTGTCTGATTATCAGTATATTATAAATAATATAAGATAATTTTATCGTGCCTGATGTTCGGTTTTGATACAATAAAACGTCTGATTTCGATACACCCAGCTCCGCGCTCCCAGCCCCTCGCCTAGTTATTCATTCCGTAAACTGTCTACCGGGTTAGCCAAAGCCGCGCGAATGGTTTGAAGTCCAGTGGTTAGTAGTACAGCGATTAGTATCAGTATACCGGTTAGCAAAAAAATGTCGACACCGAACTTCATCTTTTGTTGAAAACTCTGAAGCCAAAGTTGCATGAGGTACCAGGCTAAGGGAGTGGCTATTGCAATTGATAGTAGAATTACCTGGGTAAAAGATTTGGAAAGCAGTAGCACAATTTGAGTTACGGAAGCCCCTAGTGTTTTACGGATACCAATCTCTTTAGTGCGAGTTTTGGTAGTGTAGGTAACTAAACCAAATAATCCTAAACTGGCAATGAGGATAGCTACAATGGCAAAAACTGTGAAAATTCTCCCCAGACGAATATCCTGACGATATAAGTTGTCGTAGGTATCATCCAAAAAACGGTAATCGAACACCAAATCCGGACTGATCTTTTTCCACTCACTTTGAATACGTTGGATCGTTTCGGCAATATCTGAAGTCGATATCTTAACTAAGACATTACTTAGCTGGCTGTTACTAAGACGAATGACGGTAGGAACTTCTTCCCGTTTGAGAGATTGGTACTGAAAATTATCAATAACTCCAATGATCGTTTTATCCTCCATGCCCAAATCATCGTTAAACGATTTTACGGAGGTACCCACTGGATTCTCCATCCCAAAAGCTTCTACCGCAGCTCGATTCACTATTACGGCCTGATTGAAGTCATCAGCAGAGCTTTTCCGAAATACTCGCCCCTCAGTAACCTTCACTTCCAGCAGATCCAAGAAATCCTCATCGACGTTGAACCCGTGGATGGTAACCTCTTCGGAATCGGATTTGGTGCTGTCTGCTGGGATACGCCCAATAGAACTTGGACCAGGTAGGGGGGCACTAGTTACTCCGAGTACGGTGGGCAATTGAAGTAGTTGACTTTTAAGCTGGTGGTGACTTTTAAATTTTCCCGAAGGGTTTTGAATAACCAAAACGCTATCCCGATTAAAACCAAGGTTAATATCTCGCAGTAAATTGAGTTGTTGCCAAATGATGAGCGTGCTGACAATTAGTACGGAAGAAATACCAAACTGTAAAACGATCAACCCTTTTCGGAAGGAGAATCCTAAACCTCGAGTAGAGGGTAATAAACGACCCTTTAGCGTACGCGCCGGACGGTAGGACGATAAAACGACAGCCGGATAAAATCCGGTAAATAACGTTAAAGTCGGTATTAGAAAAACAGCGAAGGATATAACAAAAGGATCGGAAAAGTATCGCATTGCTAACGATTTGCCGGCAACCTCGTTCAGCCAGGGAAGCAGTAGTTCGGCGATCACTCCCCCCAACAGAACGGCTAAACCGACCAAGCAGAGGGTTTCGCCCATGAACTGGCTGAGTAATTGTGTTCGGTTGGCCCCGATGACTTTACGCACCCCTACTTCTTTGGCTCTCTCGGATGAGCGTGCGGTAGATAAATTGACAAAATTGATACAAGCAATTAGTAAGATGAGTACACCCACTGTGCCCACGATGTAGATATAACGAATATCGCCACTAATACCGTTGCTGTAAGCTATTTTATTGGTAGCGTGAAGATGAATATCGGGCAGGTGGTCAATACGATACTGTAGTGCTGCTGCTTCTTTTGATAATTTTTGCTGAACGATCTCCAGCACATCAGCCTCCAGTTTCCCCTTTCCGTATCCTGGCTCGGCCAGAACAAACAGGTCGCCCATACCCTGATCTTCCGTAGATTCTGATGTGACAGTAGTAGCCAGAATATTAAATTGAAAACTGGAATTTTGGGGTATTTCCGCCAGTACACCCGTAATCTCGTACTCCGTACCATCAACCGATGTCAGCGTATTACCCACCGCTGTGGTTTTAGGAAAATACTTTTGAGCAATGTAAGAAGAGACCACTGCAGTATTGGGGTGACGTAGAGCCAATGAATCGGTTCCCAACTGTAGAGGGAAATCAAATAGGTGGAAGATATTAGGATCAGCTCTGACAAATCCGCTTTCGGTAAACAATTCACCGTCGTGACGAATCGTGATGCCTCTCTCCCAACTGATGTAGGTGGCCTCCTTAATATTGGAGTACTGATCTTTCAGTAAAGGACCCATCTTAGGGGGGACAACTACTCTAAAAGCATTGGGTACTCCCGCAGTAATCCGGTAAATTCGCTCGGCGTTCGTATGAAACTGATCGTAAGTAAGCTCATCTCTAACGAATAGTGCGGCTAGCAGAAAAAAGGCAATTCCAACCGACAAGCCTACGATATTGAGAACAGCGTAAACTCTCTCCCGTATCAATCGGCGGATGGTAAGTATGAGGTAATTCTTAATCATAGCGTTTGGCTTAGGGTAGGGAGCTGGGTGTTTCTTCTGTACGTATAGAAAGTACTCCCTGCCCCGCGCTCCCCGCCCGATTATTCATCTCGTAAACTATTTACTGGGTTGGCTAATGCCGCCCGTATTGATTGGTAGCTCACCGTGAGTAAGGTAATGATGAGAGAAATTCCACCGGCGAGGACAAGAATACCGATACCAATATCAACTTGATAGGCGAAGTTTTCCAGCCAGCGGCTCATCACCAAGTATCCTATTGGAACCGCCAGGAGAAACGCAATCAGGATGAGTTTAGTAAAATCTTTAGATAGCAGCATAACCAGGCTACTGACCGTGGCTCCCAGTACTTTGCGAATACCGATTTCCTTCGTTCGCTGAACGACTAAGAAAGAGGCCAGTCCGTAAACCCCTAGCCCACCAATGCCTAAAGCGAGGATAGCGAAGAGTGTAAAAATTCGGAGAAAGCGTTCTTCGCTTTGGTAGAGATTATATACGTCTTCGTCCATAAAAGAATAAGACAGGGAGCGTTCAAATGCCATATCTTGCCAAGTAGTTTCTAAATGCTGTACCGCCCCAGATAAATCCCCGGTCACCCGGATCGCCATCATATTTATCGGAATGGTTTGTTCGGAATGCAGTGAGAAAATCATCGGTTGAATCTCAGTATGCAGCGAAGCCAGATGAAAGTCTTCAACTACTCCAATAATCTGAGCATCCTTCCTAGACCACGCACTCCTGGTGAATGCTGCTCCCACAATGGGAGTGCCTACGGGTGACTCTAATTCCAGAAACTTTTGAGCAGTTTCATTGATAATATAGGCTTCGGATACATCGGTAGGGCGAGTCACTGAAAAATCTCTTCCGTCGATGAAAGTGGCCTCTAGGGTTGAAAAGAAGTCTTGTTCTACCACTAACGTGGGAATCGAGATACTCTCTTCTGAGCCACGTAACCAATAGGGTCGCCATCCGCCCACCCGCTGGGTTAGCGGTGCATTAGAAGCAGTAATACTGATGAAGCGGCTATCTTGTAGTAAGCGATTCTTCAGGGTTTCGTACTGCTGTCGAATGGATTCGGTGGGTAGAGGAACTAGCACTACTTGCTCGGTGGTAATACCTAGCTTCTCTTGGCGAAGAAAATTTAATTGCTTAAAGATCACCATCGTTCCGATTAGTAGTAAGATAGAAGCCAGGAACTGAAAAGCTACCAATCCCTTTCGTACCAGATGAGCACTACTCCCCGAATGGGCACTACCTTTCATGACATCAACCGACGAAAAGGAGGCAATGAAGAAAGCCGGATAGCTACCTGCTAAGAGGCCAATGCCCAATGCAATAAGCAGCAGATATCCAATCACAGATAAATTACCCAGAAAATTCAACGTGATGTCTTTTCCGGTAATTTCCTGGAAGAGGGGCATACTGAGTTCAGCCAGAAACCCGGCAACGACGAAGGCGATACCCACTACTAGTATTGCTTCGCTTAAAAATTGGACAATCAGTTGCTTTTTGAAAGCTCCCAATGCCTTGCGAACGCCCACCTCTCTCGATCGCTTCATTGCGTAAGCGGTGGCCAGGTTAATGTAGTTAATGCCAGCAATCAGAACGATCAACAAACCTACCACCGAAAAAAGATAAACGTACTGAATATCACCATTTGGGCTAATTTCGCTAGTCAACTGTGATCGGAGGTGAATATCGGTTAGCGCTTGTAGAAAATAGTGACTATCACGGGCGGCGTTTTCTCCCCAGTTTTCTAGAATGTGCTGATTGATCTGAGTAGCCAATGCTTCGGAATCGGCCGCTTCCGTTAGCTGCACGTAAGTATAGTGACTAGTACCCGTGCGGTTTTCGAGAATCCACTGAGGATAGAGCGGTTCTACCGTCTCCATTGACACCAGAAAATCAGCTTGCAAGTGAGAGTTACTAGGCATATTCTCCATCACTCCGGTTACCACCACCGATAATGTATCAAAGAAGGTAAGCGACTTACCGACGGCCGAAGCCGATGGGCCGAAGTACTTCTCAACCATAGCTTGGCTTAGAACAGCGGCGTTAGGAGCGTTCAGTGCCGTTTGGGCATCACCTTCTAGCAAAGGGAAAGAGAAAATGTCTAGAAAGGTACTGTCTACGTAGTAAACATTCTCTTCGGTATATTGCTGGTTCTCGTAGGTGATAAAGGCACTACTAAAGTTATCAATACGGGTGATTTGTTCAATGCTAGAAAAACCTGCTTCCAGGTCAGAAGCTAATAAGTAAGTAGTAATGGCACTTCGGTTCGTAGCATCGCCACCCTGATCGTACTCTCCGGCTATCCGGTAAATCCGATCCGCATTAGCATGAAAGCGGTCAAACGAAAGCTCGTCTTGCACATATAAGACAATGAGAATACAAACCGTCATTCCGACCGACAGGCCCAGGATATTGATTACAGCTCCTTGTTTCTGCCTCCACATGGAACGGAGGGCAACTTTGAAGTAATTTTTTATCATAATTTTTGGCTTGGGGCCACCGAGCGTCGGTCGGCAGGGTGCTGGGGGCCGGGGGTAGGGCATTCTTTCTGTACGTATAGAAAGTAACTCCCTGCTCCAAGCTCCCCGCTTGGTTATTCATTCCGTAAACTTTCTACCGGATTCGCTAAAGCAGCTTTGAGTGATTGGTAGCTGACCGTGAGTAGGGCAACTACTGCTGAAAAAGCAATGGCGATTACAAACGTGTTGACGCCAATATCGATTTGGTAGGTAAAATTCATAAGCCACTGTTGCATCAGGTAGTAGGCGATGGGAGCCGCCAGTAAAAATGCGATCCCTACTAACACCATAAATTCTTTAGAGAACAAAACCAAAATGCTTCTTACTGAAGCCCCCAATACCTTCCTGATGCCCACTTCCTTAGTGCGGCGCACCGCCATGAAGGAAACTAGCCCGTAGAGACCTAAGCAGCCGATGAGGATAGTGATTCCCGCTAATATTTTAAATAGCTGGGTAAGACGGACTTCCTCTCGGTAATAAGCGGCAATGCGTTCGTCCAGGAAGTTATAATCAAAGATGTATTCGGGATACGTACTGGCCCAATTTGCCTCTAGTTGCTGGATAGTTTTGAGAAGGGCTGTCGGCTCATTACCTGTGTTAAGATCAAGCTTGATGTTAGCGGTTTTGTACTCATTGGGTCGCTGTACTAATCCTACGTAGTCTAGCTCTGCGTGCAACGATTTGGTATGAAAGTTCTCAATTACCCCAATAATACGGTAGGGTTCGCTGCCGATGAGCATATTTTCGTTGATAGCTTCAGCCAGTTCGGTAAAGCCCGCTCGTTCGGCCAGTTTACGGTTAATAATGATTTGTCCCGAAGTATCGGAAGGCTGAAAATTTCTTCCGGCTATCAGGGGTATCTGGTATAAATTAAGGTATTGGTCATCTACCGACTGTCGTTCAAATACAATACCCTCTTCCGTATCCGGGCTACCCTGTCGGCGAATATTCCAGTGGGAGGTATTCCGGTTGATGCTGGAAGGCGAAGTGGTAGTGAAGCTTACGGACCGTACGGCCGACGAAGAATGCCAGCGATTCTTCAAGGTCTGTAGTTCGGAAAGGGGAGGGGTTTTACCCTCAGGTAATCTTACGGTAATCACGGCTTCGGACTCAAATCCTAGTTCGGCACTGCGGAAGTAGTCCATTTGCTGTACTACCACGATAGTACCGATGATAAACACCTGAGCAATTACGAACTGTAAGGTAACCAACCCTCGTCGTAACGGCAGCTTACGAGAAGAACCGTTACCAATTTTATTCTTAAGCGCAGCTACCGGGTTGAAGCGGGACATCAATAAGGCGGGGTACATACCCGCTAATAAAGTCACTCCCAGAATAATAGCTACTAAAGTACCGAGCGTAGATGGATCGGCCATCAGTGCTCCTGTACTTTTTATCTGAAGTAAATCCTGGGCGTATACGCTTACTAACTCAGCGACTCCTACCGCCAAGAGTCCAGCTACCAAAGTGACCAAAAAAGTTTCGCCTAAGAATTGCCACGTTAACTGATGGCGCATTCCACCTAATGTTTTCCGAATACCCACTTCCTTGGAGCGGAGTACTGATTGGGCCGTACTTAGGTTGATAAAGTTAATAGCGGCAGTGCCCAGAATAAACGCGCCAATAATTAGCAACGCCCAAATAGTTTCCGAGCTTACAGTACGTCCTCGGTAGTTTTCAAGGTAAGGATTTGTATGCACCTCATGCAGCGGCTGCAATTTATAGAGTCGGTTTTCTGCCAGTTGTTTATCTACCCGAGCTGCGTGAATTTTTAGCATTTGTGCCTCGGCTTCCTCCGCTCTAACTCCTTTGTTCAGCAAGACATAGGTATGGTGTTCATCTGTGATAGAATACCAATCGGAAAAGCTATTCTCAAACAGATTCTCGGCTTTTAGAGTCTCGTACGATATTATTATACGAAAGGGAAAGTCCGAATTAGCGGGGAGATCGGTTATAACTCCAGTAACTTGAGCATCAATTAGGTTATCTAACTTGAGCGTATTACCAAGTGCATCCCCTGCTGGGAAGTATTTGTTCGCTAATGTCTGAGTTAGCACTACCGTAAATGGTTCCTCCAGTGCTGTTTCAGGATTACCCGCTATCCAGTGAAAACCAGCATCCTTGAAGTCAAAGACCTGGAATAGCGATGGGTCGGCGAAAGTAGCTCCATCGTCTTCCTGGAACTGCTGAGAAACTTCGTTAGTCTGGCTGTCAATTACCGATATTTGTACATCTCCTATATATAACATAGCGGTGACTTTCTCGGCAATGGTTAGGTCTTCTTGTAATGCTCGGGGAACAGGATAGGGAATACCAGCTCGGTACTCGGTCTCTCTATCCACCTGTCCCACTCGCACCACCCGATAGATTCGATCAGCATCAGAGTGAAACTGGTCGTAGCTTCGCTCGTAGCGTACTACGGTTAGAATAATCAGCACGCAGCTAATCCCCAGTGCCAATCCCAGAATATTCACACTGGTGGTCACCCGGTTGTTCAGTAGGTGCCGAAAGGCAGTTTTTAGATAATTCTTAATCATACTATTTTTGATGATTAATGATTGCGGATGCCGCGCCCACCGCGTGGCGCGGATGAATAATGACGAATGCTTCTGGCTGTTTATTAATCATTATTCATTACTCATCACTCATTCCTGAGTGAGTCTACTGGATTGGCCATTGCAGCTTTTATTGAGCGGTAGCTGACGGTGAGCAGAGCGATGACCAGCGTAGCTCCGATTCCAGTCAGGAATAGACCAATTCCCAAATCGATTTTATACTCAAATCTTTGCAACCAGCCGTTCATGACGAAGTAAGCAATAGGGGCGGCTACCAAGAAGGCCAAACTAAGCAACTTGATGAATTCGACGGAGAATAGCCCAACAATGCTAGCTACCGATGCGCCTAGTACTTTTCGCACTCCTACTTCTTTGGTTTTTTGTTCGGCCATAAAGGTAATTAGACCGTATAGGCCGAGGCAGCCAATGAAGATGACCACTAGTGCGGTAGTGGCTAGTATAGCTGACATTGTTTTGCCTTCTTCGTAGAACTCGGCTATGGCATCATCTACAAACTGATAGTCAAAAGTGTATTCGGGGTAGAACGCTGACCAACGATCTTCAATATCAGCCAGGGTCTGAGAAATATTGGCAGTGTTAATTTGGATATCTACCTGGCGGTAACTGTTACCATCCATCAAGGCGGTAGGGCCAATGGTGTGCTTCAACGAACGAGTATGAAAATTCTTCGTTACCCCAACAATAGGCACGGTCTTATTCCATAATTCTAGTTGCTTACCAATAGCATCTTCCGGACTATCGATACCTACTTTTTTAAGAAATGCTTCATTTACGATCACTCGACTCGTAGTATCTATTTCGGTAAGTCCCCGACCAGCGATAAGCTCTAACCCGTATACATCCATATAGTACTGATCTACCTCCTTAACCTCCATGTCGTAGGTATCAGGGTTTCCTTCTACTTCAAACGAAGTCTGCCAGGTTGAACTAGAGGTAGGGCTGGCCGATGATAGGCTGGCTTTTTCTACTCCCGACAAACGGAGTAATTCATTTCGTAAGGTTTGGGGCGATTCATGAGTATCGTTGGGTAAAGGAATTGTAAGAATGGCTTCTTGCCTGAACCCCAGGTCAGCTTGTTCAATGTACTGCATCTGACTGATAAGCACCAGGGTGCCAATGATAAATACTTGAGCGATGATAAACTGGAAAACTACTAAACCTTTCCGCAGGGTAAACCCTCGGGTAGCTGGTTGAATTAATTTATTCTGCAAAGCCTGAATAGGGGCAAACCGAGCCAGCACCCAGGAGGGATACAAACCCGAAATAACACTGACGGCTACTATCGTCAGAACCAAGGCCACCACTAACGTGCCATCCGATAGTAAATCAATGGCTATTGCTAAATCCAGCAGCGGGTTAATTTTGAGTAGTAGCAACTCCGCCAACCCCAAAGCAATGAGCACTGATAAGATGGTGATAAGCGTAGTTTCTCCTAAGAATTGATATACGACTTGGCTTTTACTACCTCCCAGCGTTTTGCGAATACCTACCTCTTTAGAGCGTTTGGCCGATACGGCAGTAGTCAGATTGATAAAATTGATGCAGGCGATGAGAATAAGAAATAAAGCCACTAAACCGAGTACTTGTACCACTGCTTCAGGAACATTCTGGAAGGCATAACCACTAAAGCGGGTATCAAAGTGTATATCCTGTAACGACTGTACGTACAGAGTAATCTTGGCGTAGTTATCTTTCCCGTGATATTTATCGACAAACTCCGGTAAACGCGCCTCAATGGCATCCAAAGATTGTTCTTTGTCCAGTAAAAAGTAACAGTGATTATCGCTGCTGACACTGCCCCAACCTCCATTCTTGAGCATCTCGTCCTTTACAGTAGCGTACGAAATCATCATCTCGAAGGGAAAGTCAGTATTGGTGGGGTAGTCTTCCGCAATGCCCGTGATGACTAAATCAGCTTCCTTATCGAGTTGAATCGTTTTTCCCAGTACTGATTCATACGACTGCTGTTCTCCGAAGTACTTTTGGGCTAACTTTTCAGAAATCACCGCCTGATTAGGCTGGCTAAGAACCGTTTTGGGGTTTCCTACTAGCAGAGGGCGATCAAATACTTGAAAAAAGGTAGGTTCTACGTAAGCTAGGCCTTCACTTTCTGGAAAATTTTGCGTTTCCTCATCCCGCCTTACTGTGATTAGTCCCTCCCGAAAGTAGGATGTGAACACGACTTTTTCTACCTCTGGAAAGTCTTCCCGGAAAGCATCTGGGAGAGGGACAGGTACCCCTGGCGTATAGTCGGTGCTTCCCTGCCGAACACTTTCCCGCACAATTCGGTAAATGCGGTCGCTCTTGGCATGAAAGGTATCAAAGCTAAGCAGATAGCGTACTAGCAAGAAGAGTAGTAGACTACAGGTAATTCCTAACGAGAGGCCCAACACATTAATAGCGGTGTAGCTCTTATGCTTCCAAAGAGTGCGAATAGCGGTTTTCCAGTAGTTACGAAACATAATCTAATGAGTAATAAGTAATGCCGACGCGCCATGCGATGGGCGACGCGGATTGATGACACCTATTATTCATTTGGCATCCATCATTCTGTTGGCAACTTCTCTTCCAAACTTAGTAAAAATACATAAGTGGTTGATTATCAATCTATAAAATTTCAATTGTCAATGATCAGTTGCCAAGAGTGTATGTTTTCGTGACAGTCAGGTGTTCGGTTTTGATACAGCAAGCTAGTGTTATCGTGTTTATGCGTTAGGGCGACCATTGCGCGGTGTTCAAGGCTACATAATCCAGACTCAGAACTATTGATTACGAACCCTGAACTCGATACTATGAACTTAAACAGGATAACGTCCTAATACTTTAGTACTTCGTACGCTGACGCTTTCACACCAAAGTTTTTCGTGTATCTTCGCCACCATGAATAGTAAGATTTGGCTAATCATTTTTTTAGGTTGGCTTTTGATAGGCTGCAACGCCAACCAACGTCGCTCTTTCTCGCCAGAATGGGAAATTCAAGAATCGGGCATCTCAGTAAGTTTACGGGGGCTTAGTGTGGTTAACGATAACGTAGCTTGGGTCAGTGGGCAGTTTGGGACGATACTTCGTACGGTAGATGGGGGGCAGACCTGGGAGAAAAAAACAGTTCCGAGTACCGACTCGGTAGATTTCCGGGATATTGAAGCTTTTAGCGACCAACTGGCCTACGTACTTTCAGCCGGTAGTCCCGCCTACATTTTTAGAACTGAAGACGGGGGCAGTAGCTGGGTGAAACAACTGGAGGATACCTTACCTACCATTTTTCTAGATGGGATGGCCTTTTGGAACGAAGCGCAAGGTGTGGTGATGGGCGATCCGATAGATAATAAATTCAAGTTGCTGAAAACGAACGATAACGGTCAGACTTGGTCACCGTTAACGTCTATCGGACGTTCGCTTTTACCTAATTCGGGCGAAGCCGGATTTGCTGCCAGCGGTACTAATATTGTTGTGCAGGGCCGTGGGTGTGTTTGGTTTGGCACAGGTGGATCAGTATCCCGGGTCTTTCGTTCTTTAGATGGCGGGCGGACTTGGGAAGTGAACCGCAGTCCATTGGCGCAGGGCACTCCTTCCAAGGGCATATTTTCCCTGTCCTTTGCCGATACTTTAAAAGGGGTATCGGTAGGAGGGGATTACAGAAACCCCGGCTCTATGATAGAAAATGCGGCGTATACCGCTAATGGTGGACGTACCTGGTACCCGGCAATCACCCCTCCCCAGGGCTACCGCTCAGGGGTCGCTTATTTATCAACCGCCGAAGCCTACGTAACCGTTGGTACTACTGGCTCCGACTACTCTACTGACTTCGGCGCCACCTGGTATACCCTAGACACAGTAGGCTACCACAGTATTCAAGCTGCCCCTAATAACTCAGTCGCCTGGGTCTGTGGGGGCGATGGAAAAATTGCCCGGCTGACGTGGTAGAACGGCGCATAAAGAAGAGTTGGACACGAATGCCGTAAAAATGACGGGCTATTGGCGTAAGAAGATATTGCCTAATTTTCTTCTTTTGAAGAAAAAGCAAACAGTATGAAAAATAACCGCATATTGGCTGATAGGATACGGCAGAGAAGAATCCAAAAAGGGTATTCTCAAGAGTTTCTGGCAGAAAATGCCAACATCAATATCCGTACTTTGCAGCGCATAGAAGCTGGGCAAACTGAGCCGCGGGGACATACGCTAACGGCTTTGGCTAAAGCATTAGAGATGGCGATAGAAGATCTGATGGATTTTACTAAAACTGAAAATAACAGTATCCTCCACGCGATCAATTTATCGGCTTTAGCCTACTGGGCTTTCCCTCTCGGTAATATTATTCTACCCTTAATTCTTTGGATTATCAATAAGGACAAGGTGAAAGGAGCAAATCAGTTTGGAAAGAGGCAAGTACTTATCCAAGTAGGGTGGACAGGGCTTATTTTTATCTCCTATGCCATCTCTTTTTTAAGTCCTTGGTTACATATTGAAGGATATACAAGTTTTACCTCGATTGATCTTCTTGCTCTGCCTCTTGTTGCAACTTTTATAGTCTACGGACTAAATACCTGCTACATCATCATAGTAGCTATCTTGATTATTAAAAATAGGCAAGTACCATTCCTAGGGCTTAAGCAGTAATAATCCGCTCGTTCCTAGTAATAGAAAGTACTGACTATGACGAGTCTACTTTATGATTGCCTATCGTAAGTAATTGTCAATTACTCACTATTCATCAATGGTATTCAGAAAAATAAATTTTTAAAGCTGTGCGCGGTCTTACCGATTGATTAAGGGTAAGGTCACAGGCAAATCAGACCGCGGGTACCTACTGGCCCATGGGACGGAAAAAGTAATAGCTTTCTAATTGATCCCGAAGCCGAAAAGTGGGATGAAATATTATTGGTGAAGCACCAATCCGTAGCGAAGTTTACAGCGTTTTCCCAGAATAAAGGTTACCTGAAAACTGCCGGACACAGATCAGCCGCACTTGCAGATTTTAGATTACTTCTGATTGCGGAAGATAAAAAATACATTTGGCTCTGTGTACTAAAATAAAAACCTGATTAAATTAGTGACAATATGCGTTGGGTTGTCCGATTTGGCCCGGGTCGGCGATAGCTTTTGTGTAAGGAAGGATAAAATTGAACCATGTTTTTGGATACTTTTTATCGATTGGAAAAGTATCAATGCCAATAAACTGCCTTGTACAAGGATGTCTTTTTGAAGCGTGATAGATCAGAAACAATGAAAATATTTTCCAAGATAATCGTCTATCTTTTACTATTTATTGTCCTGCCTTCCGTAGAAAGCGGTGCCCAGTCACCAGCACCTTTGATTGAAGCAGATGCTTTGCAAAAAATTTTACAGAAAGATAGTAGTGTAATAGTTTTAGACACTCGCTCGCCGGAGGAATACCGGGAAGGACACTTGGAGAATGCTCGCTTTGTCAATTATACTACTTTTCAGCTAAGCGATATTCAGGATATTGCGAAGAAAACACCAATTGTGGTGTATTGCCTGTCAGGAGGGCGAAGCGGGCGGGTAGCCCAGCAGCTACTGAAAGCTGGTTACCTAAATATAAAGAACTTGAACGGTGGTATTCGCAGTTGGCAAGCGGCCGGATTTAAATTGAAAAAAGAATGAAGAATTTTTTACGGATAGCCCTGGGGCTAATTTTTTTGGGAAGTGTATCTCTCTCGGCTTGTGGACAAAAAAAATACGACGAGAAATTAGCTTCGCTTTACGAGAACACAGTACCACTGATACAGCCAACTACACTGGATAGCCTTCGTGAGCAGTCGGAGATTACACTCTTAGATACCCGGGCTAGCGAAGAATTTCAGGTTAGCCATTTACCCAATGCCGAATTTGTTGACTATGATTCGTTTGAATTAGATGACCTTCTTCATCTTCCCAAAGAAGATACTGTAGTTGTGTACTGCTCAGTAGGCTACCGCAGT
This sequence comes from Bacteroidota bacterium, assembly GCA_039198955.1. GTDB lineage: Bacteria > Bacteroidota > Bacteroidia > Cytophagales > Cyclobacteriaceae > Tunicatimonas. The sequence goes on along the minus strand of JBCCTI010000002.1, from coordinate 43,980 downwards.
GAACGAATAGGTGAAGCACTTAAAAAAGCCGGGTTTCAGCACGTATACAATTTGTACGGAGGTATTTTTCAGTGGAAGAATGAGGGCAAAGAAGTTGTTAATTCCCAAAATCAACCTACCGATAGTGTGCATACTTATAACCGAAGCTGGTCGAGATGGTTAAAGAACGGAGTGAAAGTGTATTGAGCGAGATGCAGGGAGCTTGGAGCAGGGTGTTGAGGGGGCAAAAGCCATGCGACCAAACAATAAGCTAAGGGCGTATCGCGATACGCCCAAACAATGATATACGTGACTAATGACCAAGAAAGAAGAGCTTCTCATAATCTTCGCTAAAGTACCTGAACTGGGAAAGGCGAAGACCCGGCTGGCGGCTGATATCGGCAATGAGCAGGCATTGGAAATTTACCGAAAGTTGCTGGCGCATACCCGGAGAGCTACATTGCCGCTACCGCAAGATAAAATTGTGTATTACACTCCCTACATCGATACTGACGATGAATGGAATGCTGCTCACTTTCAGAAAGCCTTACAGCCCAAGGGTGATTTAGGCGAACGGATGCGTTACGCTGTTGAGCAAGGTTTTTCGCAGGGTTACGACCGTATTTGTATTATTGGTACCGATTGTCTCGACTTGACTACCGCCCATTTGGAGGAGGCTTTTGTAGCTCTAAAAAACCACGATGTAGTGCTGGGAGTATCTCAGGACGGCGGTTACTATTTGCTAGGAATGAGCCAGTTGTATTCGGATTTATTCGTCAACAAAGCCTGGAGTACTGAATCAGTAGCGGATGATACCCGGGCTGATGTGTCGCGACTTAACCTTTCTTTACATGAGCTTCCAGTGCTCAACGACATTGATACACTTGATGACTTGCGGCAGTCGCCTTTGGGTGAAGAATACTTGCAACAGCTAATTAGATAACTTTTTTGCAACAATTACGAAAGAAAAAGGTAGAAATGTGAATATTAGAAACTGGAAATTGATAGAAATTAGTGAAATTATGATTTTCTAGGTGACAAGAAATTGGTTAAATAAAATAGAGAAGAGAAAGGTTTATCGTATTCTACTGCTCTCCCCTTTCCAAAATCTAAAACCTAATCCCCAATCCCAAAGAACAATCAGCCATTGAACCATAACAACAATATGAAAAATATCATCAATACCAATATGCTAATGCCTTTCGTCTTCATCGGACTAGTGGTAGCATTGTACGCTTGTACCGGAGGAAATGCCCAAAATCGCACTCCTTCCGACGAACACTTTAACCATGAATGGGCAAAGGATACCGCTTGGGATCAAGGTAAGGCTGAAATAGCTAAATACGAAGCCACCCGTACTATCTACGGTAAGCCCCGCAGCTTTGAGTACGTTTTTGTATTGGTGAAAGAGACCTTTAATAGAGAGTACAATGTAAAAACTGACGACTACTCCCGTAACGATCTGTTTGAGGTGATGAAGGTCAACAAGTTTGCCCGTATTCCGACGGACAATTATCCGTACCATTTCATGACCAGCATTTTCTACCAGCGAGACCAGCCCGCTACGGCCTACAAGCTGACTAACTCTTCGCAAGAGTGGTGTGGTAATACTTCTAAGTACTTTATTGCTGATGGTGAACAGTATACCTTTGGCTACAACAGTTACTGGGATGGGCAAGGAGTAGGGGAAACCACCATCAACGGCGGATTTATGTTTGAAGATCAACTTTCCTACTCGCTGCGGGCTCTCAATTTTGCTGAGGGGCTGTCGTTTCAGCAAGGCGTAGCCGAGTCGCAGATCAGCAGTAAAGCCAAAAACCCGGCTATTTATCAGGCTACTTTTTTGGTAGAGAAAGACGAGCGTTTACAATTGTCTACTCAATACGACTCGAGTAAGGACGGCGATATATGGAAAGTGACGGTACAACTAGATAATAATAAAACTAATCAGTACTGGTTTACTGGCGAGTACCCCAATGTGCTACTAAAACAAGCCACCTGGGATAACCGTAACTACGAACTGAAAGACCGCTATATGGATGATTACTGGGTAATCAAGGGAAGTTCTTGAAGCAATGAATAATACACAAGCGTTGCTTATCAATGATTGTCAAACAGAGCTATCAAAGGCCAATTACTTCAGAAAATATCAGCACCAGATCAATTATGATGTTACTATAGGCCTAATAAAACACCAGTTGGTAGCTCTCTTTGTGGAACAGGAACCAGCAGCTATTTATCAACAGCCGCGCGGCGGCCGCTATCGCCGAGCTATATGACCTTAACTAAACGGCATTGACCGTCCGCCCCCTGGCCGCATGATATTCCTGCAAAGTAGCCGTTTTATAGTAGCAGAGGATAAAAAATAGCTCATCGGCTACACTAGATAAGCCATCCGTTTGCCGGGGTTACATACTTTCGCCTTTGGGGCTGACCAGCAAGCGTAAATCAAGTGATCCACTCTTCCCAAGCATGCTCAAAGATGGGCAGTAAGGTATCGAGCTCAGCCACTGTCAAGGAGGTAAGTGCATTAAATTGCTTGGTGTTCTTACGTATTTTAGTAATGTTAATAGCGGAAAAAAGAAGAGTGAATAAGGAAAATTAGCCTCGCGTGCGATAGTATAAAAATTTAGCTTTCATACACTCTATTGAGTACACTACCTCATTCTTTCATTGTTCTTATCTTTAAAGGTTACTGATTATTTTCCATATGAATCATGTTTGACTTTGTTGATTACAAATCAATATCTTCCTAATTCCAACTAATCTCAAATGTCTGTTATTAAATTAGTGCCAGCGTATATGTAAATGGAGACTATCGTTACAAGCCCCATGCTGCAACCGCAGGAGTCGGGTAGATTATCCAGAGGATGGCAAGCGGGGGCGTGGAACTACGTGGGATGCACGCTACTCCGCTACAAGCAAACGGGTAGTACTCTGTTGTTGGCCCTGTTGTACCCTCAGAATGTACGCCCCCTTTGGTATGTCCCCTATATCCATTATCAGACGCTGTTGACCGGGTTGGACTGGTAGTTGCCGTTGTAGTACTGACTGCCCGCTCAGATCAAAGACTTGTACGGTTGTGTTGCCCGCTTGAGCTGAACCTACCTGCAAATATAGCGTACGATCAACCACCGGGTTAGGGTAAACCTGGATAGATGAATTAAACATACTGCTTTCTTTCTCTTCCGCTAAGCTGGTAGTGGGCTTCGCCTCACTCTCTTGACGAGAATTGATGGGAAACAAACGCGGTCTCTTTTTTTGGGTGATCACCAGCGTCGCCCCCTTCAGGTCAGGTAATCCCTTCAGAATTCCTGCGTAAGGGGCAGTAATGGTTATAGTCGGATTATACCCTATTGTATGCCACGGACCTATCCTATCCTTGTCCTCGGGGTCATGTACCGATAATTGAAGCCGAACGCGACGATTATTTCTAGTACTAACCTGAAGGTAGACTTGCTGGTTGAGAGGGTCTACCGATGCTCTGAGCTGGGTGATACTGGCCGAAGGCAGGTCGGTACTAATCCCTATTAGGGGCTGATTAGTGAATCGACCCTCTGATACGGTCTGACGGGAAAATATCAGCATTTCGGCTGAGTGGGCGGGAATGGATAGCTTCCCATCGGGTACCATGATCGGTTGCTCCCACTCTAGGTACTTAGGGGACTGAAGAGCCAACGAATACGTGACATGCTTGGAAGGTCGTTTACTGTTGGGGTCATAGTACTCAGTACGGGCAGTGGCAAAAGCGGTACCATCAGCGTTTGCTTCTACCTCCAGCACCTCGCAGCATGTTAGGGGTTCATGAGGGTAAGCCCAAAGCATTAGTGGACCAGAATATCTCCCGTTATCATGCGCACTGAAAAAGAGACTACCCTGGTATTCAGTAAAATCATTTGGGCGGCTTCCCATTGCACCCGGGTTGATGTCGGCCACCAGCTGTGCGCCAGAAGCCGGGTCATAGCTCCATAGTTCAAATCCATTCACCCTATCGTCTCCCCAAAAATACAGCTTATCGTTGAATACTGTCAGATCACCAGTGGGCCCATTGATATCGGCTGCCAACTTTATTTCCCCGCTATTAGGGTTATAGCTCCATATACCACCTGATAAACTTCTAAGATATAGACTGCCTTGATAGTACGTGATATATTTAGGGTATATAAGTACTTTACCGGAACGAGGATCACTGACTACTTCTGCCCCTTTGGTCGGATGGTAACGATGTAATACATTATAATTATAATTTTCGTCATATGCGCTGAAATACAACGTATCGTTAACCACAGTAAGCGAATGAGGTACTTCGGGTTCTCGGGGATGATTATCACCACCACGGAGCTGAGTAGCTTGCTCTACAGTACCTGTGCTTGAACTGTAGCGGTAAATTTGATAGCCACCATAGCCATGTGCTCCAAAGTACAAACTACCTTGGTAGATTACGAGACTAGTGGAATCGGGCCAAGTAGGTCTGTCTAGATAGTAAGTACCGCCAATACCATTCACCATTTTGGCACCTACAGATGGATGATAACGCCATAATTTTGAATTAGTTACAGATTTAGAACCCTGAAAGTATAAGGTGTCATCATATACAATAGGTAATGTGAAGAAAGTCCTGAAATAATCAACTTCAAGTACTGCTCCGGTCGAGGGGTGATAACTCCAAATCTGGCTGAAATAACCGATCCCCCTAGCATGAATGACAATACTAAAGTATAACCGATTCTGGTAGATAAAGAGATTACCCAACTTTTCATCTTGCCCAGGTTGGAAGATCACCGTAGCTCCGGTACCGGGGCGATACTGCCAAAGGACTCTAATATCGTCGACCCCTGAATCGTCAATGGCAGAGAAATACAAACTGCCCTGAAATTCTGTAAATTCACTAGGAAATTTAAGTCTTCCCGAGTTGGTGAGGTCATCGACCAGCTGCTGACTAACCGCTGGAGTTGTGAAGGAGATCAGAAAACTGGCGAAGAAGAGGGGTAGATAAATCTTGAGCATGGTTTAGTTGGTTTATGCGTTTATGGCTTAATACCTCGCTATCCCGGTAGGTAAACAGTACAGCAAAATTTTTTCTGTCCCACATCATCGCGGCATTACCCACTAGACGCGGTTCGTTTTTTTGCACCAAGTCATGTAACCAAGACAGAAGAAATAAGCCATTACCTCGATGCTTAAGCAGAATACCTTCTTTATACCTCGAGAGGGGTTAGACTGAGTGTGGTATATTATTCTGCACTAGCCAGGCTACTGGCATTGAAATGCGCTAACTTTTAGCGTCAATTTATCGTTAGGGAAGAGATAGTATGAAGCGATGGGTTATCACCGATATTCACGGTTGTGCTAAAACGTTTGAAGCCCTACTGCACCGCATTGGCTTTAATCGTACTGATACGCTCTATTTACTGGGCGATTACGTAGATCGGGGGCCAGATAGTAAAGGCGTACTCGATCTGTTGATGCAACTGAGCCAGTCGCGCCACCAGGTACACTGCTTGCTGGGTAATCATGAAATTATGATGCTGCACGCGTTCAGTAATCCCGGCACTAAGGAGGCACGCCATTGGAAGAAATACCTTGGTGGGGCGGAGACCCTCCGTAGCTTTCGGGCGGTGAAACCACAGGAAATTGATGAGCACTACATTGATTTCATCGACAACATGGATTACTACTTCGAGGTAGATCAGTATATCCTGGCACACGCCGGGCTCAACTTTGCTATTCCTGACCCACTGGAAGACAAAGAAGCTATGCTATGGATTCGCGGACAAGCCCAGGTCAATCATGCTTGGCTCAACGGACGAATAGTTATTCATGGTCACACCCCTCAACCAACCGCCCGGGTAGGCCTGAATGTAGAGGAGATGGATAAGCAGCCCATTGTCGATATTGACTGTGGCTGCGTATACCCTCGCTCCGATATGAACCATCTCTGCGCCCTAGAGCTTACCTCTCGGGAACTGATTTTTCAGAAAAATATAGACTGACAAGAGCATCTTGCCCACTTGGTTTATTGTAAATAATAGTAGACAGAAACGAATTTTCGCATGTCTACCAGTCGCACAACTCACCCCCAGTCGGAGATAGCCGAATGTCTTCTGGCTTTGCAAAAAAAAGTTGAGTGAAGTCGTAACGTTCTACCAGCGAAATTTAGATTTTACTACCATGGTTTACACCCGTTGGTCGACCAAAGATATTCTGGGGCATTTAGTGTTTTGGCACGAGAGCTTCGCCCGCAATCTGCGTGATGTATCAGAGAGCCAGAAACCCAATCCGTTGAAGGGGAAACTATCAGAAGTAAATCAGCTAGGGGTAGAGGCTACCCATTCTGTTTTTATCGATAAACTTATTATACGTTTGAATGCTGCTCAACAAGTGATTGAAGAGTATATTTTAAATACGGAGGTACAGCTTATTCCCTACAAAAAAGGCTCTCGTGACTATAGCCGGAAGGAACATCTGGAGATTGTGGTAGCTCACATAAAGCGACATTTGAAAGATCTTCACAAAACATACCACTTAAAATATGTCGAGGCCTAAAACTAAACCCGAACTGCTTGACCTAAGTCAAAAGAATATCGATAAGCTTAACTGCTACGTAGATTCTTTTTCGCTCGAAGAACAGCAAGCCGAGTTCCCCGAGGGAACGATGAACCGAAACATTCGGGATGTACTAGCGCACCTGCACCACTGGCACCTGATGATACTGGATTGGTATAAAGTGGGTATGCAAGGAGAAAAGCCGGATATACCCGCCAAAGGCTATACCTGGAAAACTGTACCTGAACTCAACCGAAAAATATGAGAGAAATATAAAAAGGAGCACTCAAACGAAGAATTGTTTGAGAAAAAACGGTACTAGTGGACGGGTAGCACCTCACTCGGATCTTATCTGATATCCGCTACCTCCAGCCACTACGATTGGGCGTACAAACTGATTAAGAAGGCTAAAAAGTAGTGATGTACTAATTGTATTATATTCGCGAATGCCTGCTGCTCTTACTTGCTTTATTTTTACTGGTTTTATCGGGCTGATAGGCTACCCCGCCTGGGCTCAGTTATCTTTTGTAGAAGTCTTCCAACGAATAGGCGGTTCCACTTATACCGTATCCTTCCAAAACACATTAACGGTCAATCGAGAAGGCGGGCACATTCAAGGTATTCAGTGGGTAGGTGGTTCTTTTTTGCTGTCGGGTAGTTCCAGCACGGTTTCGTACTACGCTACGGTCACTGAGGGTGAAGTTACGCGGGTTGATACGCTGCTGCATCGCCCGTATAAACACGCGGGTGGTTTTCAGGTTAATGATAGGCTGATGGCAATTGGAGTGGAGGACAATGAAGCAAAAAATATTTCTCAAGTGTTAGTTTACGATTTTTCCAATCCGGCAGATCCAGTGAGCCGGCCAGTGCAAGTCATTCAGCGAGAAGGAGAAGTAAAACGAGCTACAGCAGGTTGCGTGGCAATTGCTGAATACCGAGAGCATTACGTCTTATTGGTCGGCGATTGGGACATACGTCATTTAGATCTTTACCAAATTCCGACTACTCAGATCGGTGATGCTGATGTATCATTTACGCAAACCCAATCCATCACTCTAGAAGATCATTTGCATGACGATTGGATTGATAATAATTGGTGGCCTTACCAAAATATTAATCTATTCAATGCGGAAGATTCTCTCTATCTAGTTGGTTTAGGGGTAAACGATCAAAAAGAAAATGTGGCTGATGTTTTTACCGTTGACCTGGAGCCGGAGTTAAAACTTACCAAAGTAGCCAGTAAAACGTTTCCAAAACAGCATAAGATTAGCTTCTTGTGGGGTGCGGGAGTAGATTGGAATCCTGAGATGGAGCAAATGCGTATTTTTGCCACTCCGTATACGATTGATTCGGAAAATGGCATCATGGTGTACCAGTAGTACAAAAAAGCCTCTACTCATAAAGCAGAGGCTCCCTTTTCTTATAAAAACCAAATAGTTTTATTCCGCTGTTTCAGCTTCTTCTAAGGTAGGGTAATCGGTATACCCTTTTTCACCAGGGGTATAGAACGTGTCAAAGTCTGGCTGCTGGAGCTCCGCCCCTACCTTCATCCGGTGTACCAGATCGGGGTTAGCGATAAACGGACGACCGAAAGCAACTAAGTGGCCTAAACCATCGGCCAGATCTTGCTCAGCCCGTGCTTTATCGTAACCACCGCTAATGATGATCGTGCCACCAAAAGCGTCTCGGATTTTTTCCTTAACCGAACGGGGTACTTCGGGCGCACCCATTGCCGAATGATCTACGATATGAATATAGGCTAAATTTAGCTTACCTAACTCCCGAGCCAAATATTCGTAGGCATCTTCTACTCCACCGAACGCTCCAGTATTATTGAAAACACCGTAAGGAGAGAGACGGATTCCAGTTCGTTCGGCACCAATGGCGTCAATTACTGCTTGGGCTACCTCAATAGCAAACCTAGTACGGGCTTGGTGATCGCCGTTGTAGCCATTATCTAAACTATTCACATTCGGGTTGAGAAACTGCTCAATCAGGTAGCCATTGGCCCCGTGTAGTTCTACGCCGTCAAACCCAGCTTCAATCGCATTCTTAGCACTGGCTACGTAGGATTGAACCGCCTCCTGAATATCCGCCTCGGTCATTAACCGAGCCGAAGGGTAGGGTTTGGGCCCTTCTTGGTCAGTGTACATCTCGCCTTCTACGATATCAGTGGTAGTACCCACTACCTCAGCTCCTTCGGGTAAGTTGAGTGGATGTCCGACCCGTCCGGTATGCATCAGTTGCATAAATATTTTGGCTCCACCTTCATGAGCCGCTTCGGCTACTTTTTTCCAGCCATCGGTTTGCTCGGCCGAAAATGCACCTGGTATTCTCGGGTAGCCTAAGGCGTTGGGCGAAGGAGCGGTTCCTTCGGTAATTATCAATCCAGCACCGGAGCGTTGTCCGTAGTACTCCGCCATCAGCTCGTTAGGAATGTTATTGGTAGCTCTACTTCGGGTCATGGGTGACATTACTACCCGGTTTTGCAATGTAATGCTACCTAACTGAAAAGATTCAAAAAGCATAATTCTTAGTATTATGAAAGTTAAATAAAAGTACAAGTCATATCGACCGATTTGGTTTACGGCATAGGCGATAATTTGATACATAAAATTGCAATCGTTCCCGATTGTAGTACCCACGTAGTTTTGTTATTGCCGTCAGCAACCCTTAGATTAGAGCTGTGTCACACCAAACTATAATACTAACATTAACTCAATGAACGTTTCTATCCAGTTTCTCGGAGCGGCCCAGTCGGTTACCGGTTCTAAGCATTTGCTGCATTTTGACGATTTTCAGGTGCTGATGGACTGTGGTTTATTTCAGGGAATGAAGAAGCTACGGCAGCGCAACTGGGACCCGTTCCCGATGGATGTTGCGGAGGTAGAGGCATTGGTGATTTCTCACGCTCACATCGATCATATTGGATATTTACCCAAGCTGGTGAAAGAAGGGTTTGACGGGCCCATTTACTGCACCAGTGCCACAGCCGAACTAGCCCGGATTATGCTGATGGATTCGGCGAGACTACAAGAAGAAGAAGCCGAGTGGGCTAGCAAAAAGGGGTATTCCAAACACAATCCACCCAAGCCACTCTATACTAGTGAGGATGCTGAAAATACTTTTCGCCTGTTTCAACCCTACGATTTTGACGAGGACATTTACTTGAAAGATAACATTCGGCTAAAGTTTCATAATGCCGGGCATATTCTGGGAGCGGCCTGGGTAGAACTTAATGTACGAGGGCAGTCGCAGCAGAAAACCCTGGTTTTTTCGGGAGATTTGGGACGTTATAATCAGCCCGTGCTGCGTGATCCAGTATCTATGGCGCAGACGGATGTTTTGTTGGTAGAGTCTACCTACGGCGATCGGGAAAATCTATCGGAAGATCCTAGCGAAGAGTTTGCTGAAGTTGTAAACGAAGCGATGGGGCGCGGGGGTTGCCTGCTGATTCCCGCTTTTGCGGTGGGGCGCACCCAAACCGTGATGTACTACCTAAAAACCCTGATGGAAGCGGGCAAAGTACCGAAAGTCCCCGTTTATCTGGATAGCCCGATGGCGATTAACGTCACTCAGCTTTACAAACGCTACTTTACTTATCATAAGCTGCGCGATCAAGATTTGCAGTACAGCCAGTCTATTTTCGACTACGAATTTTTTAACTATTACCGCAGCGTGCCCGCTTCGCAGAGCATCAACGAGATTCGGAAGAACGCGATTATCGTTTCATCCAGCGGAATGTGTACCGGAGGGCGAGTGCTGCACCACCTGGTTCGCCGCTTGGAGCGACCCGAAGACACTATTCTGTTTGTGGGCTATCAGGCGAAAGGCACCCGAGGCCGGCGTATCCTTGATCAGGAAGAAACCATCCGTATTTTTGGTCAGAACGTACCGCTCAAGATGCAGGTGCGCCGCATTGATGGCCTGTCGGCCCATGCGGATAAAAGCGAACTACTGCGCTGGGTAGATACGTTGAAAGAACACCCCAAGCGAACGTTTCTGGTACATGGTGAAGTAGATAGTGCGGATGCCATGAAGCAAAGCATGGAAGGGGCAGGCTGGACTAACGTACACGTCCCTGATTACCAGGAAACCCACATACTGTTCGAGGGAATATAGTTGCCAACTCACTTCATTGAACTGGGTCGAGAATTTCAATAAGCGACTCTTGCACACGTTATTGGTAGGCTTATTTCTTTCTCTTCAACATATTGAGCAATTCGATTCTCCAATTAGCTTGCCTTCTTTATCAAGCTCATATTTACAACAGTCTTTGAATTTTTTCTTCAGTATATCCTTTGCTCTTCTAATTCTTGCTTTTGTGTTTTCAAGACTTATTCCTAGTTCTTTTGCCACATCTTTTTGCTTGCGTCCCTTGATGTAAACCATCTCAATGACCTCTCGGTAAATTTCGGGCAGGCCATTAATCAGTTTATCAAAACAACATACAAATTGGTGTTCTTGTAAGGGAGTTTCTTCGTTTGTGTCTGAATTATCTACGTAAATAGATTCTGTATTAAAGTGATTCGCTATCTCGTTACGGGCAATCTGAAAAATCCAGGCCTTTACCTTTTCCTCTTTCTTAAGCTTGGGTAGATTTTTATGAATTTTCAGGAAGGTACTCTGAAAAATATCGTCCGTTACATGTTTATCTTCGACTTTTTTAAGAATAAAAAAGTAGAGTTCATCACTAAAGTTATTCCAGATATCTCGAGTTTCCATAGCCAAAAATTAAAGGCCAGCGTTCAAACTAGCCTTTGTCTAAATTAACAACATTTGCACTTGTTGCATTCACATTTAGAGCAAGAGCAATTGCCTTTCAAGCAATTTTGACAACTGCATTTGGTACATTCACAGTTAGTGCATTCACAATTATTCATAGTATCAAATTAATTGGTTCAATAAGTAGACCAATAAACATCATAAAAGATACATTTAATCTCATTTTTTATGTGGCTGCCAACGGTTTGTATAATTGCTAGTGAGGAAGCAGTTGCAAGTCATGGACAATTACACCCGGTTAGGTATTGTTTTCTTTTGCTGGGGACTCATAACTCAGTTGGATATACTTCTATGGATTTAAACATTACCAGTAAATCAATCAAGTCACTTTTTGACGCGGACTCATCAATCTCTATTTGAACCCATATTTTACCTTCAATCTGTTTTTCCTTCCGATAATTCATCAACACGTCTTTAATAGAATTCAGTTTTGTTAAAAAGGCCAACTGTCCCATTTTACCTAGATAATATCCATCCTCAGCAATCAAAATAATCCCTTTAAAGCGTGATGGGCTACCAAATGAGACATTGGGTTGTTGGAAAATCGACGGTGGCAGTGAAAGCTCGTCTCCTTCGTTAATGCTGCTCTCTAATTTCTTCTTGTAGTTTTCTAATGACGTATTCGTTCGTATTCCAGACGGGTGCGTCCCAGACAGGTGCGTCCCAGACGGGTGCGTCCCAGACGAATCAGTTTGGCAAGCATTCAATAGAAAAGCCGAGAAGATCAGCATAATAGACCATTTCATAGCTCAGTAATTTATATGATCTAATTTTTGTAGAGTATTTGGAGTGTTTTTATCGATAATACCTAACGGCTAGCTAAGGGGCCGATGTCCGAAACTTGCTAGGTAACAATAAAAATAACGAAGGTGCACCACCCGTACAAACTTTCAAAAAATAGTGCGCAATGAAAGAAATTTGCCAGAGGCACTTGAAAAAACAGAAAGCACTGAAACTGATGGAAGGTGCACCGCAGCGGGCGAGCCGCGGATCAAGCTGGGAATAGCACAGTTTAGTGCAGTCCTCCTATTCCGATTTAATTTTTCGCTTTCTTAGTATTCATCTTTTTATAATAAAACAGTTCAGGATCTCCTTCGTCTAACCCGTTTATTTTACCCGCAAAAGAAAAACCAATCTTATTTAATGCTTTTTGCATTTGAGTATTAGAACTATTCGTTGAAGTAAACACCTTATTCGTCTTGCTTTGTCTGCATATAAGGTCAATTGCTTGTCCGCCTATTCCTTTCCCTCTATATTTTTCCTCGACAATAATGAGTTCTATCCACCCCAGGTCAAAAAAGCGATAATCAAACAGGACAAAACCAACTGCTCTGTTATCTGCCAAGATGATAAAACACTCCTCGTCCATTATTGCTTTTGCTATCTTCTCCTCTCTCTTTAGTTCGATATGCTCAACCTTATCGAGGTTATAGTCAAAGTCAACTACTAATGCTTTGTCTTTTATTGTTGCCTTTCTTAAACTAATAGTTTCCATATCAATATCCAGCTCAGTGAGCATATCCTTTCAAATTAATTATAAAGTTACTGTTTCGCGATAAAAATTGCTTAGAGCTACTCCGCATCTACTAGCGTACAGGGATATCATCAGAATATCCACTAGATTATGCAGTTTGTTACGATCTACACGTGGGTCTTCTATCGGGGCTAAAGAGTCACGCAATTCCATCAAGCTAAACTAAGCACCCCTACCCTTTGCACATTTAAGTGAAATCGCCCTGGGGCTATAGTCCCTAAACACTATGATACTATCTTTTTGAATTTCCCCTCCAATTATTCTACTTTCACTGCCTAAATCTAGAACTATGAAAGTCGCTTACTACCTCCTTTTGGCAACACTAATCGCCTGTCAGACCGCCACTACTGAGGAATCTAACGCCACGGCAGACCCAGCTGAGTACGAAGAATTCACGCTGCACAGAGGCACCAATATTTCCCACTGGTTGTCACAAAGTAGTCGGCGGGGTGCTGAGAGACAAGCATTCTTTACAAAGGATGATGTGACATATTTAGCAGGACTGGGTTTTGATCATCTACGTATCCCGATTGATGAAGAGCAGATGTTTGACGAAGCGGGTAATCCCGAACCCGAAGCCTTTACGTTGCTTACTAACGCGCTGGACTGGTGCCGGGAAGAGAATCTGCGAGCGATTGTCGATCTGCATATTCTGCGCTCTCATCATTTCAATGAAGACGAAAAACCATTGTGGACGGAGCCCGCCGCCCAAGAAAAATTTATGGACTTATGGCGAGTACTATCAGATTCATTAAACTACTACCCCACCGGAATGCTGGCCTACGAACTAATGAATGAACCCGTCGCCGATGATCCCGAAAACTGGAATCAACTGGTATCCCGAGCCGTGCAGGTAATTCGGGAACAGGAACCGGAGCGGGTAATTGTAATTGGCAGTAACCGTTGGCAAAGTGCTGATACTTTTGACGAACTGAGAGTGCCCGAACATGACCCCAATATTCTGCTGAGCTTCCACTTCTACGAACCCTTTTTACTCACCCACTACCAGGCTAGTTGGACTAATATCGCTAACTACGAAGGTCCGGTGCATTATCCCGGTCCTATTGTAACCGAAGCTGAGTTTGACACGTTGCCGAACACTCAGAAAGCCTACGTCGAAGAGCGAATGCACACCTACCACCGCGATACGCTGGAGAAAATGATGGCCAAACCTATGCGCGTGGCCCAGGAACTCAACCTCCCCCTTTACTGTGGCGAGTGGGGCGTAATCACCTCCGCTCCGCAGGAAGATCGCCTACGCTGGTACCGAGATATGGTAGATATTTTTGAAGCCAACAATATCGCCTACGCCAACTGGGACTACAAAAGCAGTAGTTTCGGCCTAGTCACCGATGAAGGCGAACCGAATGAAGATTTGGTAGGGATTGTGACTAGTGGAAATTGATGAGAAAATAGATTGTCAACCCTCGGATTCCTCTCTAGATTTGTATTCATACCGATAATGCTCGTTGAACACATAGCGATACCAATTCCAAAATTGAAGTGGATTGCGTTTAAAGGTTCTATATATCGTTTTATCCTCAACCTGAGGATTTTCTTTAAAAAAAATCTCAGATTGGGCTTTCATCATTTCAAGATCTCTGCCGTTGCTAGGAATAGTTTCAAATTGGTACTCTCCATTTCTTGTTTCAAAATGATACGTCTGAAATAACCCATTGACGAACAGATTAATAAATGGTGAAAGAAGATTTCCAACGACAATTGCTACTATTAATACCTTTAGAGCTAATCTCAACGACTTCAGCATGGATCAGAAAATATTACTTTTACTTCTACTCATCCAGATTGTAACCCCTCTGTAGTAACTAAAAAGTAGTCCCGGTCTTCATCAGTTTGTTGGCGAAGAGGAAATCGCGTAGCTCCTGCACGTCGGTATCTAAAATGTCTTTATTACTACCCTCCCAGAGTTTGTGGCCTTTGTACAGAAACAGAATATGATCGCCAATACCGATCACCGAGTTCATATCATGGGTTACCACAATGGTGGTGGTGCCCAGTTCTTCGGTGATTTCTTTGATAAGGTCATCGATTAGAACAGACGTCTGTGGGTCGAGACCCGAGTTAGGTTCATCGCAGAACAAATATTTCACATCGTTCACAATCGCTCGGGCAATGCCTACCCGTTTTTGCATTCCGCCACTGAGTTCGGAGGGCATTTTTTTGTTAGAGCCTTCCAGCCCCACCCGCTTCAGGCAGAAATTCACCCGATCCAGCTTTTCATCTTCAGGCGTATCGGTCAGCGTATCCATCGGAAACTTTACATTATTCTCTACATTCAGTGAATCAAACAAAGCTACACCCTGAAAGAGCATTCCAATCTCTCGGCGGATTTCTGTTTTGAGGTCTTTGTCACCGTGAGTAAAGTCCCGGTCGTTATAATAAACTGTACCCGTATCAGGGCGAACTAGCCCAACAATACATTTAAGTAGCACACTTTTTCCCGTACCGCTCGCCCCAATAATCAGGTTGGTTTTTCCCTGCTCGAATACTCCGCTAATACCATCTAGAATAGTCTTCCCGCTAAACGCCTTGGTAATATTTTCAATATGAATCATAACTTTAATGATTGATGATGAATGAGTAATGACTAATGAGTGATAACTTCTGCTATCTATTATTCATCCGCGCCACGCGGTGGGCGCAATCATTATTCATTGATCAATTGATAAGCACTTCGACCACTACGTAGTCGGCAATGAGTACGGCAATACAACTGTTGGTTACGGCGGCGGTACTCGCTTGTCCTACTTCCAGTGCGCCGCCTCTAGTGAAATAACCCTGATAAGCCGATATAGTAGAAATCAGAAAGGAAAAAACGACCGATTTGACTAACGCCACAAACACAGAATACTGCTGAAACTCCGTACGCAATCCAGTGACGTACTCCTGCCCAGTTACCACATCTCTAAGCGTTCCGACTAAATACCCACCGTAGAGCGACAAAAAGCCCGCCACAATTACTAGTAGCGGAAACATCAGCATAGCCCCAATCACTTTGGGCACGACCAAGTACGAAGCCGAATTAATTCCCATCACCTCTAGGGCGTCAATCTGCTCAGAAATTCGCATGGTACCCAACTCACCGGCGATATTCGAGCCAATTTTCCCCGCTAGCACCACCGAGGTGATAGTCGGCGCCAGTTCCAGCACCGTCATATCTCGTACCACCAGGCTCACCACACTTTTAGGAATAAGGGCACTCACCATATTCGCGGCGGTCTGAAGGGTCGATACCATTCCGATAAAGGTAGATACAATAGCCACCAGCGTCAGCGAATTGATCCCGATTTTCACAGCTTCGTCAATGGTACGCTTCACATAGATATTAAATGCTTCCATGCGAGAAAACAGCGTCCCAATAAACAATAAGTAAGAGCCGACTCTTTTCATAAGTAAAAGTTTAGTATTCAGAGTTTTCAGTTCGGAGTTTAACAAGTATGGTCCTCGGTACTAAAATTTAAACCCAGAACATTAAACTCAAAACTATTGCACTCTATTCAACCTTAATCAATTAGGCGATAAATGGTTCTACGTAACAATAAAATATACGTTTATGAAAAAATTGGCAGTGATCACCGGCGCAGGCAAAGGTATAGGAAAAGCACTAGCTGAATGCTTTGCTAAAGAAGGTTTATCATTAGCCCTTTGCTCTCGTACTAAAGCTGACTTACAAGGTTTACAAACCAGTCTTACCCGAAAACACCCTGATATTGAGGTGTTTATTCGTCCGACGGATGTTTCCCAAAAAAGAGAAGTGATTGCGTTTGCCCAAATGATTCAGGGTACCGGAATTCCAATAGAGATTTTAGTCAATAACGCAGGAGTATTTTTGCCCGGACAGATTCACACTGAAGAAGAAGGGGCTCTAGAGCGGCAGATTGAAACGAATTTGTATAGTGCCTATCACCTTACCCGGGCACTGGTTCCACCTATGATAGATGCCAAGCGAGGGCATATTTTTAATATTTGTTCTACCGCCAGCATTACGGCTTACACCAACGGCGGATCGTACTGTATCAGCAAATTTGCGATGCTGGGTATGAGCAAAGTATTGCGCGAAGAAATGAAACCTTACAATATCCGGGTAACATCGGTGCTACCCGGGGCCACACTGACCAATAGTTGGGCGGGCAGCGATCTGCCCGAAACTCGTTTTATGCTGCCGGACGATGTGGCTGAAGTGGTGTTGAACGCCTATCACTTATCTGCCCGAACGGTTATAGAAGAAATTTTAATGCGTCCCCAACTGGGTGATATTGGCTAAAATTTGATTTATTTGCCATAGCAACAAATAGTGGTGTTAGAGTGTTATGATAATGTATTGCGGTAGTGTTCAAGTGCTAATAGGCTGTAAAGCTTATAATTAACACATAGTAAGCCCTTACATTGTAATACTCCAGTGCCATAACACTTAAAGAAATATGCTTGCTTCCGACATTGTAACTTTTCAGTCTTACTGTCAGAGCCTCACGGAATATGTCCGACGCCCTACCCGGGTCGTGAGTATTGGTGACCTACCGATGGGAGGCACTTACCCCATTCGGGTGCAATCCATGACTACGGTAGATACTATGGATACCCAGGGTTCAGTGGAGCAGTGTCTGCGGATGATTGATGCTGGCTGCGAGTATATTCGGATTACCGCTCCCAGTATCAAAGATGCCCAAAACCTGGAAAATATCAGGAAGGAGTTACGTAAGCTGGGGCACTACACTCCCCTGATTGCCGACATTCACTTTACTCCCAAAGCTGCTGAATTAGCCGCTCGCTTGGTGGAAAAGGTACGGATTAACCCCGGAAATTACGCCGATAAGAAGAAATTTAAGACCATTGAATACGACGACGACAGTTATCGAGCCGAAATCGACCGCATCCGCCAGCGCTTCACCCCACTGGTAGAAATTTGTAGAGAATACGGGACCGCTATGCGAATTGGCACTAACCACGGCTCACTTTCTGACCGTATTTTGAGTCGCTACGGCGATACGCCACTGGGCATGGTAGAGTCTGCGTTGGAATTCCTCCGCATCTGCGAAGATCTGAACTACTATAACGTCGTGCTCTCTATGAAAGCCAGCAACACCCGGGTAATGGTGCAAGCTTATCGGTTACTAGTACAGAAGCTGGAAGAAGAAGGGCTACAGCCTTACCCGCTTCACCTGGGAGTCACCGAGGCTGGCGATGGTGAAGACGGACGCATTAAATCCGCGGTGGGCATAGGAACCTTGCTGGAAGATGGGCTGGGCGACACGGTGCGGGTCTCGCTTACTGAAGAACCGGAGGCAGAAGTTCCGGTGGCTTACCATTTGGTGAAACGCTACGATAATCGTGCCCCCCACTCACCTATTCCGCCAGTAGAAAATATTCCGGCTGATCCGTACAGTTACTCCCGACGCCGCTCGAGAGCAGTGGCCAACATTGGGGGTGAGAATGTACCGAGGGTGGTTGTTGATGTATCAGCCGTTACGGAGTGGACGTATCGCGATTTGAAACACGTAGGACATTTCTACCTACCCGAGTTAGATAAGTGGACCATGAATGACCAGGGCTGCGATTATGTCTATACCGGACAAAATCCCATTGATTTTATGCTCCCTAATGGCTTAAAAGAAATCCGGGATTTTAACATTTGGCAACAACAAGAGGATCAACAAAATAAGTATCCACTATTTCTCTCTCTCGAGGAATATCAGCAAGCCCAAAACCACCATGTACAGCTTAACTTTTTGCACCTTCGGTTAGAAGATTGGGGTGAAAGCTTGGCCCAGGTTTTGCGGAACGATGCCACATTGGTATTACTTCTAGATACCGAGAACCAGCACGCTATGCCCGAGCAACGTCGTTTTTTCTTCTATCTACTTGAACATGAGATAGATAACCCTGTCGTTATACTGAGGAAATATCCTGAAACTGACGAAGAACAACTTCAACTGCACGCGGCTACTGACCTGGGTGGTTTACTCATTGACGGCCTAGGAGACGGAGTTATGCTGAGTACCGCACTCATTGGCGGTCGGGCCGATCAACTAAATCAAATCAAAGGAAATAACAGCATTGCGTTCGGTATTTTGCAGGCCGCTCGCACTCGCATGTCTAAAACTGAGTATATCTCCTGCCCTTCTTGCGGACGTACCTTATTTGATCTTCAAGAGACCACTGCCATGATTCGCCAACGTACCGACCACCTGAAAGGCGTGAAAATCGGAATCATGGGTTGCATTGTGAACGGCCCTGGTGAAATGGCCGATGCTGACTACGGTTACGTAGGTTCAGGCAAAGGTAAAATCACTCTCTACCGAGGCCAAGATGTAGTGAAGCGTAATGTTCCTTCCGAGCAAGCAGTAGATGAACTAATTGAACTCATCCGGGAAGATGATAACTGGATTGAGCCAACTGTAGCTCATTAGACCGGAGACTAGCCTGCCCCGGACTTGTTCCGGGGGAGACCGGAATTTCCAGACTGAAAGCTAGAGATTCAAATAAAGGTAGAAGTATTTTTGGGTCATGTTCCTATTTAATTATTCAACTTCTTAATTTCCGTTTTCTGTCTAGAAAGCTAAAACACTGTACTTAGCACTCATGTTATCGGCCAATTTTTTCATCTTTCAACTGCCTTTGCCTAAATTGGGTTTCACTGTGTCATACTTTAAACTTTAAGTTAAGCCTGAGTAATGGAACTACAGCGTACTCCCTCGACTAAAGAAAAAGCCCTCGCCCTTAACTTAGACCATAGTATCTACGGAACTCTAGCCGAGATTGGTGCTGGACAAGAAACCGCCGCCAATTTCTTTAAGGTGGGTAGTGCTTCGGGTACAATCGCCAAAACTATGTCGGCCTACGACATGAAATTTAGCGACGAGATCTACGGGAAAAGCAAACGCTACGTCAGCCAGGAACGAGTGGTAAAAATGCTAGATCATGAAATGCAACTTATTCAGGAACGGCTTACTGCGCGGGCATCTGAGACCAGATTTTTTGCTTTTGCCAACACAGTAGAAACGCTTAACTACCACAAAACTAACCAAGGACACGGTTGGCTCGGTATTCGGTTTCAGGGACAACCGGGCGGTGTAATGAATGAATGCATTATTCACGTACTGCTTTACGATAATGAAGCCAGTTTACAACAGCACGTGATGGGCGTACTTGGCGTAAATCTGATCCACGCCTGCACAACACTAGCTAACCCTGAAAATCTTATGCTCTCGCTGATGGATAACCTAGCGAGTGATCGCATTGAGATTGACTTCTTTCGGCTTGCTGGGCCCAACTACGGTGAAGTAGATAACCGCCTGATGGCGCTGAGATTGGTCAAGACTGGCCTCAGTCGGGCGACGATGTTTGATGCTAATGGCACAGTACTTCAACCGCAAGAAGCCTTATATAAAAAGAATATCCTCATTCTGAGGGGCAGGTTTCGACCAGTTACCCACGTGAATATGGATATGCTTCACGCCGGATTGGAGGCTTTTCAAGAGGATGATCCCGTAGATGAGCGAAGGTTGGTACGCATTTCCGAGCTTACCCTACACGGCTTGACCGATGAAGCGGGCATCGATGATACTGATTTTCTTCACCGGGTTGATATTCTGGGGTCGTTAGGGCAGAAAGTACTCATTTCCGATTATCGTCGCTACTATTCCTTAGCTTCTTATATCTCCCAACTCACCCGAGGAAAAATAGGCATTGTTCTGGGAATTAAAAGTTTACAACAACTTTTTGACGAGTCGTACTACACTGATTTGAGCGGGAGTATTCTGGAGGCATTTGGGGCTTTATTTAAGAAAAACATTCGCCTGTACGTTTACCCTGCTCATCATTCTGAAACGGAGAAGGTTATGTGTACTGAAGATATAGAGTTGTCGGGCCACCTCAACTATCTATATCGTTACTTGTGTCAATCAGGTCATATTGTGGATGTAAAACCTAAGAATAAAAGCCACCTTAGCATTTACAGCGATGATGTACTGTCTATGATCCGAACTGGTACCCGAGGCTGGGAAAAAATGGTTCCTCAGGAGGTTTCCGAAGCCATAAAATCAAAATTCTTGTTTGATTATCAGGGGGCAGAGTGATACTTTACAACCCAGTTTGCTACTTTATATCAACAACCTACCGTTTTCATGATCCATTCTCGCTGGTCTACTTTCATTACTTTGCTTTCCCTTATTGGGTTATGGAGTTGCTCTTCTTCTAGCCCAAATACCGCGTTAGAAGCTGCGCCTCCTCCTAATATTGTGTTTCTCTTTGCTGATGATATGACGTATACTGCGATCCAGGCACTGGGAAATGAGGAAATAGAAACGCCCAATCTAGATAAGCTCGTCCGCAATGGAACAACGTTTACGCACACCTACAATATGGGTGGCTGGAATGGAGCCATATGTGTTGCATCTCGCAGTATGATGATCTCGGGGCGGTCCCTGTGGCGGGCTAATCAGTTTAAAGACCAATGGCAACAGAACGATTCCTTGGCACTTGCCCAAACCTGGGGGCAATTGATGGAGCAGGCCGGTTACGATACCTATATGACGGGTAAGTGGCACGTAGCCGCTGATCCTGACTCAGTATTTCAGACGGTACGCCACGTACGCCCCGGTATGCCTAACGATTTTCGTAACGAAGGTTCGTTCGATAGCCCGGAAACAATGCCTATTGGCTACAATCGGCCTAAAAATGAGCAAGACCAATCCTGGTTGCCTTACGATACCGCAATGGGTGGCTTTTGGGAAGGTGGTCAGCACTGGAGCGAGGTACTGCGGGATGATGCCCTGGATTTTTTGGATAGTGCTACGGCTAAACCTAACCCATTTTTTATGTACCTAGCGTTTAATGCCCCGCACGATCCTCGACAGGCCCCTAAAGTATTTCTAGACCGCTACCCATTAGATAGTATTTTACTACCCGAAAGTTGGATACCCCGCTACCCCTACGAAGAAGACGCTGGATTAGGGCCTATGCTTCGTGATGAAGCACTCGCTCCTTTTCCCCGTACCGAATATGCTACCAAGGTGCACAGGCAAGAATACTACGCCATTATTACCCATTTAGACGAACAGATTGGGAAGATTCTGGATGCACTGGAAGCTAGTGGAAAAATGGATAACACTTACATCTTCTTCTCGGCTGATCACGGACTTTCTGTCGGAAGACATGGTTTACTGGGTAAACAAAATATGTACGATCATAGCGTTCGGGTTCCCTTAATGATGGTAGGGCCAAGCATCCCAGCCAATCAGGAGATAAGCACGGATGTATATTTACAAGATATTATGGCTACCAGCCTGGAGTTAGCCGATATTGAAAAGCCCGAGTACGTAGAGTTTAACAGCTTTTTAGGCGTAGCAAAGGGTGACGGTGCAGAAGCTTATGACGCTATCTACGGTGCTTACGTCAACTATCAGCGCATGATCCGCAAAGACAATATGAAACTGATTGTGTACCCAAGTACTAATCAGATTCTGTTATACGATCTTGAGCGAGATCCTCACGAGATAACCAATCTAGCCGAAGACCCAGCTTATGCTGAGCAGATAGTCAGTTTATTTCAGGATTTGCAGGGTTTACAACAGCAGTACGCTGATACGCTAAATTTAGAGTCAATGTTTAATCAGTTGTAGAGTCAGTTATAGTAGGAAGATAGAAGCGGGAAGACTGAAATTAGAAGGTAGAGGCTGGAGGTTAGAAGTTGGGAGATGGAAGTGGTTATCCGCCTGGGCCAGAAACTAGAATATGAAAAATTATTATTCAGCAATCGGACCATTGAACAGTCGAGCTGCACAGCGGCCGCCATTCAATAGGTGACAATTTAAGCATTCATTTACTCAACCAATCTAGCTTTATGAAAACCTACCTTCTCATTTTCCTCTTTATCGGCATCACTGTATCCTGTATTGGGCAAGCATCGACTCCTGACCCGGAACTACAAATTAAGACCGCAGTATTAGCTGCCCCGGAAGAATTACGTGAGGGGGCGATGGTATACGGCTACGACGGCAGTGGTGAATTATTAGTATTGCGGGAAGGCAGTAATGAGATAGTTTGTATTGCTGACAACCCTGACCAGAAAGGGTTCAGCGTATCTTCTTATCATCGCGATTTAGAGCCCTTTATGCAACGGGGGCGCGACCTAAGAAAGGAAGGAAAGTCTACCCAAGAAATATTTAATACGCGCGAGAACGAAGTGAAAGCAGGAAGCCTGAAGATGCCCGATGATCCCACTACTTTGTACGTACTTTCCGCCCCAGAAGAACAATACAATGCTGAAACTGGGGAGGTAACCGAGCCTAACTTTCGCTACGTGGTCTACATCCCCTACGCTACCGCCGCAAGTACCGGGCTACCCCTCAGCCCCGAAGCCCCTGGCATGCCCTGGATTATGGATCCCGGTACCCACCGCGCCCACATTATGATTAACCCACCTAAAAAATAGTGGGAATGAAAATATGAGATGTGAAATATGAGAAGCTGGCGGATTGGGCGCATGCTGCTGAGAGCCAATATGTATATCTCTACACCAAGCCCCTTGCCCCAAGCGCCCCGCTATTTACAATCAGCAATTGAACCATCGGGTTATTCTATGGATTATTAACTGTTCCACAGCGGCTGTCGACCATGGACTAAAAACAATTAGAGTCATATCTTCTGAAAGATCTTAGCATCCAGATCGGTAAATTTATACTTGCTCTTATCAATCAATTGTACCAGAGCATCGTAAAAGCCGATAATGAGATAGCCTCCTTCGTGTAAGTGCTCATGAAACTTCTCAAGCAACTTGAGTTTAGCGTTGGTATCGAAATAAATCATCACGTTGCGGCAGAAAATAATATCAAACTGACCCGGCGGGGGTTCCAAGATCAGATTGTGATGGTGAAAACCTACGTGTTGCACTAACTGGCTATCCATTTTACCACCAGAACCTTCTTTACCAGCATGCTTTTCATAATATCTGGCAAAAGCTCCGTGAGGATTGCAGTCTTGGTAGTTTTTTTCGTATTCGTCAATTTCTAACTGATGATATATGCCTTGCTGAGCGGTAGATAAGGTGGCATCACTAATACCCGTAGCTAGTGTTCTCACTTTTGGTAGGCTACTGCTCTCTTTAAGCACAATACCCATAGTATAGACCTCTTCGCCAGTAGAGTAGCCCACATGCTAAGATAATTGCCTCATTTTTAGTAGCTAATGTACTCAAGATATCCGTCTTTAATGCTCGCGACAAAATTGGGTCCCGAAACATAGGGGTGAGCCCCACCGATATTTCATTCATAAACTGGTAAATAAACGACTGGTCTTTTAGAAGCTGCACTCACAGTTATGAATAGTTTCTAGTCTGAGTACACTAATGCAATGTCCTATCTGTCGTTTGAGAGAGGTAGGTTCATAGCAGGTAAAATCAATACTGACACAATACAGCGTGGGTCAGCGATTTTAACTCTGCATCAGTAATCTGCACGACGGGCATACACTACTTCTTTTTGGGGTGATCGGCAGTTTCTAAAAGCACCAGGATAATCTTGGTCTGCTCACCCGCCAGATTACTTATTCCAGTAAATGTTCCGAAGAAATGCTTCTCTTCATTGTCACTGGTCAGTAAGATTAGGTGATGATGAGGACGTTCTTGAATATTGTCTAATGCTGGTATTTCGCATTCGGTAGCTAGTAAATCGCGTAGATGTTTGCGGGAGATTTCCATCCGTTTGTAACCAAAAACGTCGCTAAAAGGCTTATTCGCCTTTTTTAGGCTACCTTCGTTATCCATCTCTAGAGTAAGTACTGCATTGTTAAATGCCTTTACGGTATTGGCTAGCTCTTGCTGCTTTTCCTTTTCATAGGTAGTAAACTGGGCAAACATCATGATCCGGTGCAGTTTACCTTCTAAGGTAAAAGTAGGGTTATACGTACCATTTAGCCATAAATCCTGACCGGACTCCCCCTTCATACTAAACTCACCGGAGAAAAAGGTACCTTCCTTTAGATTGTCCCACATCATTTTGGTTTGAGGCTTTCCTTTTTCATCACCTGGTATGAGAAATTCATATGATTTTCCCACAATGTCTTTTTCAGAAAACCCACTTACTTCCAGGAACATATCGTTGGCTTTCAGTATTTTTCCTTTGGGATTGAACTCAATCACTGCGTTCGATTTACTAATAGCTTCCAGCTTATAGGTATAATCCAGCGTAATCTCCTTGAACTTAGTTATTTCAGCCTGAATAGAAATGAAACGTTCTACTTCGCCTGCCTCATTTCTTACGGGGTTGACCATGAGGGATATCCAGTAGCTTTTTCCACTTTTGGTATAATTCAGAATTTCTTCGTAGAATGCTACTCCCCTTCTCAGCATCTGACTGATTCGCTGTACTGTTTTCGGGTCGGTATTAGGGCCCTGTAGTACTTCGCCGGGTCGCAGCCACATTACTTCTTTAGGCTGATAGCCAGTAAGGTTGACAAAGCCATCGTTTACGTATTCTATCTGCCCATATTTGTTAGTAATGATTACTGAGTTATCTGTGTTATCAGCTACCAGGGATAATTTCTCTAGTACAAGCTTTTTCTCTGTGATGTCAGTCCCTAACAGTAATATCTTTTCTACCTTACCCTCGGGTGAGCGAACTGCCGAAAGGGAAGCATTGATCCATTTTTCCTCTCTTTGAGCCGTTTTCAGTAAAAAATCTTCCGCTAACGTTTTTCCTAACGCCAGATCTTGCCACAGCTGAGGGTTTTTACGTTCAGCTTCAGCCAATACCCCTTCTCGATTTTTAAGTTCTTGGGAAGATAGGCCCAGTAGCTGGGCAAAATTTTGGTTCGCTACCAGCAGTTTGCCCTCCAGGCTAAAGTAGCCAACCAACAAGGAGGCATCCATTGCTTTTAGCACTCCTTCCAGCTCAGACTGGTTTATCTCCATTTTTCGCTGGGCTGAATAAAGCTCTTCTAAATTATCTCGCATCATCTCTTCCCGAACCTGAAGCTCTTTAGCAAGCTTTAAGGAATTATCTAGCATTTTCTGAGTTTCGTCACTACCCCGCACAATAGTTAGGGTAGAAGCGATATTTTCGCATACTTTCTCTAGAAAAGTCATCTGGTGCTCTTCCAGCGGTTGAAAAGAGGCCACCTCTACCACTCCCTTCACATTCTCTTGAAACAAAAGTGGAACAATAGCCAGAAAGCGAGGAATTGCCCCCCCCAATCCGGAGGTAATATTTACGTACTCTTGAGGGACTTTCGTAAGCACAATTGGTTTAGCCTCTAGCGCACACTGCCCAACTAGCCCTTGCCCTAGCCGTACTTTCTTCTCGACGTACCGCTTTTTCTGATAAGCATAACAGGCTTGCAGTTCCAGCAATGGTTCTCTCTCCTCTTCTTCGTCAAGCGTGAATAACCCACCCTGGTTCATCCCCAAGTACTTTACTAACTCACTGATTAATCGATAGCAAAATAGTTCTAGATCGTCGGTATTTTCGCGCAGTATTTCTGAAAAATAAGCTAGTCCTTCAGCACTCCAGCGGCGTTGCTGCTCCTGATGACGATAATCGGCAAAGGTCGTTTGGGCATTCATCAGAGCTTGTCCTAGATGCTCATTGGGCGCCAGGTGGACAAGGTCACGGGCCTCTTCTCCACTTTCCAAGGTGTTGATAAAACCCGTAGCCTCTTCTAGCTTATCATATACCTTATCGACCATCTCCTGCCCCGGCACTTGCTGGTTGGGGTGATCTGAAATATCAGCGGAGGGTTTTCCTTCAGCAAGTGCGGCCAGCGACCGCTGTAACTGTTGGTACTGACGAATCAACCGTCGTAAGCTTAGTAGTAACCACCCTATCAGAATTCCCGCACTTATGACAATCCAAAACTTGGCGTAAGGAACACCTAGATACAGTAAAGCCCACTGGGCTACCCAGACTACAGTAGCCACGACAATGATATGGCGATATTTTTGGGTAAGGGACTGTAACATGGTTTTAATCTATCAAGAAATGGGAATTCTTTGACACTCGTTCAGTATACCTGCGTAGTTTTTCAGGCGTTGTACCCAGTCTAGCGTGAGACTTCCAGAAGAAGCGAGGCCGCAAAGTGGTGTTCTTTTCAAACAAGAAGTGGGTATTGGCAAAGATATAAATATCGTCGCGGCTTTGTTTAGTAAAGTCATTCAGTATTGATAGTTGCACTTCCTTTGCCGTACCCGCCATCAGATGGGGAACATCGCCATAGATATTGATTTGCAGCACATTGGAAAATTCAGCGATTACGGCGGCTGAGATAGTATTATCAAGCTCCTTGATAATAGCTTCTTTCATAATTCGCCGCTCATTGGCTGACCCACTGGAGGGTAAGCAAGTCTCAAATATTGCCTCACAATCTGCTTGGGTGAGCAACAGATAGCTTTTACCCTGCATGTCCCCTATAATTCCGCTCGTTAGCGAGCTAAGTGTTGACATTTTTTTTCAATATAAAGCCCTCGTTTGCCGATGGTCGGTTTGAAATATAAGATTGACAATAGCGGGCACATGTAAAACCAAATAAACATTATCATTTCCAAATCTCGATCCTTCCCTACTACTTTGTCCTCGCCAGTAGTCATATTGGCTTCCACGTATTGGTCGTGGTTACCTCGGTGCTCAATGGGCACAATCATTTTTATGTTCTCCCCTAAAACTTCTTCCCGGCTATAGCCAAACATGCGCTCAGCAGCTTTACTATAAAATGTGAAAATCTTGTCTGATTTGATCGTCACCACTGAGCCTACTGCCTGCTCCAGTTCTTGCTGCATGGCCTGACCCGCCTCCAAGGTCTTGGTCATTTTTTTCAGGTCAGCCTCTAACTTAGCTTTTTGCTTTTTTGATTGCTCGAATTTAACATCAGGGGCAGTCTCTTTGGGCTTTGCCGTTGTGAAAGTTTTCTGAGTCGTTTTCACTTACTTGTGGGGTTTCTGAAATCAATACTTTGCTGCTGCATAAGATCGCGGCCTTTTCACTATTTAGTCGCTTCTCAAAAATGATATTCTTCAAGATAGTAATCTACTAAGAATCCCCTTTTTCATTTAGTTTGTATGGTTTGTTCAGCTTCTAATCAATATTCCTTCAAGGAATATAACTTTTACAATTTTTTTATTAATGGAAAGGATATTTTATCACAAGAGTTGATAGCAGAATTTCAGTATCTACTATTGTTGGCTACTTATCACTAAGTAGTTTTACTTAACTAGCTTGCAAGTGATTGAGGAAAGAGTATAAAATTACATAAATATTTGATTTTCAATTATTTATGAATCGTATGATTACCATATTTAAATACGACTATTAACTTACGTTTGCTGATCAAAGGATACTATCCAATGCTCAAACTATATCGTCTTCTATGATGATAGAACTTTAGCGGGAAACGCTAGAATGAGGAGAAGACACTTTGCGAAAGTAATATTTAACGATAATCCCCAGTTTTAAAGTGAGACTAGGAAGTAATGTTAATATTAGTTACTCAAACTCCGTAAAATGTAGCCAGTGGTAAGTAGATCATCAGAGTAACTTTATTACTAAAAATTACAATTTTTTTTATTACCGATACTACCTGTCAGAACAATCGATAAAGCTAAAACTAGGCACTAACCTCTTTAAATAGTACATCTATATCTTAAAAGATACACTATATTCTACCTGGAAATACGAGTGGTTTTTAGAACATAGTAGTGCTCTATCTAGCCTGAAATTGGGGCTAGATAGAGCACTATGTAGTGTTCACAAAAAATGATGACGCTATGGTCGCTCAAAAATAAATTTTTGATCACTACCTTGACTATCTAGCGTAAGCTGAGTGTTGGTAAGCGTATAGTCGTAAACCAGTTCAAAGCCACCCTCTATATTGACTTCTATAGTAGAAGTATTGCGGGTGTAGGTTCCGGTAGACCGGAATATCCCTTTCTCTATCACCAAGCTGCCGTCCTCGGAAAACGTGTAAGTAGTACCCAGATTATCATCTACAAATGCGCCTTCGGCTTCGGTAATAATCCAGGCACCTAAAAATGGATCTTGGGGTTCGGCCACATCATCTTCATCGTCGCTAGAACAAGCGGCGAAGACTAGAGAAACAACAAGCAAATAGGCTAGCGAGTTAAATCGAAAGAAAGATTTCATAGTATTATTGATCAGGTAAAATGTATTTTGCTAAGATAGAGTGGAAAGGTGACGGTTTCAATACGGAAATTTCCCCAAATTGAAGTACGGGAAATCCCGTAGTGGGACTATCTGAACAGCTACAAGTCAGCAATATTGTGCTTAATAGCGTAGCGCACTAGATCAGCCAGATTATCAAGCCCTAGCTTTTGCATAATATTCTTTTTGTGGGTTTCCACGGTGCGGGGACTAATGGACAGTTTGTCAGCAATCTCTTTATAGCTGTTACCCTCCGCAAACGCCCGAGTAATCTCTACTTCTCGTTCGGTTAGTACTGATGCGTAGGTATCATGCTCATTGCCACCCTGTTGGAAATACTGAAATATTCGGCTAGAATCCTCGTCGCTAAAGTAATTTTGGCCGTAGTACACTTTCTGAAGGGCTTCCAAAAAAGTATCTCGTGAGCAGTCTTTGTTTAAAAAGCCAGTAGCCCCTGCCTGAAATGCTGGTATTAGGTAATCTTGGGTAGTATCACCGCTCAGTATCAGAATTTTTACTTTTGGATATTGCTTTTTTACTCGTCGGGTAGCCTCTATACCCGACAGGCTACCCGGCATACGAATATCCATAACTACTATATCGGGTAGCCCTTTTTCCAGCAGTGTGAATAGCTTATCCGCATTATAAGCCTCACCTATCATTTCGGCCATTTGTTGGCCTACCATCATTGATCGGATACCAGCTCGCACCACCCGATGATCATCTACTAGAATAAAGCGTATCTTTTGCATTTAGGTGTAAGAAAGTGGTTCAGCCCGCTTAGTATCTTTCACAGTTTGGCTGGCTGGAATAAGTAAAGTGAAGGTACTACCCTGGCCCAATTCACTACTCACCTGAAACGCACAATGGTTTAACTCGGCTAGTTCTTTACAAAGAATTAATCCTATGCCCGTCCCTTTTTCCGAGGAGGTTCCAACCGCTTGTATGTCAGCATCTACTCGAAAAAGAGCACTTAGATCCTCTTCAGCGATGCCAACACCAGTGTCAATTACCGAAATTGCTACACGATTTTCAGCGGTTTCTGCCGTCAGGCTGATGTTACCGCCGTCGGGGGTGAATTTGATGGCGTTGGAAAGCAGGTTGCGAACGATCGTCTGAATCATCTTGGGATCAGCGTATACTTCTAATTCGGGCGAAACTAGGTTTTGCAGGAAGATAGATTTTTCGTTGGCCTGGGCTTGTAAATGACCAATACATTTTTCGATTATCCGAGAGGGGGAGAAAACTTCCGGCTCGTACTGCAAGCTGCCGGTTTGAGAACTAGCCCACTGCAAAAGGTTACGAAGCAGATCGTCAAGCTGCTGACTCGATTGATAAATTTCGTCGATAAAAAACTGCACCTCTTTAGGCGACATACTCGCCAGATGCTGAGACAATGTTTCGGTAATGCTTCGAAAGGCAGAAAGCGGGTTTTTTAGATCGTGGGAAACAATGGCAAAGAGTTTATCCTTGGTAGCATTTAGTTGAGCCAACTGTTCGTTCTGAGCGGATAGTATCCGATTGGTTTTAATCTTATTTCGGTACAAATACAGTCCCACCATTCCGAGTGAAGCGACTAGTAGCAAGACTAACAAATAGATCAGTTTTTGGGTTTGGGCCTGCTTTATCTCCAGCGACTGGACTTGCTTCTCCTGTTCCAATTTTTCAATCGCTAGCTCTTTTTTTTCGGTTTCGTAACGGGTTTCTAGTTCAGAAATCTGTAAGCTTTTTTCTTCGTTGAACACTTCTTCTCTCAGCTCATTGTAGCGTTGTGAATAATGAAAAGCCGAGTCGTATTTACCTTCTTGCTCATAAATCTTGGCGAAGGTTTTAGTTACCCCTATCAACCTTTCTTTGGCACCTATAGTCTCGGCCAGAGTATACGCTTGTTCAGCGTAATGTAGCGCACTATCTAGCTGGTTGAGTTGAATAAATAGTTCGGCTAGATTATTAGCAGTAGAAAGCATCCCCTCTTTTTTGCCTAGTCGGTCATCTATTTCTAAAGCTTCATAATAGCATAGTAAGGCCTTTTCATATTGCTCAAGGTCTTTATAAGCAATTCCCAAGTTGGTTAGTGAAAGAGCCAGACTACCGGCTTTATCGCTTTTTCTTTTAATCCGGAGAGAATGCTCTAAATAACGAGCTGCCTCCTCGTTTTGCCCTAGCTCCCCGTATACATTTCCAATATTATTTAATGTTCGGGCATAACTTAAAGAATCGCCTAGCAGCTTTTTGATACGCAGAGCTTGTTGATAATAGTCCAGCGCTTCGTTGTATCGTTCCTGCAATTCCATAATGGCCCCTACATTATTAAGCCCTCCGGCCAACGAAGTAGAATCCCCATCTAATTCGGCTGCTTCCAATGACTTAAGAAAATATTGTACGGATACGTCGTAGTCGGCTTTTCTAAAATAGACTGTTCCGATGCTATTGTTCATTTGCACTGCTAAAGCATTATCTTGCTGTTGAGCGGCAACTGATAGGGCTTCTTCGTAAAATAGTAGTGCGCTGTCGTAATTACCCCGGTACTGATGCCAAGCACCCATATGTTCTAGGGCTTTACCCAGAGATTGGTAACTTTCTAGGTTTCGCGCCAACTGTAGGGCTCGCTCAGCGTGCTCTTTAGCCCGCTGATAATCGCTATCGATTTGAATGCTGAATAATTGGCTATGAAGCTGAAACAGGCTATCGGGGTGATCCTCTTGACTGAGTAGTATATATAAGCTATCTGATTTATCTTGGGCAATCAGAAAACTTACCCGAAAGATAGCAAATACTAGAATCAGCAGAACGGAAAACCTCACTTCTAAGAATTACCCATTGGTACGACTAACTAATTTACCAATAAATCGGCAATGAGCAAAGCTAAGGCAGCCTTTCCAAGAACAAAGGGAGAGAGACATATGTCGAGATTTATTACCCGTTAAACAAGCTATCTCAAGGAAATAACAAAATTGATATCCAGGTTGACAGCGCAGTTAAGATTAACGTTGTTGAGTAAGCTTTTGATACAAGGGATGCTTCTAGTTGTCGCGTACGAACAACAATAAATGGTTTCAAACATTTAAGTAAATCCAGACGGCTATGATAAGCGGACTTACCCGCTGGTGAGTATGAAAATCCCTTGTGGATTGTTCGGCGTGACTAGACAAGCCTACTACAAAGCGCAAAAAAGGCAAGAGCAGTGGAAAGAAAAAAATCAACTGCTACTTAAGAAAGTCCTGCGGATCCGTCAAGAAATGCCCGGACTAGGAACAAGAAAACTACGCGGTATTGGAAAATACGGTTACCTAAGCTATGAAAACAAAACGATCATATCTGCAGGGAACTGTTTCCCTTTCCGGATGCCCCTCACTAAATCCGGGATAGGTAGTAAGGGAAAAATGGGTAACAAATCATCAAAAAAACTTCACTAGAACTGCTCCTTAAAAATGCACAAAATCAGATCACCCGTACATCCCGCAAATCTGAAAACTTATATCCGGTGTATTCACCTTTCGTAAGTATAATTGGGAGATTCACTTAGCCTCTATAAAAACACAATACTTTCGTCAGAGACAAAATATCTTGCAATAAAATCATCAAAGTTTTCCCCTAAGCTAAATCTATGTTTATCGCATTGAATAGAAGGTGAAAGTTTGCGGAACTTACGCACGTAAGGTTCCAGGGCAAACCCGCTCGGTACTGTGGGATCATTAGGATATCTTGCGAGTAATGAAAGCGATTAATTACATAAGCAGGCGGCGCGTGATTGGTTACTCTAATCCTACCAATTACGCCGGTACCGAAGAGTGGATTCGACGATTCGACCAGCTGGTCATCGCCCACCAAGAACGTGCCGTCGGTATCAGCAAGGAGTTGTTTAATGCCTGGAAATCAAACAGCATTTGCAGAGTAATTACGATACCCACCTAAGTATTTTGGAGTATATGCCAAATTCAGGAAGTGCTATTGACTATAAAAATTTTTGCAGTGAACTATTACTCAATTTAAAGTAGACAGAATATGGCCCGGGGAAATAATCTTTCAAAGGATAGAGTACTACCAAATGCTTCTACGAAGGAAAGAAAAGTAAAACAAGATAGCCAAAAAATCCTCCTTTCATATACGGGAGACCTTTTCATAAAGCAGGCATTAGCCTTTACGAAAGAGGCAAAAAGAAGGTTCGAGGCCGGGCAAGAAGTAGAAATCAAGTTGGAGAAAGTGACTGCCGTAGACGTAGCCTTTGTGCAGACATTATTCTCAGTACAGCGCACCATGAAAGAAAAAATTAAAAGTGCTACGATCGAGTTAAATACGGACCTTGCTCAATTACTAAAATACACTGGGCTATTTGCCCAGTTAGAGAAGGAAGGATATAACATCACGACATTTGATCATGACAAAAAATAAGACCATACTGATCGTTGATGATTCGGAGAGTATCAGATACCTCTTAAAGCAATCACTCGAGAAGATAGGATTTAATACACTCCTGGGTTGCGATGGGTCTGATGCCCTTCAATATTTCGACGGTCGTGAGATTGATTTTGTAATTACGGATTATCATATGCCCAACCTGGACGGGATATCTATGATAAAGGAAGTCAGAAGCAGATCCCAATACCAATACTTGCCAATTATATTACTCACCACTGAGACTCAGATTGATCATAAGAATGAGGCGCGCCAGGCTGGAGCCACAGGCTGGATGGTCAAACCATTTAATGAAGAAAAGTTAATGTCAGTGATAAGAAAAGTCATGCGCTAAATGGACGAAAATTTTCGACATATATACTTAGAGGAAGCTACTGAATTACTTCATAGCCTGGAAAATGCGTTGCTATGCTTAGAAAGAGACAAGGCCGATACTAAAACCATTGAAGAAGTATTTCGCATAATGCATACCTTCAAAGGCAGTAGCAATATGTTCGGTTTGGAAAAGATTGGCCTGCTCACCCACCATTTAGAAACAGTGTACGACAGAGTCCGATCCGGAGACCAAGCGCTAGATGAAGATATCTTGTCTGTTACATTGCATGCTTTAGATCACCTGAAAGAAGCAATACATGATCCTCATTTATCGCGACCCCACTTGACGGCTACTCACGAGGATCTGAAGCAGAAAGTATTGAATCTCGTGGGTAATGGGAATACTGAAAGTGCCAGTACGGAGAAGGTTGAAAACGTGAATGAGATAGTTTCAAAATTTAAAAGCCTGAAAACGTACTTCATTCATTTCGCTCCTGCCGATAAGGCACTTACCAATGGTAACAACCCACTCTACGTCATAGATGAACTCCATCAGTTGGGTAAATGCAGGGTGGTAGCGTCTAATAATACTATTCCGGCGCTGGACACGTTTAGGCCCGACGTTAGTTATTTGTCCTGGGATATCCTGCTGGCCACCGATAAGATGAAAGAAGACATAGAAAATGAGTTTCTATTCTTTGAAGGCATTTGTGATTTGCAGATCGAATGGCTCGCTGATAGCAACCTACTCATAAAAAAAGACATCAACCGCTTTTTTAAGGCCCATCAAGACGAGACGAGACCTGTGGATTTTGAGCAACTTAAAGAAGTGGTGAGCAAATTGAATCCCAAACTAGAAAATGCTAAAGTCAAAGAAACTGTAACAAAAGGTGCCGATGAAACTGCTGATACTAACAATTCCACAAAAACGGGAACCGTATCTAGCATCAGAGTCTCCTCAGAGAAACTGGATACACTGATGAACCAGATCAGCGAGTTGATCACCACCCAGGCTCGCTTGAGTATGCTAGTCAATGGACTGGAAGTGGCTGAACTCGGGGCGATTACCGAGAATATGTCAAAAATTACCAGGAAGCTCAGAGATAACGCCTTCTCCATTTGTCTGATTCCGATCGACACGCTAGTCATTCGCTTCAAAAGGCTGGTGAGAGACCTGTCCAAAGAGCTGGATAAAAATATAGAGTTAGTTACCGAGGGCACAGATACGGAATTAGACAAGTCCATAATAGAAAAATTAAGTGACCCACTGCTACACCTTATGCGAAATTGCATTGATCACGGCATTGAGCACAAGGATGTCCGAAGGAAATACGGAAAAAAAGAAAAAGGGACGATCCGTATTGAGGCTTATAACTCCGGTACTAATGTCATCATCCGGTTATCCGATGACGGTGCCGGTATTGACTTGGATAAAGTACGACAGCGCGCCATTGATAAGATGATAATTACAAAAGATGCCGAGCTTACTGAACAAGAAATATATCAACTGCTCTTCAAGCCTGGTTTTTCAACGGCAGTAGAGTTAAGTGATATCAGTGGGCGCGGTGTAGGCATGGACGTAGTGAAGCGCGGTATAGAAGACCTTCAAGGTGATGTTTTCATCGAGTCAGAAAAAGAGAAGGGAACTTCCTTCACCATCCGATTACCTCTTACCTTATCCATAATTGACGGACTTCTGGTCGAGATTGGTGAAAATACCTACGTTATCCCTTTGCACCTCGTGGATAAGTGTTACGAAGTTCCCGCTACCTTACTTACCGATGTACATCAACACTTAGTGCTGGATGGTAATCGCATGCCGGTATTTCATTTGAGAGAAGCACTGCATTGTTTGAAACCTTCTCCGAAGATGAATCAGATCATCAAGATGAAATTCATGGAAGAAGAAGTAGGTATTTCTGTCGATACCATTATAGGGGAGCATCAAGTTGTACTTAAACCGTTGGGACATATGTACCGCGATCAAGAAGAATTTAGCGGAGCCACGATCCTAGGTGATGGCACAGTGGCGCTGGTATTCGACATCAATAAGCTCTTAAAAAAATTAATAAACGAATCATCAAATAATGTAAGCTATGGAAAGCTCAGTTATCACTAGTCAATCTTACCTGACCTTCAAACTCGATAATGAAATTTTTGGATCATCCGTAAATCGGGTTCTGGAAATCATCGAGGTACCCAAGATCACCAGAGTTCCTCAGGCACCGGAGTTCATGAGAGGCGTTATTAATCTGAGAGGGCGTGTACTCCCGGTCATAGACACCCGGATAAAATTTGGAATGCCTGGTATCGAGGATACGGTGGATACCTGTATTGTGGTCCTGAACGTGGAGGTAGATAATCAGGAAATTGTGCTGGGCGCTTTAGTAGATGCCATACAGGCGGTATTGGATATTGAAGACCAAGAGATTCAAGATCCACCAGCCTTTCAGTCCGGCTATCAAAGTGACCTCATGACCGGCATGGTTAAGCGGGACGATAACTTCATTCTAATGCTGGACATGGACAAAGTATTTAACTCCCAGGAAATTACTATGCTGAAGGAGTCAGATTCGGCAACTATCAAACAATCTGAAAAGAAGACCGCAATAAAGAAGAAAAAAGCCGAGGTCTAATCAACCTTCCACACCAACTTTTAAAATCCAAACACAAAGAATATGAAACTTACCATCAAAGCAAGGCTGATTACCGGGTTTTCTCTGTTGATCATTTTAGCAACAGGGATTTATTTTCTTGGAAAATCCAACTTATCCGAAATGAGTGTCAATTTGAACGGATTGGTGGATATTCAGGTCAAAAGGATTGTAAACTCACAAAAAGCGGCAGAACTCATTCAACTGATTACCAAAAGGGAGAAAGACTTCTTATTGGAGAAAAGAATCTCAGAAAGGCAAGCCTATTTAAAAGAAATTTCAGACCGCACCGAAGACATGCTTGCCGCTATAGAAGTAGTAAGAAGTATATCAGATGAGCGTGGTATTCAAATATTAGAAGACTTTGGGGACAGTTGGAGTGACTACCAAAAAGCCTTTGATAAAATAAAAGCAGCCGGTCTCGTAAATACGGATTCGGCAAATCAGGTAGCTTCTACCATTTCAGTAACAGAAGCGCGGGCAGCTGCCATGAAGTCAATTCGGACGCTTTCTCAGTTAGTCACTAAAAATACAAATGCATTAGACCAAGCAAAGGTGGATGTCAATGTGCAAGCCCAAGAGGCTGCTTCAAACATGCTCATTCTGCTAGCAGTGAGTATCATTTTATCGATAATAGTCTCAGTATGGATCATCCGATCGGTAATGTCTTCTATTAACCGGGCACGTGAGGTAGTAAGTGCAGTTTCAGAAGGTGATTTGACCGTTGAAATAAAGAATAACTCTAATGATGAGATAGGTGAGCTCTTAGAAATGATGAACAGAATGGTGGCCAAACTTAAAGAAGTGATGTCATTTGTAAGCACCTCTTCAGATAATATAGCTTCAGCCAGTGTTCAGATGAGCTCGACTTCTCAAACGATGTCGCAGGGCTCTCAGGAGCAGGCTGCCTCTGCGGAGGAGATATCCTCATCCATGGAGCAGATGGTATCCAATATTCAACAGAATACCGATAATGCACAACAGACAGAAAAGATTGCCTTGAAAGCTTCTGATGACATCCAGGAAGGAAGTCAGTCGGTAATTAATACCGTCGAATCGATGCGGAAGATTGCGGATAAGATCTCCATTATTGAAGAAATAGCCCGACAGACCAACCTCCTGGCCCTCAATGCTGCGGTGGAAGCAGCCCGAGCTGGAGACCATGGAAAAGGGTTTGCTGTAGTGGCTACAGAAGTGAGAAAGTTGGCTGAAAGAAGTCAGCTTGCGGCCTCTGAAATCAACGAGCTTTCTACTAGCAGCGTTTCCATAGCAGACAAATCAGGAAAGCTGTTGGAGCAAATCGTACCGAACATTCAAAGCACTGCTAAGCTAGTACAAGAAATAGCTGCTTCCAGCATTGAACAGAACTCCGGGGCTGGTCAGGTGAATTCTTCCATTCAGCAATTTAACCAGGTGATTCAGCAAAATGCCGCTGGAGCCGAGCAAATGGCGGCCAGTTCGGATGAACTTTCCTCACAAGCGGAAAACTTAAGAGCAGCGATAGGCTTCTTTAAAATTGGTCAAGATGTGCTTTCCAAAACAGTGCAGAAGGGGAATGAAAGAAGTGTAGGAAAGCATCAGGCGTACCGGGAAGCACCAAGGCCAGCTATACATAGTGGACGTATGACTAATGCAGAAACCTCCAATGGAGACGGTACTGGTGTTAAAATAGAGCTTGGCGAGGGTGATTATTCAGATAACGACTTTCAACAATATTAATTCAGACCGGTGGTTTGAGCCAAACTGAGCAAAAAATTGGTATTCGGCAAGTTGATCTTTCCTAAACCACAAAATGTAATTAGTGATTCTAATGATAAAACTGGCTACAGAAGATTTCAAGAGATTTAGTGCCTTTGTTTACGAGCAGTGCGGAATAAATCTTACATCTTCTAAGCGTATTATGTTGGAAACCAGACTCCAGAAAAGGCTCATAGCATTGAATATGAGCTCTTTTAAGGAGTACTACAAGCACGTAACAAGTTCGCAAGGTAAAGAAGAACTGGTTCGTATGCTGGATTCAGTAGCGACCAATAAAACAGATTTCTTCCGTGAACCGGGACATTTTGAATTTATAAAGAATACAGTCGTTCCGGAATTCAGACAAAGCAATAGTCAACGATCATTAAGAATATGGAGTTCGGCTTGCTCAACGGGAGAAGAGCCCTACACGACAGCTATGGTGCTGCAAGAAACCATAGATGAAACTGGGCCTCTGGATTATGAAATTTTAGCTACTGATATATCAATAAAAGTCCTGAAAGAAGCAGCCAACGGGGTTTATCGCGAGAACAGGATCATAGATATTCCTGAAAACTTAAGAAGAAAGTACTTGCTTAGGAGCAAGGATCCGCAAAAAGGCTTGGTAAGAATTGTTCCATTACTGCGGAAAAAGGTATCCTATAAGCGAATGAATCTTATGGACAGGGAGTATAAGATAAACACCATACAGGATGTAATCCTATGCAGAAACGTATTGATCTACTTTGATAGGCAAACTCAACAGAGAGTTGTAACCAAGCTTATTCAGTGCCTGAAGCCTGGCGGTTATTTACTCATTGGGCATTCTGAATCACTATTCGAGATGCATTTACCCTTGAAGCAACTGATGCCTACCACATTTCAAAAAACGGTTTAACACTATGGGAGACAATAACAATAAAGAGTTACAAGATCAAGTCCTCGAGCTAAAGGATAAGCTGAAACAGTCTAACGATCAAGTAGAGCAGCTCGGTACCAAGTTGCTCAAAGCCGAAAGCCAACGTTCAAGCTTTTTGAGCCATATTCTTAATGAAATTAATAATCCATTGACCAGCATCCTTGGATTGACCAAGAACATCAGGCGAATGGCCTACA
Source organism: Bacteroidota bacterium (assembly GCA_039198955.1). Classification (GTDB taxonomy): domain Bacteria; phylum Bacteroidota; class Bacteroidia; order Cytophagales; family Cyclobacteriaceae; genus Tunicatimonas. The sequence goes on along the minus strand of JBCCTI010000002.1, from coordinate 4,732 downwards.
GTAATCCAGAATTAGTACATGAGCAGGCGAACCTGGCTTTTGAACAGGCATTTGAGCTCGACTACAAAATGCGTAATCTGTTTGCTGCGGCGGCCATAGAGGCCGGAACGGTGGTAGTTCAGCCCTGTAAAGTGCAAGTGTCTGGTATGCTCCATGATAGTATTCAGGACTTGTACTTTAAAAGTAAAAGAAAAGACATCAGCGTAACGCTTGTAGATAACGTAAAGTCAGGTCAGTATCTTACCACCGACCCAGGTATGTTTCATGCCATTTGTTTAAATCTTATTGGGAATGCCATTGAATTCTCACCTCAGAGTCAATTGGTAAAAATCGATATAGAGTTAAATGAAGTAGAGTTAGTATTTTCCATTTCAGATCAGGGTCCGGGCATAAGTAAGGAAGATCAAAAGGTGATTTTTAGTCGTTTCAAGCAACTGGATGAAGGAATAGCTAAAGCCCATCAGGGTACTGGGCTGGGCTTGTCTATTGTGAAGGAGTACACGGAATTATTAGGAGGCACGCTACAGCTTGACAGCGAATTGGACATGGGAAGTACCTTTACCTTGACTCTCCCACATATTTCTAATAATACCGGAGAATTTGAAGAAGCATCATTTGAAGAGGATGTATTATTTTAATGGCAGAGATATTCACTCCCCCTACAAAACGACACTTTTTGCTGCCTTCTACCTTGTTCGTCAGCAAAGTCTCTTATGACATCACAACAGTGTTAGGTTCGTGTGTTGCGGTCTGCCTGTATGATCAAAAACTACGATTCGGAGGAATGAATCATTTTATGCTGCCTGTATGGAAAGATGAAGGCCTTGCTACACCTAAATACGGAAACATCGCCATTCCAAGGCTTATAGACGAAATACTAGCGCTGGGTGCTAACAAGAATAATCTGGTAGCCAAAGTTTTTGGGGGCGCCAATAGTTTGATGGAAAGTAATGTATACAAAGTGGGAGAAAGAAATATACAAATTGCCTTCGAGCTTCTAAAGCATCATAAAATTCCGGTGATAAAATCAGATACAGGTGGAAAACGTGGACGCAAGATTATGATGAATTCTGGTACGCATAGGATTTATTTAAAATATGTCTAAAAGAATATCCTTAGCTTGATGAGCATAATAAAAGTATTAGTCGTAGATGATTCGGCAGTAGTTCGTCAATCACTGAGCCATGTTTTAAATTCAGATGAGGCTATTGAGGTAATCAGCGTGGCTTCCGATCCTTTTGTGGCCGTTAAGAAGATAAGTAAACAGGTGCCAGATGTCATTACGCTTGACATAGAGATGCCACGAATGGATGGCATAACATTCTTACAGCGTATTATGAGCCAGCACCCCATACCCGTGGTCATAATCTCGAGTTTGACAGCAAAGGGTTCTGAACTGGCCATTCGTGCCCTTGAACTAGGTGCGGTGGACATCATTCAGAAGAATACATTGAGCGTGGATACCTTTTCTGAGAATGCCCAGCAAATCATCGACATCGTAAAAGCAGCGGGAAAATCAGTAATCCGAAGGAAAGCGCGATTCCAGCAAGTACATCAAGCTCCTACTTCCAAAGTGAAAACGAACCTTACCGTAACCAGTAATAAAATTATTGGTATTGGAGCCTCAACGGGGGGTACCGAGGCTATTAAAACCGTGCTCGAACAAATGCCAATCGACTGTCCCGGAATTGTAATCGTTCAGCATATGCCTGAGGCATTTACGCGCTCCTTTGCGGAAAGGTTGAACAGCCTTTGCAAGATCGAGGTGAAAGAAGCGAAAGACGGAGATTCGATCCTGAGAGGGCGGGCCCTCATTGCGCCAGGCAATTACCATATGGAAGTGCGTAGAAGTGGCTCTAAATACTACGTGCATGTTCGTAGCGGTGAGAGTGTGAACCGTCACAGACCTTCGGTCGACGTGCTCTTTCACTCTATGGCGAAACATGCGGGTCGGAACGCGGTGGGCATGATTATGACCGGGATGGGGGCCGATGGGGCCAAAGGACTTTTGGCTATGCATAATATGGGCGCATTCACCTTGGCGCAAGACGAAAAATCAAGCGTAGTATATGGCATGCCCAAAGAGGCGGTAAAACTAGGAGCAGTAGATAAGGTGGTTGCTTTAAACATGTTGGCAGAACACGCTCTAACCTCAATCAATTATAGAATGGCTTAATGAAATGAAGATGAAAAAGTACGTAAAATCGAACTCAGTCAAACGCTTATTGTTCATCCTGCTGAGCATTTCGGCGCTATCGGCTTATGGTCAGCGTGAAACCGTAAATCAAAATAATGCCTGGTACATGTACTTTGGTAATCACAGGCTGTCCAACAACTGGTTGCTGCATACCGAATACCAATTTCGCAGATCGGGTTTGATTAAAGATTGGCAACAATCTTTAGCGAGAATTGGTCTGGATTATCGCTTTAATAAAGAGTTGATATTGACAGCTGGCTATGCCTATATTATCACTTTTCCCTACGGAGAATTACCCGTACCTGAAGAGTTGGATGAGCACAGGATCTGGCAGACCTTAACCGTTAATCAATTCTTTAACGGTTGGATTCTAAATCATAGATATAGATTGGAACAGCGTTGGAATGAACGTTCCTCTGCGGCGGAAGAAAGTGGTCGGGTGTATCGAAATCGTATCAGATATAGAGGTATGGTCACTGTGCCATTAAATGGCAATGTAATGCAAAAAGGAACATTATTCTTGTGCATGTACGATGAAATATTCATCGGTTTTGGAGAAAATGTAGCTCAGAATTTTGATCAAAACAGGCTTTACTTAGCGTTAGGCCACCAATTCAGTAATACCGGTAATGTACAGTTGGGATATCTCAATCAGATGGCGTTGAAAGGCGATGGCATTAATCAGGAGCAAAACCACACATTAATGCTGACTCTAATCTACAATATGGATTTTAGGAAACGATAGTAATATAAACCATAGGAGTGTCAGCTTCAAATGAGCAAACAGAGGCTTGAGGAAATTTTATTAAACAAAAAATCACAGTAAAAGTGTCTGAAATCACTTAGGGCACTGATAAAATTAAATAAAAACGATTATGAGTAAAACAGTATTGATAGTGGATGACTCGTTATATATGAGAGCCCTAATTAAAAAAACACTGATTTCAGGTGGATTTGAAGTAGTTGGAGAGGCAGCCAATGGTGAAGAAGCATTGGACATGGCGTTTGAGCACTTACCGGACTACATCACACTGGATAACATCTTACCTGATATGATGGGAACAGATATTTTGACGGTCTTCAAAGAAGAAGATTTACCGTCCAAAGTATTGCTGATAAGTGCTGTCGGCCAAGATTCAGTAGTAGAACAAGGAATAAGCCTGGGAGCCATTGGTTATTTGGTAAAGCCATTTGAGGCTGAGGAGTTGATTACTACCCTTTCTGAACATGAAAATTAGATGTCATAGGTATAAATCTAAATTTTTGGGATGTCATGCAACTTATTGATGCAACAGAAAAAAGACTAGTGGATGAAATTATTAACCGAGGCTATCAGCATGCAGCACAGTCCTTTTCTTCCATAACAGGTCAAAATGTAACGATTGAGGCGACAAGTATAGAATATAAGTCAGACCATGATTATATCCTTGAAGACTATAATGATCTGGTGGATTTCATAGTACTACAAACAGATATCATTGGGTCACTTGGAGGGGCCAGCTACCTCATTTTTAGTAAGGAAGAAAGTAAGGCGGTGTCGGAGATGAGCCTGGCGGCATTTGGCAATCCCGATGCCATAGGGGAAACCGCAGTGCTAAAAGAGGTAGACAATATTATTTCGGCGGCAATGATAACGGAATTATCTAATGCCTTTAAAATAAGCATCTATGGAGATGTTCCTCAGCTTTTTGAGGTGAAGAGCATACAGTCCCTGTATAAACACTTTAATAAGGGCACAGTCGGATACTATCTATTGGCGCACACCAATTTTACTTTTGAAGGTCAACTAATTTCTCCTGTATTCATATGGAAAATGGACGATAGCCTGATGAATGTATTGTATAAATAGCTGTCTATACCAACTACATGGTAATATTTCATTAGTTCTGTAAAAGCTTGAATCAGATTTCAAGCACCCGGCGCCCGGTTTGATTTTATCGGGGTAGAGGATCGCAAACTGCACCACTATCTTTTGCTAATACCGGACGGGCATTGACCGCGATTTTTATGGATTATGCAAGGGCTGGTGTGGCTACCGCATGGTATAGTTCCTTTTATATTGCCCGGCGACCCGGTTTCGGTTGTCTCTGATGCACGCAAAAATTCGGTGAATGATCCGCGCGGCGGCTGCTTGTTACGCACGGCATTTGAGACCAGTATTTTGTTCTTTCCTTGTTCTACCTTTCGGCGGCCGCTCAATGCCGTTTATCTAAGGTCATACTGCCCTGCGGTAGCGGTCGCCGCGCAGTTGCTCCAGGTTTTGTATTTGCCTCTACGTCTATTTTTATCCTTATCTCGCTTATAACTACGATGCGGCCTGATGGATTTAGTATTTCTGTCTCTCCTGTGGGGAGCGTTACCGGGCCCCAGCGGTTTTTACTAGGCTGTGTCTGATAAGTAAGTGGACAAAATTAAATAAATATATGTTAGTACTCCCATATGGGAAAAATACGAACAGTAGAATTATCAAGCGACGAAAAGCAATCCTTAGAAAAAGGTTATCACTCAGGGAAAAGCCATGCCTTTCGCAAGCGG
>JBCCTI010000001.1:0-174128 GCA_039198955.1 Bacteroidota bacterium | reverse complement strand
AATTTATTACAATTGTAATCAAATCTGAAATTATACTACTTATCACGGGCTTGTAATAGCCCCAGCCGAATTTGAGCTAGGAAATATTCTTCAATCGCTTTGCCTCTGGTTCAGATAAAGTTTTCGAGGCAAGGATGATTTACGAGTAATTATCCACCTCGTGATCAGTTTCTGAAGCCTTACCCTAAAACATCAGAAAATAATGCTGCTTGGTAGTAAGCGGACGCAGGAAAACCAGTCCGGCATCGAACAAATCTATTGATAAGGTTACCTGCGGATGCTGGATAATTGTCTTCCAGGCTCGTCGCATCCCTGGCGACCAGTGGATATCGTCGAAAATCAAGATGCTTTGTTCGTGGGTTTTAGCTAGTAATTGAGAGAAGTAGCGCAGCGTGGGTTCAAAACGATGGTTAGCATCTACGTAAGCCAAATCGATCTGGGGCAACTCGGCTAGCAAGACCGGTAAGGTCTGATCAATACTTCCTTTCCGCAAATCAATATTCTGGCAGTGAAAGTGGGAAAAGGCTTTGGTGGCAAGATCGGCAATGTCAGGTGCACCTTCCAGAGTGTAGATTGCTGTAGTATCATCAGCTAATGAGAGATACAACGAAGTAATACCCAACGAAGTACCTAATTCTATGATGCGGTTCGGCTGCTGAAACTGAACCAAACGAGACAGAAAACGGCCAAATTTAGGCGTACTCAGTGAGTGTTGAGCAACACTCTTTACTTTGTGGGAAGAAGACTGGCTAACTAATGAAGTAGCCCCGAGAGTAGGAATGGATACTTCCTCTTCAGATTTCAGCAGGGCTTTTCGGTATTCTTCAATTGCCTGAAAGTTAGAAGAGTGCGATTGATCTCGTATTACCTCTTGGTAAAAGTTATAAATAAAGGGAGCGTGTAAGGAGTGCTGGTTTACGGCATTGAGCCAGTATTGCCAGTAGCCTATGGCTAAAGAACGTCGCTTCCAGAGCGAAAACATGGGAAAAGCTAGTTGATGCGATAGGGGGCTATCAGGGTGAATTTGGGAATAATAGCATGAAACTGCTTACCATCGGTAATCCGCTCCATTAGAAAAGTGCCCTTCATTTTACCCATTCCTGACTTAAGATTACAACCTGATACGTACTGGTGCTGCTGGTGCGGTTCGAGAGTAGGTTGCTTGCCAATGACGCCTTCGCCATCTACCTCCCGGTAGGGATAGCCTGCATCGACAATTTCCCAATGACGGCGTAATAACTTTACAGTGAAATGGCTGTTATTCTCAATAGTAATATGGTAGGTAAACACGTAATGGTTCTGGCTAGGGTCAGAATAGTCAGGTTGATACTCGGTTTCAACACTAACCTTTACGCCTTTGGTGATTTCGGTTACCATACATCTTTACTTACGCGGGAAGATAACGATAAGTTTACAATAAACTACACAAAACAATATGGATGTACGCATTGCCCCTTCCTGGAAGGAAAAATTATCTAATGAATTTAATAAACCTTATTTCGAGACCCTAGCGGAATTTCTGCGGTCGGAGTACCGATCTCAAACTATTTATCCCCCGGGCAAAGAAATTTTTCGGGCGTTTGACCTAACTCCTTTTGATCAGGTGAAAGTAGTGATTCTCGGTCAAGACCCTTACCACGGACCGAGGCAAGCCAACGGATTAGCCTTTTCGGTGCGGGATGGTATCACTAAACCGCCTTCTTTGATTAATATCTTCAAAGAAATCAAGAATGAGTACGACAAACCCATTCCGGACAGTGGAAATTTGGAACGCTGGGCCCAACAAGGGGTGCTACTGCTAAACGCCACACTGACCGTGCGGGCTCGGCAGGCGGGTTCCCACCAGAAAAAAGGCTGGGAAGAATTTACGGATACCGTAATCCAAAAAATTTCGGATGAGCGGGAAAATATCGTATTTCTGCTGTGGGGGGCTTACGCCCAAAAGAAAGGGGCAATGATCAATGAAGGCAAACACTACGTTCTAAAATCACCCCATCCGTCGCCCTTTGCTGCCGACCGGGGCTTCTTCGGCAACGACCATTTCAAGAAAACCAACGAATATTTGAAGCAGCAAGGAGAGCGAGAGGTTGAGTGGTAGATTTTACGGAAAAAGGAGAAGGGAGAATGGAAAACGGTGGAATGTGTAAGCTACTGTTCTCCGTACTCCCTTTTCCGTTCTCCGATTGTTATTCAATCAAATTTAACAGACGGCGCCAGCGGAGTATTTTAAAAAAACTCGCACTGGTGTCAAGGGATAGCCAGATGAAGAAGGCTTTACCTACCACATGGTCTTCGGGTACAAAGCCCCAGAAACGAGAGTCGAGTGAGTTGTGGCGGTTGTCGCCCATCATAAAGTAGTAGTTCTGCTTAAAAGTGTAGGTATCTACCGCTTCACCGTCAATAAAGAGTTTGCCATCGCGTTTCTCCACTTCATCGTGCCCTTCGTAGTATTTGATGACGTACTCATACTTAGCGATATTTTCTTCGGTTAGTTCAATCTGCTGCCCCTCGGCAGGCACTTCCAGCGGCCCGAAGAAGTCGGCATTCCAAGGAAAGACGCTGGGGTCGGGATAAATATTAGGGCTAACCTGATCTTTTGATGCGGTTTCAGGATTTATCTCCTGTACGAAGGATAACTTCTCGAACTCAGTCACCACCTCGGCAGTAGCCAGCATGGTAGACTGGTTGGGAGAAGCACTGTACTCTGATACTCCGTGCCGCTCAAAAATCCGGTCGTTAATGGTTTGGTTAGCTTTAACAGTATACCGATGCTGCACTCCGGGCGGGTCGGGAAACACATCATCATTGACGTACACCTGTCGATCCTCGATTTTAACCACGTCGCCGGGTACGCCGATGCATCGTTTGATATAATTGGTTTTCAGGTCAGTAGGATACTGATGTTCAGTAGGAAAATTGAATACTACTACATCGCCTCGCTTCACACTAGAAAAACCAGGTAGACGGTACTGTGGCAGCTGAATCCAGTCGACGTACGACGGAATATCAGTACCCCAAATGTTTTGGTGGGTGAGTGGTACCTGTAAGGGGGTTTTTGGGGTGCGCGCCCCGTAGTGCATCTTGCTCACAAACAGGAAATCACCGACTAACAGCGAATTTTCCATAGAAGGGGTAGGGATGGTAAATGCCTCCAGAAACAGCCATCGGATGAAGGTAGCAGCAATCACCGCAAACACAATGGCATCTACCCACTCCCGGGCTTTAGATTTAGGGGCCTTTTCTGGTTTATCAGCATCCGGTTTTTGATCTTCTTCCTTCTTTTTCTTCAGAAATGTTGCCATATATTTCAGATATTGTTATCTGCTTCTAACAGCAGTATTGCGAAAATAGTGTGCACCAAAAGAAATACCTATCATTTTAGAAAATCGTTCATTGTTAGCACCCCGCTTTTTTGATGGGTTACAATCCATTCGGCTACGACCACCGCCCCCAAGGCAAATCCCTGGCGGCTGTGGGCGGTATGCTTAATCTCAATGGTATCCTCTTCCGACTGATAAGTGACTACGTGAGTACCCGGTACATCCGGTTCGCGTTTAGCCCGAATCGGTAAATATTCTGCGTCTAAAACCTGATTTTCCTGTAAAAACCAACTCTCGGGGGGTAAATACTTGAGCATCCCTTCGGCGATGGTAATGGCAGTACCGCTTGGAGCATCTTTTTTCTCCGTATGGTGGGTTTCCTCCACACTAGCCTGATACTGAGGATAATTACTAATAAGCTGGGCGAGATATTCGTTCACCCGAAAAAACAGATTGACCCCGATACTGAAATTGGATGCGTAAAAGAATGTACCATCTTTTTGTTGGCAGTAGTTCTCTATTTCTTCGCGATGACCTAACCAACCCGTCGTGCCTGAAATCACCGGAATGCCCCGTTCCAGACAGTGGTGAATATTCGCGGCTGCAGCGTCGGGCTGACTGAACTCAATGGCTACATCAGCCGAATCGTTGGTTAAATTATCCCAGATATCGGTATCATTTTGGTCAATACGTCCAACAATAGTATGATTACGATCCAGGGCAATTTTATCAATGGTCTTACCCATTTTTCCGTAGCCGACGAGTAAAATACGCATAAGTTAGTACAGGCTTACAGTAAAAGAAAACCCGTAAGTGGGTATTGTGGGGGTCAGATGATCGTAGTAGGCCAAGGCCGAACCTGCCATCGGCTTAAAATCCATACTGAGGTCGGGGTTGATGTCAAACTCAATTAGGTGAGCATCGGCAATAGCATCCATAATATTGAGAGCGTATAGTCCCGCCGTCAGAATTACCATAAAGTCCCGATCGCGGCGGGCGTTTTCTACGAACCGAGTGAGTTGATCGCTACTGTCGTAACGCCCACCCCGTAAACCCGCCAGAGGATTGGGCTCTTGATTACGCACCGCTTCATTGGCACGTAAGAAAAGCCGATAACGGTCATCATTAAGAATAATAAGATAGCCCATGGTGATAAGCCCACCGTAGATAATCGGGATTTTCCAGTATTTACCATTGTAGGCTTGACCCAGACCGGGTAGCACCGCCGAGTACAAAGCCGCCCGGCGGGGAACGCGCCGGCTCATGGATTCTATCACCACAGTATCGGGAGCTTCGGTGCCCGGTTTATTTATTCCCACGGCTCCCTGCTGAAGTTGAAGCGTATCTTCTACCACGGTAGTAGTATCCGCCTTTTCTTCAGATTCTTCCTGAGCAAAAGCCAGTGGAAGCTGTAAGAAAAATGCAGCTATGATTAGTGCTACAATAGCGTACTTCATGTTTGTAGTAGTTCCAGAATCCGGTTCAGGTCATCGGTAGAGAGGTAGGGGATTTTTATTTCACCTTTCTCCTGGCCCGTTGTTTTAATGTGAACCCTCGTGCCAAAGTGGGACGAAAGCTGATTCTGAATAGATTGTAACTCCGGTGATATTTCTTTGCCCCCAGTCGTCTTAGGCTTTTTGGGAGCCGCTAACTCCCGTACCAAGGATTCTACCTGCCGTACCGATAAATCTTCTTGCACCGCTCGCTGAAAAATGTGTAACTGTTGTTCTACTGTATCCACGTTAATCAGCGCCCTAGCGTGTCCCATCGTCAGCCGGGTATCCCGTAGGGCGGCCTGAATATCGGGGGGTAATTTTAGCAGACGCAAGTAATTGTTGACGGTAGAACGGTTTTTGCCCACCCGGTTGCCCAACTGATCCTGGCGCAGGTCACATTCGGAGATAAGCCGCTGATAACTTAGTGCAATCTCAATGGCGTTAAGGTTTTCCCGTTGGATGTTTTCAATCAGGGCCATTTCCAGCATTTGCTGGTCGTTGGCCTTACGAACGTAAGCCGGAATATAGGTTAGCCCGGCTAGCTTGGAGGCTTGCACCCGGCGTTCTCCCGAAATAATCTGGTAACGATCTGAGCTGATCAGTCGTACCGTGATAGGCTGGATAATCCCTTGCACCGCAATGGAATCAGCCAGTTCCTGTAGAGCTTCCTGATCGAAGTGGGTACGGGGCTGAAAGGGATTAACCTCTATACTATCAAGAGATATTTCGTTAATAGAGCTATATTCCTTGGCGGGATTCTCCCGAAGCTGAGCCTCTGGGGAGGAATCTTCTAGCAGAGCCCCTAGCCCCCGCCCTAAAGCGTTCTTTCGACGAGTTGACCTTCCGGACGTTTTATTAATACTCATTCAGATGGGCAATTTTGTTGCTTGGTTCTATATATCAACGCGCAAGTTGTCGATTTCTTTCCAATAATTCCTTAGCCAGGTTCAAATAACTGATAGCCCCCTTGCTTTCGGCATCGTGAACAATGGCAGGTAGCCCAAAACTGGGCGATTCGCTTAATTTAATATTGCGCGGTATCAGCGTGCTAAACACCATTTGCTGGAAGTGGGCATTCACCTCTTCTACTACCTGATTGGATAACCGAAGGCGGGAGTCGTACATGGTGAGTAGAATTCCCTCGATCTCCAACCCGGTGTTCAGTCGGGACTGGATAATCTGGATGGTATTCAACAATTTGCCCAATCCTTCCAAAGCATAATATTCACACTGCACCGGAATAATTACCGAGTTGGCAGCAGTGAGGGCATTGATGGTAATCAGCCCGAGTGAGGGTGAGCAGTCTAGAATAATAAATTCGTACTCATCTTGAATGGGCCACAGGGCTTTTCGCATCTTCTTTTCCCGTTCGTCCAGGCTCACCATTTCCACTTCGGCACCTACCAGGTCAATGTGTGAGGGTAAGAGGTAGAGATATTCCAAATCGGTAGGTACAATAGCCGAGCGCGTATCTGCCTCGTCTACCATACACTCGTAAATGCTGTCTTCAACCTCCTTCGGGTTAAAACCCAATCCAGAGGTAGAGTTAGCCTGGGGGTCAGCGTCTACTACCAGGGTTTTATGCTCCAAAGCCGCTAAGCTGGCTGCCAGGTTAATAGCACTAGTTGTTTTTCCTACTCCTCCTTTTTGGTTGGCTATTGCAATAATCTTACCCATACACGAAGCGTTAATAGTTTAGGCAGTGGAATTTTTCGATGAAAATATCGTAAGTTTGCACAAATACTTGACAAATCGCCTCGCGGCTTTACTAATGAGTCGAGGCTGGAATAATGTCGTACAAATATAGAAAAGTTTAGGCGCACATGACACCACGCTGTGCTTAGCTTGGCAAAAAAACCTAGCCTACTGAAAATTAGTTTGAAATTACAGTAGACAGCGTCTATGCATACCCTCAAAGTACAAAATACCTATTCCGAACAGGAGTTTTTTCAGTTTCCAGCCCAGCTCTATCAGGGCAATACCCAATGGATACAAGCCATGCCCTACGAAGTAGAAACGACGTTTAATCCAGAACAAAACCCTATGCTGGAAAATGGGGATGTATGTCGGTGGATTTTGCAAAATTACCGAGGTAAAACCATTGGGCGTATTGCTGCCTTTATCGATCGGCGGAGTGAAACTGATTCGGGGTTCCTTGGTTTTTTCGAGTGTATTGAGCACGAGCAGGCAGCTATTAAATTATTAGGGGAGGGCGTGTATTGGCTAGAAAGCCAGGGAATTGACGAGGTGAACGCCCCGGTAAATCCCAACAGTCTTTTTTTGAAATCGGGCCTGTTAACTGAGGGCTTTGATGAATTGCCCGTCTACGGCTCTAGTTACCACCCAGCGTACTATCAGGGCTTCTTTGAGGCATTTGGGTTTGAGAAGTATTTTCGCCAACGCACTTACCAGCTTGATTTTCAGAAACTACCTTTGCCAAAAACAGTAAAAGAGAAGGCAAGTAAGATGCTAAATAGTGAAGGCTTTCGCATCGATCGCTTCTCGGTAGAAAAGCTGGGGCAATTGGCAAAAGACATTGTGGTGGTGTATAATCAGACTTGGGGAGGGCAACCTTTTCATCACGAGCTTTCTGCCCAGCAAATTCAGCATGAGTTAGAAGAACTGGAGCCCTGGATTGACGAAGGGGTATTTTTACTAGCCTATTATCACGATCAACCCGTTGGTTTTTTCTTTAATTTGCCTAACATTAATTACACCCGAAAACAGGCAGGGCAGGGTTTATTCCGTAAAATGCGGGAAGCCTATTTCCGCAACCGGAAACACAGGCATCTGCTGAGTGTTTTGCTAGGAGTTATCCCCGAGTTTCGGCAGCGAGGCGTAGCCTCGGCGTTAATTAAGTCAGTGATGGATTTTCTAAGCAAACACGAAGTGCGTTACGATAAAATTGAAATCAATCGGGTGAGTGATGATCAGGTGGCAGTACACCATCTGTTGCGACAGTTTCAGGGCAAGCCCCAGCAGCATTACTGGGTGTACCGCAAGTGTATCCAGTCCAGTCAGCCTGGGCAGGTACCTGAGCAATCAGCTACTCTGAAACAATAAGTTTTTGTATCAAACTTTCTCTTTATCAATTATCTATTCTCAAATTTCAACGAAAAAATATGAGTGTATTGGTTGTGGGCACGGTTGCCTTCGATGCTATTGAAACCCCATTCGGAAAAACTGATAAAATCATTGGCGGTTCGGGTACGTATATCGCCCTGACGGCTTCGTATTTTACCAAATCGGTCAATCTGGTCGGCGTAGTCGGCGAAGATTTTTTGCAGTCAGATATTGCCAACTTTCAGCAGCACGGCATTAATACCGAAGGGCTTCAGGTGAAAGAAGGAGAAAAGTCCTTTTTCTGGTCAGGTCGTTACCACAACGACCTAAACAGCCGCGATACGCTGGTGACGGATCTTAACGTACTGGCTGATTTCGACCCAGTGATTCCTGACACCTACCAGGATTGTAAATACTTGATGCTGGGTAATCTTACGCCCGAGGTGCAGCAAACCGTGCTCAATCGGCTTGATAACCGTCCCAAGCTGGTGATGCTCGATACTATGAACTTCTGGATGACCGAACCTTTCTTACCTAGCTTGAAGGAAGTTATCAAGCAGATAGACGTTCTTTCTATCAACGATGAGGAAGCCCGAATGCTATCGGGTGAGTACTCGCTGGTGAAGGCGGCTCAGGCTATTCTGGCAATGGGGCCTTCCTACCTAATTATCAAAAAGGGGGAGCACGGAGCTTTGCTTTTCAATAGCGATCAGATATTTTTTGCCCCGGCATTACCACTAGAGGAAGTGTTTGATCCCACCGGGGCGGGCGATACCTTTGCTGGCGGCTTTCTTGGTCATCTAGCACAAACTCAAGATCATTCGTTCGATAACATGAAGCGGGCAGTAATCTACGGTTCGGCGATGGCCTCATTTTGCGTAGAGAAATTCGGCCCCGAACGCCTGATGAACTTACCTGCCGAAGCCCTAGAGGAGCGGGTACAGGAGTTTGTTGATTTAGTACAGTTTGAGATTGATTATGCTTAATTTAAGCGTAAATGCTCAGATTTCTGGTCAAAATTACTTCTTTGTATTCTTTTTTTGAGATTCAATCAAAATATGGCTAGCTTACCCTGGCAGTTAGGTCTGTCAGATATCTGACCTATTTCCGGCAGTATTATTGGCAATTTCAGGCCTAACGTTTTTCTATTAGAACCGTTAACCTTCCAGACACAACGATTAACGCTACCCCACGCATGAAAGAAACCGCTAACCCCCTGCTAAGTCGCGTGACTGAAACCGATATTATTGCCCGTTACGAAGCCGTAAGAAAGCAAAGTACCGATCTGTGCCAGCCCCTGCAACCCGAAGACTTTGTAGTACAACCCATTGTCGATGTAAGCCCTCCTAAGTGGCATCTGGCGCATACTACCTGGTTTTTCGAACAGTTTATCCTGATTCCTTACTTTCCTGGTTATCGGGAATTTAATAATCAGTTTAACTTTCTGTTCAATAGCTACTACGAGAGTAAGGGCGACCGTATGCTGCGTACCAACCGAGGTAATATGACCCGTCCCACTACGCAGGAAGTAATGCAGTATCGTGCTTACGTAGACGAGCATCTGCCCAAGCTACCGCATCTGCTGGACGAATCGACCTGGCAAACCGTAGCTGAGCTGATAGAACTTGGGTTACATCACGAACAGCAGCATCAAGAGTTACTGCTTACTGATTTAAAATACATCCTGGGACATAACCCACTTTTTCCAGCCTATGCTGAAGGCACTTCACCTGCTCCGAGTATTACTATTGATTCTGAAGAGTATGTAACTATACCCGGGGGAAATTATTCTATTGGCTTCGATGGTCAGGGTTTTCACTTTGACAATGAAGAAGGGTATCATCAGGTGTACCTAGCTGATTATCGTTTGCTGAACCGCCTGGTAACCGCTGGAGAGTTTTTGTCTTTTATTGAGGACAGTGGTTACCAAAATGCTGATTTATGGCTATCCGACGGCTGGGCTTGGATACAGGAACAGAAAATTGGCTCGCCCCACTATTGGCATCACCAAGATGGGCAGTGGTACGAATATACCCTAAGTGGATTACAAAAGCTGGACACTACCCGTCCGGTGACCCACGTGAGCTACTATGAAGCCGATGCTTACGCCCGCTGGCGAGGAAAACGTTTACCCACCGAAGCCGAGTGGGAAGTAGCCTGTCGGCAAGCTGGATACGAAAATGATTTTCATCGGCTTACCTCGGCCAACTTCGTTGAGTCTAATCTTTTTCATCCCCAAGCCCTACAGTCGCCAGCTACTTCGTCAGTTCCGGCGCAAATGATAGGCGATGTGTGGGAGTGGACACAGAGTGCGTACTTACCCTATCCGTTTTACCAGCGGGTCAAAGGTGCCCTAGGTGAATACAATGGTAAATTTATGATTAGCCAAATGGTGCTGAGGGGCGGTTCATGTGCTACTCCTGAAAGTCACCTGCGAATAACCTATCGAAATTTTTTCCAACCCGACAAACGCTGGCAATTCACGGGCTTCCGTCTTGCCAAACACTGCTAGATGATTGATACCACTGATCGTTCCGAAAAGACCGTAGCTATTTTAGAAGGCACTGAACTGAATGGGGCTTCTCAAAAAATTAATCGTCAGTTTGCCGCCGATGTGTACGCCGGGCTGACGGCTGATGAAAAATACCTCTCTTCCAAATATCTTTACAATAAGCGGGGCGATGAAATCTTCCAGCAGATTATGCAGATGGAAGAGTATTATCCTACCCGAGCAGAGTACGAAATATTTGAGATGCACTGTCAGCCAATGCTGGAGTATTTTGCCAAAGAGCAACTTCCGTTTCGGCTGATTGAGTTTGGGGCAGGTGATGGTACAAAAACCAAAGTATTGCTTCGTCACTTTTTAGGACAGAAAGCTAACTTTTCTTATGTCCCGATTGATATTTCGGCTAACATTATTAGAGAGCTCACGGCTGACTTAGCCGAAAATATGCCAGGGTTGACCGTGCAAGGCATTCAGGACGATTATTTTCGGGCTATTGATCAACTAAAGGCTTCTTTCGACGGTACGCAGGTTCGCAACGTGGTGCTGTTTTTGGGAGCGAATATTGGCAATTTCTCCCACCCGGAAAGCATTGCCTTCCTGAAAGAAATTGCTGCCCACCTGTCGCCCGGTGATTTGCTGATGACTGGGTTTGATTTGAAAAAAGAACCGGAGCGCATTCTGAATGCGTATTTCGATAAAAAAGGAATCACCCGTAATTTTAAACATAACCTGCTACTTCGTATTAATGAAGAACTAGGGGCAGACTTTGACATCGATAGTTTCCAGTACTTCCCAATTTATGACCCGATGGAAGGTAGCATTCGTAGCTATCTGGTCAGTAAAAAAGATCAACAGGTGACTATTCCTGCCATCGAAGAAGTTATCCAATTTGAAGCTTGGGAAGCCATTTACATGGAACGATCTCAAAAGTATAGCTTAGGGGATATAGAAGGTTTAGCCAAAAAATCAGGTTTCTCAGTGGTCCACCACTTTTACGATTCTCAAAAGTTATTCACTGATTCGCTGTGGCAGCTACTGTAGGCTTATTCGTGGTTACCCTTTAAAAAGTTAGTTTCCTTTCGGTATCCCAGCTATATTTGTGGCAAAAGTATCGTATGCAACGCCGACCTCGCCGCAACCGAAAATCTTCTGTCATTCGCAACTTGGTAGAAGAAACCCAGATTTCGGTTCAGCACTTAATCTTTCCGGTTTTTATTATTGATGGCGAAGACCAGCGAGAAGAAGTGGCCTCTATGCCAGGCATTTTTCGCTATTCAGTTGATTTGCTGCTGGAGGAAATTGCCCAATGCCGGGATTTGGGCATTCGTACTTTTGCCCCGTTTCCAGCCTTGACTGACGATAAAAAAGACCGATTGGCTAAGGAAGGTTATAATCCCGACGGGCTATTTCCTACTGCTATTCGGCGTATCAAGGAAAATTTTCCGAATGTTTGCCTAATGACCGATATTGCGATGGATCCTTATAGTTCGGATGGGCACGATGGGCTGGTACAAAACGGCGAGATACTGAACGACGAAACACTAGAAATTTTAGGCAAGATGGCATTGGTGCAAGCCGAGGCTGGAACGGATATTCTGGGGCCTTCGGATATGATGGACGGGCGAGTGGGTTACCTGCGGAATTTACTGGACGAACATGGATATCAACAGGTATCTATCATGTCTTATACGGCTAAGTATGCTTCGGCTTTTTATGGTCCGTTTCGCGATGCGCTGGACTCAGCCCCAAAAGCCGGCGATAAGAAGACCTATCAGATGAACCCAGCCAACTATCGGGAAGCCTTGCTGGAAGCGGAATTAGACTACGACGAAGGAGCAGATATGCTAATGGTCAAGCCGGCCATGCCGTATTTGGATGTCATTCGGCTACTAAAAGATAATTTTCCGATTCCAGTGGCAGCTTATCAGGTGAGTGGTGAATACGCTATGATTAAAGCTGCAGCGGCTAAAAATTGGCTAGATAGTACGCAAGCTATGCAAGAAAGCCTCACTAGCATTCGCCGGGCAGGTGCTGATATTATTCTGACTTATTTTGCCAAGGAATACGCCCAGTGGTTAGGGTCGTAGAATCACAATTTCTAAAAGCTCTTGGCGTTTAGTTGTTGTATTTTCAATAAAATGCTCAAATTTTGGTAAAATCTATCATTATAACCTATTACTTTTGATACGTGGAACAAACCTTACCTACTGTACAAACGGCCAAAGACCTGGGGTTACTCGAAGAAGAGTTTGATCGCATTCAGAAAATACTGGGGCGTACCCCCAATTTTACTGAGTTATGCATCTTTTCAGTGATGTGGTCGGAGCACTGTTCGTATAAAAACTCCATCACTTGGCTCAAAAAACTACCCCGTGACTCAGATCGAATGCTGGCGAAAGCTGGGGAAGAAAACGCCGGACTGGTTGACATTGGTGACGGGTTAGCGTGTAGTTTTAAAATAGAATCCCACAACCATCCTTCAGCCATCGAACCCTACCAGGGAGCAGCAACCGGAGTAGGTGGTATTAACCGCGATATTTTTACCATGGGTGCCCGCCCGATTGCTCAACTCAATTCCCTCCGTTTTGGCGATATTAATAATGAGCGTACCCGGTGGCTTTTGCGGGGCGTGGTTAAGGGAATTGGCGATTACGGCAACGCATTTGGAATTCCTACGGTAGGTGGAGAACTGTTTTTTGATCCTTGCTATCAGGTTAACCCGCTGGTGAATGCCTTCTCGGCGGGTATTGTGGAGACTGATAAAGTTGCCAGTGCTACCTCCCATGGGGTGGGTAATCTGGTGTTTATTGTTGGGTCATCTACTGGAAAAGACGGTATTCACGGGGCGGCTTTTGCTTCCAAAGATATTACCGAAGACTCTATTAAAGATTTACCCGCAGTGCAGGTGGGTGATCCGTTCCAGGAGAAACTGTTACTAGAGGCCACCCTGGAGGTGATTGCCTCAGGGCACGTAATTGGTATTCAGGATATGGGGGCGGCGGGCATTATCTGCTCAACCTCCGAAATGAGTGCGAAGGGCGAACACGGCATGGAAATCTGGCTAGACAAAGTTCCGCTGCGACAGAGCGATATGCTAGCGTGGGAGATTCTGCTGTCTGAGTCCCAAGAGAGAATGTTGATTGTAGTAAAACAAGGTAATGAGGAAGAAGTAAAACAGATTTTTGAAAAGTGGGATTTGCAGTGCGAGCAAATCGGGATAGTAACAGATACTGAGCGGCTAGTATTTCACCAACACGGTGAGGTAGTAGCCGATGTTCCGGCTGATGATCTAGTGCTGGGGGGCGGTGCACCCGTTTACCAGCGCGAATATCGTGAACCAACCTATTATAAGGAGTATCAAAAGTTTAGTATTGATGATGTGACGGAACCGAATGACTACGCCGAAGTTGCTAAATTTCTGTTGAGCCATCCTAATATCGCTTCCAAGCAATGGGTATCAGAGCAGTACGATTCTATGATTGGCACTGGTACGGTTACAACCAATGTTCCCGCCGATTCTGGAGTAGTTCGCATCAAGGGAACGAATAAGGCAATTGCTATATCGGTAGACTGCAATGCCCGATATGTCCACGCTGACCCCGAAGTGGGGTGCGCGATTGCCGTGGCTGAAGCTGCCCGAAATATCGTATGTAGCGGGGGTGAGCCGGTGGCTATCACTAACTGTCTCAACTTTGGCAATCCGTATGATCCAGAAGTATACTGGCAGTTTGTAGGGGCGATCAAGGGGATGAAAGCTGCTTGTGAGAAATTTGGTACTCCAGTTACCGGAGGGAATGTGAGTTTCTACAACCAGTCGAGCGACGGCGGGGCGGTGTTCCCTACGCCGACCATCGGGATGCTCGGTTTGCTAGAAGACTACCGTCAACAAATGACCCTGGCTTTTCAGCAAGAAGGTGATCTGATTTACCTGATAGGCAATGTTACCAACGATATTGCGAGTTCAGAGTATCTTTATAGTTTTCATGGTATTAAAGAGTCACCTGCCCCGTATTTTGATTTAGAAGAAGAGTATCAGGTACAGACAGTAGTAAAGGCGTTGATAGCCAACCGTCAAGTTACTTCAGTACATGATGTAGCTGATGGCGGATTGTTTATTGCCTTGGCTGAGTCAGCTATGGTCAATAACCTGGGTTTTTCGGTGCAAACCAATTCCGAAATACGTAAGGACGCTTTTCTGTTTGGTGAAGGACAAGGTCGGGTATTAGTGAGTGTTACCCCCTCTCAAGAAGAGAGGATCCAAAATTTTCTTACAGATCAGAAATCATCTTATTTAAAAATAGGCACTGTTCATGCTACCGACTTCTTGGTAGACGGTCAATCATGGATGACAGCAGTGAAGGGAAAAGGCTTATTTGATACAGGATTGACTCATTTTATGCATAAATGAGGAAAAAGGTACACACTTATTTGGTGCTTTTAATAGAGTTTTAGAAACAATTGGCTTCATATAAATCCCTTGTTTTATAAAAAAAATACAAAAATTAATCGCAATAATTAATTTTTAAGCTGATTTCTTTTCAATTCATCAAATAAATCTCTACTTTTGTTAAAAATAAAAATTAGAAAAGTTATATAAATTATAATTAATGTATCAAAACCTGACAAAAACCAGAAAGTATTTTAGTCTATTTATCACTTACCTTGTCGTAGGTACACTAGTCTTCTCTTGTGTTGCTAAGAGAGAGTTAGTTTACCTTCAGGATAATAGCTTTTCTAAGGACTACCCAACCCAGATAAAAAACCGGCGACCTGAGTATCGTATTCAACCCAACGATATACTACACGTAACTATTCAAAATCCTGATAATGAGACCTCTGCCTTTTTTAACTACGGAAACCAGGAAGGTGCCCGGGGATTTGGTAGCGAGTCTATTCTATACCTAATGGGGTTTAACGTAGATAAAGATGGTTTTATTGGCATCCCACTCATTGGTAAAGTAAAGGTACAGAACCTCACTATTGAAGAGTGCCAGCAGATTATCCAACAGGAGGCTAATCGGTATATTCTCAATTCATCCGTGGATGTAAAGCTGGTAAGTTTCAAAATATCGGTACTGGGAGAGGTAAATCGTCCAGGATATTATTATATTTATAATGGACAGGCTACAATACTGGAAGGGCTCAGCTTAGCGGGGGATTTAACTCAGATTGCTAATCGGCAGAATGTGAAACTAATTCGGCAGACTGACGACGGTGCCGAGGTAATATTGCTAGATTTAACCAGTGCCGATTTAATGAAATCAAAATATTATTATCTGCTACCTAATGATCAGATTTATGTAGAACCTTCTATACAGCAGGTACGCAGAGCCAACTTCCAACCGATTGGGCTCATCTTTAGTAGTATAGGTTCGCTAGTTGCCATTATCAACCTAATTGTGACGCTCAATAATCAATAACGCTTCTAGCGGTAACTAGTTAAGAAGAAAAGTTTAGAATAGAATTATTGTCATCTACAACTTGTGACAAACGATGGAAAGAGCAAAAAGTACAAATAACCAGAATCAAACAATTGACCTGTTTTCCCTACTGGGAAAAATGGCGAAAAAGTGGTACTACTTCGCCATTAGCTTGGGCTTTTGTTTAGCAATCGCTGCGGTCTTCGTCATCTTCGGTGAGAAGAAATTTGAGATTGGAGCTACCGTTTACGTAGAAGAACGGGATTTAGGCTCACAAAGAGCCGATGGATTAGTGGCTGGTGGACCCAATGAAGGGCAAGGTATTGCCTTAACCAATGAGATTGGAAAGCTAACTTCCTACTCCCTTATAAAATCGGCCCTGGAGCGGCTGGACTTTGGGATCACCTACTATAACGTAGAGGGTTTTTGGCCTAACTTCATGCGGGAAGACTGGTTGAATGAAATATATACCTCTTTCCCTTATGAAGTACAAATAGACTCCAGCCAATTCCAAGCAGTTAATACCCCAATTTTTATTGAGGCAATCTCAGATACTCAGTACCGAATTGTTGCCAGTAATGACGAAGCTAATGCACTGGCTTTTGCAACCAACGAAGGACGAAAAATATTTGATTATGAGATAGATCAGGTTGGTGAGTTTGGAAAGCCCTTTACCAGTGATATTATCAATATTACGGTTAACAAGAAAAAGAAAGAAGATGGTGATTTTAGCTACTGCTTTAAACTTACCCGGATTGAGGATCTGGCAATGCAGTATCAGGGAAAGCTTACGGTTCAACCGCTGGTAGAGATGGATGACACTAACCGAATGCTACAGTTGCTGATTAATAGCAGCATTGATCGCAAAGGGGTATTGTTTGTTAATACCTTAATTGAGACTTATACCCAAGAGGGATTACTAAAGAAAAATAGCCAAGGTGAAAATTCACTTGACTTTCTCAATAGGCAGATAACTGAAAAAAGGGATTCGCTAGAAAATGCCCAGTCTGAACTGGAAAGCTTTCGCTCTCAAACCGGGCTGCTCAACTCTGACCTGGCTACTGGACAAGCGATGGAAAGTCTAACAACACTGCGAAACGAACAGGCTGTGTCAGAGCGTAAGATAGACTACTATCAGAATACGCTTAAATACATGAACGATAATGATGATTACAATAAAATTGTTGCCCCTTCTTCGGCTGGGGTTAACGAAGACCCCCTCTTCGATCGCTTGATTGAGAATTACATTAGCTTAGTGACTCGTCTCAATAATGCGGGGTTCAATGCTCAACCAAATAACCCTCTCTATAAGCGAATTCAGCACGAGGTTGAAAGCACCCGAACGGCCATTCAGGAGCAACTAAGAAGCTCCTTGGCTTCAGAGCGGAGAAACATAAGCCGGATCAATCAGCGTATTGGCGGTATTGAGTATAATATTAATCAACTACCCCAAGCACAAAGTCGGCTACAGTTTCTAGAGGAGCGCAAAGACAAGCTATCCAACGAATATAACTTGCTTTTACAGAAGAAGTCTACCGCAGAAATGACCTTAGCTACTAATACTGATAATGTGGAAGTAGTCGATCCGGCTAAGAAGACTGGTTATAGTCCGGTGGAACCGAACTCTATGCTTATCTTCTCTATTGCCTTTGTTATCGGATTTATCATTCCATTTTCAGTTGTACTAATAAAAGACTTATCAAATAACAATATTACGGATAAGGAAGAGCTCGAGAAGCAAGTAAAAGTCCCTCTTCTCGGAATGATTGCCAATGGTCCGAAGGATGCCAAACTAGTGGCCCGTACTCTACCTAACTCAGCAATTGCCGAGTCATTTAAATTCGCCCGTATTAACTTGCAATACTTCCATCAAGGCGGTGACGAGAAAGTGATTGGAGTAACATCTTCTATTAGTGGCGAAGGAAAAACGTTTTGTTCAGCGAACCTTAGTGCAGCCTTTGCTGAGTCAGGCAAACGTACTTTATTGATTGGTGGTGATTTACGTAAACCGCGCATCCAGGATTTCTTTGACCTGTCAGGTCCCGGCGTATCTGATTACTTGAGTGGTTCGGTAGCGGTAGAAGATATTATCCAACCTACTGAATTTAGAAAGCTAGATGTTATTGCTCCTGGAATTCCTCAGGAAGATCCTATCACTCTTTTTGAATCGGCTCGTATGGATGAACTCATACATCTACTTCGCGACCGCTACGATTACATCATTATAGAAACACCGCCAATTGGATACGTAGCTGACTACTTTGTCATGCTTAAGCACTTTGACATTAGCCTGTTTGTAGTTCGCTATAACTATACTAACAAAAACATCCTGGGCGGTATTAATGATCTGTATGCTAAGAATAAGATTCAGAACCTGTATTTACTGTTCAACGATGTGAAATTCTCGGCTGAGTACGGGTACGGTTACCTTTCTAATAGCGACGGTTACTATACTCAACAGTCCCGTAAGCGCTTATCTAGTAAACCTACGGTCAGTATCAAAAATCCCTTTTCATAAAAAGTAATAAAATAGTTAAAGGGAATCCATGTATGGAAAATAAAATTGCATTATTTAAATAATTTATTTTAATAATTGAAAAAGCTAGACGGTAAAATAGCGAGCGGAGTAGGGTGGGTTTCCTTATCTGCCTTAGGGAATCAGGGCTTTAGGCTAGTGATTAAGCTAATCCTAGCTCGGATTCTTCTTCCTGAGCACTACGGGCTTATCGGGATGGCGGTGGTATTTACCAGCTTCGTAAAGCTAATCAGTGAATTAGGCATGGGAGCCGCCTTGATTCAGCGATCTAAACAGCAGCTTTCCGAAGAATACTTTCATACTGCATTCTGGACTAATATCGCCGTTTCACTACTAGGGTTTGCGTTAATCAGCGTTGCACTCGCTCCAATAGCAGCTTGGTTCTACGATGAAGCAATATTGATCCGTCTGGTTCCGGTACTGGCGGTACCAATTATACTAGACTCATTGTACTTAATTCCTAAAGTTAGATTGAGTCGGGAGCTTAATTTCAAGCCCATTGCCATCATTGAGCTATCGTCAGTAATAGCTGCTGGTTTGGCATCAGTAGCACTTGCCAACATGGGATACGGAGTTTGGGCACTAGCATTCAATGGTATTATCATCTCTTCCCTATCTGCTGTTCTATATTTCTTAAATCAGCGTTGGGTGCCCCGCTTAGTGTTCCGGTGGGAAGCCTGCAAAAGTCTTTTCGGATTTGGTGGATACGTGCTGATTGAGCAGATATTTGTCTTCTTCACTTCCAACATAGACTACATACTGATTGGAAAGCTTATCGGTAGTGCTGCGCTTGGTGTATATACTTTGGCCTTTATTCTCACCGATACTTTCCGTAAGCAGATTATGGGAATATTAAATAAGGTATTATTCCCGGCGTATTCTTCTATTCAACACGATATTCAGGCAATAAAGCAATATTACTTACGAGTCGTCAAAACCAACGGTATTATTTTATTTCCTATGATGACCATACTTATGGTCTTAACTGAACCGATCATCATTATAGGTTTTGGTGAAGAGTGGCGAGAGACAATTTTTCCTTTGCGGATGCTCTCTATTGGAGTAATTATTCACGCAATAAGTGGCACTAGTTCTACTGTAATGAAAAGTATGGGCAAAGCTAAACTGGTTACTAATCTGAATATTTTTATTACTCTTTGTCTATCGGTACCAGCAATTGCGATAGGAGCATACACCTACGGAATTAAAGGGGTTGCCCTCGGGGTCGTATTCTTCAAATTGGCGGGGTATCTGATCTATCAACGGTACATTTTTCGAGTAATTAGGGTCTCTATGGTGACAGCCATTGCCCAGCTTGTACCAATAGGTGGATATTGCTTAGTAGGTGCGGTACTAACGCTAACCTTCCAATACCTATTTCACTTGCCGTTGTTGGGATTTGGTATAATGGGAGGTGTTATCATTGCGAGTAGCTGGGTACTTTATATTACCCGATATGAAAAAGAGCTAATTCTTCAAGTGAAAAAAATAATTTCTCCTAAAAAACCAGCATATAACGTTAACTCATGAATACTGAACAAATCATCAATAAAACTCAGCAAGGTTCTTCTATCGCCACTCCGCTAGTATTTCATATTGGGTGGATGCGGACGGGTACAACCTTTCTGCAAGGAATATTCAAGCGAGAGGAGAATATTCAACTCTCTTTGAAAAATCGCTTCTTTTCCCACGATCCTTACTACTTATTAGGAAAGGAATATTATGATGAACTGATTAGTGGCGATGGTCAACAAAAAGTAGCAGTAGATAGTGATGAGAACTACGCAATGGGACGCTTCAAGACTCATCTACGGGAAGAAAACCCGCAACGTACTTATAATTATAAAGCAGAACTCAGCTTTATTCATCACGATATCTCTGAAATGATTTCCCGTATGAAGGACATGGCTCCTAATGCAAAAATATTTGGGGTGGTTAGAAAACAGTCTGACTGGTTTGAGTCGGTGTATAAACACGATGTGTACCATTTCGGCTTGGACAAAACTTTTAAGGAGTTTTATGAAAGTAATCTTGGGCAAGCCTATCGCCGAGCGGCTGATTACAGTCAGGTAATCACATTATTTCAAGAAGCTTTCGGAAAGGAAAATGTAAAAATTCTGTTGTTTGAGGATTTTATTCATAATCAACCACAGTTTATCCAAAGTTTATCTGAATTTCTTGGAGTAGATATTCAGGTAGGGGAAAAAAAGAATCTAAAGAAAAATGCTAGTACTTCAGGCCTGTTCACTCACTTGCACCGTATGGCGAATAAGTTTGGTGAAACTGACCCTAAAAAACCCGAACGGAAAGCTTACAAAACGCTTAGAGATCTGATTTATCGCCTTGATAGCATTGCTACCCGTAGAGAGTGGCAACTTCCTGGCCAAGTAATATCCGATAAAATGCAAAAAAGAATTCTCAATGAGTTTGCTGAAAGTAATCGTAAGCTAGTAGAAGTAATTGGCAGCGATACTTTTTTAGAGGAATATCGGTACATATAGAAAGTAAAAAGAACAGTAATTTTTATGCAAAACTCAGTAGATATAACCATTGGCTTAGTTTCGTACAATACTAAAGACCTAGTTGTACGTTGTTTATCGTCAGTTATTGAGCGTACTCAAGGTGTTAGCTATCAGATTATATTGGTGGATAATGCCTCTAAAGATGATACTGTTGAGACGGTAAAAGATGAATTTCCTACGGTAGAAATCATTCGTAGCCCAAAGAATGTGGGGTTCTCTTCAGCAATCAATATGGCTTTAGCGCAGGCAAAAGGGCGCTACTTCGCTATGTTTAATTCTGACACGGAGTTGCTCAATGATACATTTACTGAGCTAGTACGCTTTGCTGATTCTCAACCTGATTGTGGCATTGCTTGTCCGCAACTCTATTATCCTGATGGTGAAGTTCAAGTATCGCATTATCCTTTTCGTAACCCCAAGAAGAGAGCTTTTCGTGAAGTGTTACCTCGCTTGAATAAACTCAAGCGGTTAATATTGGCTGATACTGAATCAACTAATGAGACTACTAAAAGAACTCGGGAAGTTCCTGCTGACCCCATAAAAGTGCAACGACCCAGAGGGGTTTGCTTTATGGTTCGCCGAGAGTGTATTAACGATATTGGCCCTATGGACGGTAACTTTTTCATCTTCTCTGAGGACGTAGATTGGGCGTGGCGAGCCAAGTTAGCTGGCTGGAACCGCTATCTAGTACCTGCGGCTAAGCTCATGCACGAAAATCACGCTAGTGTAGCTCAACGAGCCACTATGATGCAAAAAATACAAATGCAAAGTGTTTATTACTTTACCTATAAGCATTTTGGACCCATGGCTTGGCTCCGCTTACGCTTTGGTAACTTTTTGGGTGGGTTACTAGCATTACTATTGAGTGTGGTATTACTAACCACTAATAAGAATCAAAAGAAGAAGATTTCAAGTGAATTTTTTCAGGAGGCAAAAGCTCTTTTTCAATTGAGTTTTTTAACTCGAAAAGTGCTGCCGGCTGATGCAAGATAATTTAAAGCCTATTACTATGAACGCGCTAGACTTATTGTTTGAATTGGGTGAAGCTTGCTTACAAAGCCCCAAAATTTACCTTCAACCTGGCCATAATGGTCCCTATCACCATCCAGAAACCCCTTTACGAAATCAGGGGCACTGGCTGATTACATTCTCACGGCTGTACGAATGGTCGGGAGAGGAAAAGTACCGACAGATGGTAGAAAAGTTAGCCGAAACTTTGGTAGATCCTCAGTATCGTCCTCATGGCTACAGCTTTTTGCACCGAAATGTTAGAGGGAAGGATCATTGTAATGGACTAATGGGACAGGCTTGGACCATAGAAGCACTAGCTACGGCGGCGGCTGTTCTTAATGAGCCTAAGTACATTAAACTTGCGTCAGAGGTATTTTTGCAACATCCTTTTGATGAGTCGCTAGGGCTATGGAATGTGCTGGAGATAGATGGTACAGCAAAAGCGGTCGATAATGCTTTCAATCATCAGCTTTGGTTTGCCGCGGCTGCTTCGTTTATCATGGATAGTGACCCGTTGATTGCCGAACGAATACACATCTTCCTGGAAAAAATGTGGGATAATGTAACAGTTTTGGATAACGGACTTATCTATCATGAACTAGAGAGTATTGCAGAAGATAAGTTTGAGACAGTAGTAGTATCGAGTAACTTCATAAATATTCGTCAAGCAGCTTCTGTTCTGCTACAGAAACTAGGGCTTAAACAAAAACCTCTGAGTCCAGAGAAGCGGAAGGAACTTCAGTGGGAAAAGATGTTAAAAAAATCAATAGGTTATCATTCATTTAACACTTACGCATTTGGGCTATTGAAGAATAATATTCCTGAGCATCCTATATGGAACTATCCTAAGCTGAGAAAAATTATTTCTTATTTATCAACTAAGGAATACAGCAGCGGGATTGAGAATAACAGATATAGCTACTCTTACAATCCTCCAGGTTTCGAGATACCATTTTCCTTAGCTGCTTTTGAAGATGACGAAGAGGGTAACACTCAATGCGCTCAATTATTCCTTCAACAGCAACTAGATTTTTGTTATAATCACAAGAGTAAACTGATGGATAGAAATAACGAAGATCCATTTACCTTGACGGCAAGAGCTTACGAGATAAGTAGATTAGATAGTAAATTTCTAGAAAAAATTACAATTGATATTTAATTAGTATTAACGCAGTTAAATATTTAGTACATTTGCAGTATTAATTCCGATACGCGATGATTTCCGTAATTATACCGGTATACAATGATCCTCAAGGTCTAGAAGCTACTTTAGCTTCTCTGGTAGATCAAGATACATCAGAGGAATTTGAAATCATCGTAGCTGATAACGGGTCAACGGATAACACTCAGCAAGTGGCTAATGACTTCAAGCGTCGTTTTCCTACTCTAGTGCAACTGGTAATAGAATCAGAACAACAAGGCTCATACGCTGCTCGCAACAAGGCCATTAGGCAAGCTAAAGGAGATTTGTTGTTCTTTGTGGATGCCGATATGGTAGCCCCTCTTAATTACATTGCGAAAATCGCAGCAGTTTTTAAGGAAAGTAATGCAGATTATGTGGGGTGCAAGGTCGATGTGATTACCGATAAACAGACATTGGCCGCTAAATACAACCAACTTGGTGGTTTTAAGGTAGACGTTGATCTGAAGAGCAATCACTTTGTTCCAACTTGCTGCCTAAGTATCAGAAGAGATGTAATTGATCGGGTCGGCGACTTCGACGCTCGTTTGGAATCAGGTGGGGATTATGAATTTGGTACTCGCGTACACCGGGCGGGCTTACAGCAGGCATATACGGATTCAGTCACCTTAAAACATCCTGCTCGTTGGAAGTATCGTTCACTAATGAATAAATCAAAACGAGTAGCTCGAGGAATATGCCAACTGGCGTATTACTATCCTGATCGGTTTTGGTCACGGTATTTAAAATACTTTTCACTAACCCGGCATAAGCCCAAAAATCCCTGGTCCATAACAAGAATGGCGAAATCGGAAAATATTCGTCTGAACCTTTGGGAGGCTCTGATTTTATCAGTATTTCATATTCCTCTAACTATTTCTTCATCCAAAGAAGCCAAGCGATTTATGACGCAATTGCAGCAACAAGTTAAATCCCCGCCTAAGAATGCGCCTGCTACCGATCAGCCGTTAGTAAGCGTCAACATTACCACGTACAATCGGGCAAATTTTTTAGGGAGATGCCTTGACTCAGTGTTAAACCAAAGCTATCAAAATATAGAAGTAATTGTCGTTGACGATGCTTCGTCTGATCATACTTCGGAAGTTGCTGAGAACTACTGTAAAAAAGATTCAAGAGTAAGGTATTTTCGGCACGACCGAAACCAGGGGAATGCTTACGCCCGTAATACTGCTTTACGGAACTGCCAAGGCACATTCGTAGCCTTTATGGACGACGACGATGAATGGGTTGACCAAGATAAGTTAACCAAACAGGTTAAAATCTTCAGCGACACTACCGACCCCAAACTAGGGATTGTTTGTAGTGGGGTAAAAGTAATTGATGCTCAGGATAACGAAGAAATCAGACAGGCTAAGATGCCATCCAACCTTGTTTCAACACTATTGAAAGGTAATGGGGTAATTCATAACTCAACAGTTATGACCCGGCGTAATATAATGACCCAAGTAGGCGGGTTCGATACCAAAATGCCCCGGGGTATTGATAGTGAATTTTTTCGCACGGTAGTTGTGAAATATGGCTATAAAGTACATTTTATGCCTGACATTACTGCCGCTTACCATGAGCATGGAGAAGAACGGATGACCACCAATAAAAAAAATGCTGCCGCCAAAACCTGGAAGGCAAACAAACATGTAATTCAAAAGCATTTACGGAGCTTTCTATTGCATCCGGGAGCTTTATCGCACCGAGTATTGAGTCGGTTCAAGAAAATAGTTGCTAACTAAAAAATATTGTAATGATCCATCTGAAAATTGGAAACTATACAAACAAGGGCGATGGCCTGATGCTACATGCGATCATTAATCGATTGCAAGGTAAGGATGACCTCACTTTGCTGCCTAAAGTAGCTGAATATAAAAAGCGGGCTTCCTTAGGGCTGTATCAAAGCTTTTGGTTTGAGAGCTTAGCAAATCCTACTAACCAGGTGTTAACTAATACGTTTCCAGCAAAATTGCGTAAGAAATACGGGTTGGTAATTGAAGATGAGATTGATGCAGTAATAGATGCTTCTGGATTTGCTTATGGTGATCAGTGGGGGGCTCGTAAAGTGGAACAAATGGCTAACGACTGCGCTCGCTGGAAGAAACAGGGAAAAAAGATTGTTCTACTACCTCAATCGCTAGGATCATTTAATGATGAAAAAGTAGCTGATTCTTTCAGAAAGCTATTAGATAACGTAGATCGGGTATTTGCCCGCGATAGATCATCTTATGAGTTTGCAACTAGTTTGGGGCATCATACTGAAAAAATTAGCCAAGCCCCTGATTTTACTGGCGCTTTAAAAGGTGAAGTTACCGATTTGTACCGTCCGCAACCTCGTCAAGCTTGTATCATCCCTAATCATCGGATGATTGATAGTACTGATGATAAGATTGGGCCACGCTACCTTCCCTTTCTTAAAGAGTGCTTTGATAGCTTCACTGAGCTAGGAATGAACCCCTTTGTACTGGTACACGAACGCGTGGATCATCCAGTAGCCGAAGAGTTGCAGAAGTTAGTTGAAAAGCCGATTGATATCGTCTACGATAATAGTCCATTGGTATTACGAGGAGTTATTTCCCAATGTCATATTGTAATAAGCTCTCGTTTCCACGGATTGATCAGTACTTTATCGCAAACGGTACCTTGCTTAGGAACTCGCTGGAGCCATAAGTTTGAGCGGGTAATGGAAGAGTACAAATGTCAAGACTTTCTGGTTTCACCTTTAGATGATCCAAAAGAGGTACGGGCTAAAATAGAACAATTGGATAAAGGGAATTCACGTCAGCAAGTAATAGATAACATTGCGTCAACCGTAGAAGAACATAAGCGGCTTAATAATAATATGTGGGTTGAGGTTGAAAAAATAGTAGGACTATCCAGTTGAAAAACCACAAAAAATGACAATCCAACTACCAGAACAGAATAAGGCAATTGACTATTTGCTGGTATATTTGCTAGCAGCCATCTCTGGCATGCCCTTTTTCAACGGGGATATTCCGATGATTGGCGTATTTGGATTTGCTTTCCTCATTTTCTTAATAAGAAAAGAAGGGTTTCACTGGTATTTTTTTTTCATATTGTTTTCTTTTTTGATCCTAGCGTGTTTTCATAGCTTACACTTTAACTTTTTTCCTCGAAATACTTATATAGGATTAATAGTAAAGATATCCGTTGGGTTTGTTGTTCTAGCAATAGTTAAAGAAAAGTTTACTAGCTACTTTGTAGATATTATCGTTTTCTTTTCAATTGCTAGTTTCTTCTTTTTCATACCATTATTTCTCAGTAGTAGCTTTGATGCAATATTTAGTGCTATAGGAATACCTGCCCCTTTTGAGGCAGGCTCATCAGTGAAGTCATTGATTCTCTATCAGCTCAACCTCAACAGGCCCGGGGGAATGTACCGTAATTGTGGCCCGTTCTGGGAACCTGCGGCATTCGGGGGGTATCTATTAATTGCTCTAATGTTCAACTTGGCCCGTACTAACAGCCTAAAGGATCGGAAAAGTGTCATTTTAATTATTACACTATTATCCACCCTCTCTACAACGGTTTTTCTACTGTTAGCTGTACTAATATTCTTTTACTTTTTCTTGAATCAGACTATACTGATAAAGCTCATTACTGTACCAGTTATGTTAGTTGCCTTCGTCTATGCCTATAATACATTACCCTTCATAGGCGAAAAAATAGATGAAGAGATTTCCAGGGGCGATATGAAGGATATGATGACTGATAGTGATCAAGTTGGTCATACCCGATTAAGTAGTGCCATTTGGGATTACTATGATTTTATCAAATATCCCATGCTGGGGCGAGGAATTTTTACCCAAACCTTCTACAATCCTACTGATGTCAAAACCAGACATAATGGCTTGACCAGGCAAATAGCGCAATGGGGAATAATTGGCTCACTTATTTATTTCGGTGCTATGTTCCTTAGCTTCAAACGAGTAGTCCAATACTCTGAATTACATTCCTTTCTCAGCGTCATTTTTTTTGTACTGATTTTGGGAATGGGGGTCGCAGAAGGATATTTTGATAAGCCATTTTTCTGGGGGTTAGTATTCTTGAGTCTGTATACTGACTACGCAAAGAACGAAGAAGAAGTATTTGATGACCAAAAGACAATATCATATGCATGATGATAAATTGGTTACTGTTTGTATTACTACTTACAATCGTAAAGAGATGCTAAATCAAGCAGTAGAATCAGTTTTGGCCCAGACGTATTTGCACTTTGAACTGATTATTGTTGATGATTGCTCAGCAGATGGTACAAAAGAGTACGTACATGCAAATTTGCTAAGTAAAGATAGACGTATTCGTTACATACGACACGAGGTGAATAAAGGACTGGCTGCTGCTAGAAATACAGCAATTTTCAATGGAAAAGGTACCTATTTTGCATTTGTAGATGACGATGATCGCTGGGGAAAGGAGTACCTTGAAGAATTCGTTTCAGTAGCTAGACAGTACGATAGTCAATGGTGCTTTTGTTGTGGGTGTGTTTGTGAGGACGTATTAGGACAAACGATATTCAGAAAATATGCTGCTCTGGAAGGCAAACTATTTGACTATTGTAAAGAGGGGTTAACGCCTCCAGTTGCATCTCAATTCTACTACAGAGATACTTTAGTAGAGGCTGGTGGATATAATGAAAATGTTAGGAGTGGGGTTGATCATGATCTATGGCTGACCTTAGCATTTCGAGGTGTTTCCCTCAAATCAGTTGATAAGTACCTTTCCCAGCCTTCCGACCCGATGGATGTAGGAAGGGTGAAAATGACAAATAGTTATCAAAAAAGAATGCAGGGAATAGAGAAATCCCTGAATATTTGGCGCGAAGCTATCGTTAATCACTATGGTGAAGAGTATTACCATAAATTCTATCGGGCCTATTCTATTCGGGAAAAGAAGAAGTTTTTTAGGCTTAATATGATGAGGTTCAATTTTATTCAGGCTTTTCAACTTTACAGAGATATTAAGCAGTACTTATCTGGAGGAGAGATTCTGAAGTCTGCCATGATATCAATTTTTCTGTTCCTAAACATATCTGTTAAGCGCACAAAGTATTACATCAACCAACCTGGGTTTGCACCTTTCCTAAAGTAGTTTTTATGGAACAAAACTCTTCGTCTTTCTTAAGCTCAATACATCAGGCAAATGAAATAAGGAATATTGCTCAGTATATTCTTCACTCAGATATAAAAGATAAAGCCGTTATTCAAACAGCGAAAACAGCTTTATCAATACCGATTAATTATATGCGATGGGCAGAGTTTACATCAATTAATCAACTGATTGAGTTAAATAAAGGAGAAAAACTATTAGATGTGGGAAGCCCTCAGTGGTACTCCTTGAGTATGGCAAAACTCCACCCTGAGAACTATTTTGTTTACATAAATATTCTGCCGGAAGAGATTAATCCATTTGAAAATATAGCCAAGTACTGTAACATCAAGAATATTACATATAAACCAGAGGATGTAAGAGAACTATCATTTTTGGATTGTGTATTTGACAAAATAATAAGTATTTCAGCGATAGAGCATGTATATCCCGAAGTAGGTGGGGATGTAATGGCACTAACCCAGATGAAAAGAGTTCTTAAGTCAAGAGGCAAAATTTATTTAACAATTCCATACAAAGAGAAGCATGGTATTGTATACAAGAGAGGGGCAGTTTACGAGCGAACAACAGCCAAGGAGAATTTTTATGCCAGGGAATATGATCAGCATAGCTTTACAAAGCTACTTGAAGATACTAGCCTGACGAGTGAAAAATCACTTTATATACACGAAGAACAGGGAATATTCGCACTTGACTACTATAGTTATGGACCAGGTCAAAGCACTTTTTTAGGGCAAAAGAGAAAGAAAATTGTAAGACTTCTCGACTCTATATTTAGTCTGTCTCTTATAAAACGGCTGGCAATGAGATACTTACATATATCAGAAAAGCCGTTGTATAGATTAGTTAACATATCTGTGGAACTAACGCCAACTACGGCGTAGTACAATTACCGATTGATATGAGGAAGATATTCATCGTTATACCCGTCTATAATAATATTAAGTATACACTACAATGCTTAGCATCATTAGAAAATCAAACGTACGCTAATTATCAAACAATCGTTATAGATGATGGATCGTTGGATGGGACAACTGAAAAAATTAATACTAATCATCCTGATGTTGTCGTACTAGAAGGTGACGGTAATCTATGGTGGACAGGTGCTACTAACATGGGAGTAGAGTATGCATTACAAAATGCGGAAGAAGCAGATTTCGTGTTAGCATTGAACAATGATCTAGAAGTAAATGAGGACTATCTCTCGGAGATAGTAAAAGCACATGACGAGAACAAACCATGCTTGGTTGGCTCAATATCAGTGCATCAGAATGACCCAGAGCAGATCGCTTTCTTGGGGACTAAATCGAATCAGTATACTACCAAGTCAAGACCGACGATTAAAGGTAACCGCTACAGTGATGTGGCAAAAAAATATAACTATATACCCTCCGAAGCACTACCAGGCCGGGGGATGCTTATTCCTGTAGAAGTTTTTAGCAAGATAGGGTTATTTGATTTTGACAGGTTCCCTCAGTATTTAGCTGATTACGACTTTAGCAAACGGGCAACATACGCTGGGTATAAATTAATAGTAGCTACTAAAGCCGTAGTAATGAGTGTGGTGGATAATACAGGAGTAAGCTATATTATGCAGCCGAAATGGAGCACATTTTTTACTTCTCTAAGATCTATAAAATCGCCCAATCGGGTAATAACTCGTTACCACTATGGAATGATCCATAGCCCTCTGAAGTTTGGCTATGTAATTGTAAAGACTTTACGAGTGACTGTATCATTTCTTAGGGCCTGGCTCTTAAAAAACACAAAATTTGCTATCAAGTAGAGGTATATGAAAAATATCATATTATTATCTAACAAGCTGTTTCATTATCGGGTACCTATCTATAATTATTTTCGGCAAGAGTTTCTTAAAGAGGGGTATGACTTTAAGGTGCTAACGAACGAAGTGCAAAAGAATTTTGATCATCAATTTGAGTTCGAGTGCATAGTTGAGCCACCTAGTTTCTCCAGATATAAAGCTGTAATGCGGGAAAAGCAACCTTCGGCAGTTATTGTATTTATGCACCTAAAAGACTGGATTATGTGGCCTATGATACATTGGTTAAAAGCAAATGGGGTTCCTATTATTTACTGGAACCACGGGGTAAATCTACAAGATCCAGATAACCTATATAAAAATACCCTGTATTATTATCTTCATAATATTTCTGACTCGATAGTATTGTACTCTCCGGCTGAAAAGAAACATATAAAGCCCAAAAACCATCACAAGGTACATATTGGGTATAATACTCTAAATTTGCGGAGCTTTCCTGAAATTACACAATCTAAACAAGAACTGAAGGAAGAGCTGAATATACCTTACGACAAAGTTGTGTTATTTGCCGCCAATACACTACTACGTCGTCGTATTGATCTACTTTTGGAGATATTTAGTGACCGTACTGACCAGAACATAGGCCTAGTGATAGCGGGTTTGAGAGAAACTACCCCTGAGATAGAGAAAACAATTAACCAAAGCCCAGCGATTACTTATGTAGGACAAATTGCCGATCAGGCAGAGTTTAATAAGTTGGTGAAACTGTCAGACGTATTTACAATTCCTGGCCGTAGCGGGTTAGCTATTAATCAGGCATTTCATTGGGGAGTGCCATATGTAACAACCAACGTGCGACAATCACCTGAGATTTGGTATTTAAAAGACGGACAGAACGGGTATATAGCTGATATTGAAAAGCCTGGCGATTACCGGGACAAGCTCATGAAAGTACTAGAAGACGATGAACTAAGAGCCAGAATGGCTGATAAGGCTAGAGAAGTCATTCAAGGTGAAGGGGATATTCATACTATGTACCAAGGGTTCTGGGAAGCATTTCAATTTGCTACCAATAAGAAAGCTGTAAGAAAATAAAATTACTACATATCGCTAAATACCACTGGTTTACTTCGTATTAAAGGCATGTATAATGAGACGAAGAATTGAGACATTCGCTAGTTACTACTTACGATTTAATCCGATATTTAAATCGAGGTTAGCAAATGTGCTGGAGGTAAAAAACTGGGAATATAGCAAAATCAAACGAAAGCAGAATGAAGCATTTTTAAAGGTTTTAAGACGGGCAACTTCCCACTCTGCATTCTATAAAAAATTATATTCTGACTATGGCGTAGATGTTAATGACATTAAGTCAATAGAAGACATTCATCGTCTCCCTGTTATTTCAAGGAATCAAATAAAGAATCATATCTCAGATATATTGATAGGTAATCCTTTCTTCAAGACGAAGGGGCAAACCAGCGGTACATCGGGTACACCCCTAACAGTATATCGGGACTATAGTTCTATTCTGACAGAAGGGGCTTATGTATGGGCACAGAGGCATCTATTCGGATTTCATCCTGGCATGAAGATGGTTTCTTTGAGGGGAGATCTTGGTAGAGATGAAATGAAACGATATGATCCATATCTAAACTGTCTATATTTATCCAGTTATAATTTGAGGGAAGATTATACATCATTTTATCATTCTGAGATAGAGGGCTTCAAGCCTCAAGCGATACTGGCTTACCCAAGTTCAGTAGAGGTACTTGCAAATTTTTTTACCGCAAAAGGTCTAACGTTACACGTACCCTATATCTTTACTTCGTCGGAACAACTATATGATCATCAGCGGACGAAAGTGGAAAAAATATTTAACTCAAAGATCGTAGATTGGTACGGCAACGCTGAACGCACCATCGCCATAGAACAGCGTAATGATGGGTTTTACTATGAACTACCGCTGTATTCTTTTAACGAGTACGAAGAAGATCGCACTATTACTACTGGACTAATTTCCTCTTCCTTTCCTTTGATTAGGTACGAAGTGAATGATGTTATAAAGCAAAAAAAAGGTAAGAGTCAATTTCAAATTGATTCAATATTAGGTAGACAGGATGATATTTTGCTGTTACCAGACGGCACCAGGCTTGGAAGACTAGGGCGGGTTTTTATGGAAATAGAAGGTCTTGAATTGGCGCAGGTGCATCAAAAAGTGCAAGAAAGCTTTGTAATTAATCTAGTTGTAGATGAATACTTTAATGAGCAGAGCATAGAAAAAATACGTGCGAAGCTGGGTAAATTAGCTGGCAGTGAATTACGCTACGATATAAATTACGTTCGAGATCAAGATATTATTCGGACAAAAGCTGGTAAATATAAGTTAGTAATCAATGAAATAGACCGGCAAACTGAGAAAGGACAAGTGACTATTTAAGCCAAGAGCTATTCAGAAAATATTCTCGCCTTGCTCTAGCAAATAATATCATTAGTGATTTAAGCGTAGCAATCCCTGAGAGGGATAGTTTTAACTGATATTATAAAATCATCGTCTTATATTTGAAATATTCCTGAGTACAATATTTTAGGATTTTTGATTAATATTGCCTGTAATGAAAAGTATTCTTCTGATCTCAAATCAGGTATTCCATTATAGGGTTCCTATCTACAATTATTTTTACGAAGCCTTTTTGAAGGACGGATATAATTTTAGCGTTCTCACTAATCAATTACAAGAGGATTTTGACCATCAACCTAACTTCGAATGTATTGTTGAGAACCCAAGTGTGAGCAAGTATCAGAATATAATTAAGGAAAATGATCCGGCAGCAATAATATTTTTTATGCACTTAAAAGACTGGATCATGTGGCCTCTCATACACTGGTTGAGGGTGAAAAACATCCCCATAATCTATTGGAACCATGGCGTAAATCTACAAGATCCTGAAAACACCTATAAAAATTTTCTATTTCATTATTTGCACAATCTTTCTGATGCTATTGTCCTCTACTCTCCTAATGAAAAGCAATATATAAGGTCAAAAAATCAGAAAAAGATTTTTATAGGGTATAATACTCTGAATTTTAAGGAGTTTCCTGCTATTGAAGAAAATAAAGCCCAATTAAAGGCAGAACTCAATATACCATACGACAAGGTAGTGATCTTTGCAGCTAGAAATAATCCAGCCAGAAAGCTGGATTTACTATTGGAGGCGTATCAGAGTTTTAAAAACCAAAATATCGGTGTAATCATTGCCGGAGGGGGTGATCTCACAGAATATCAGAAGACTATTGTTAATAGTAGCAATAACGAAATTATGCATATAGGGCAAGTTCCCGATCAGGTTACCTTCAATAAGCTGGTCAAGCTATCAGATATATTTACAATTCCGGGAAAAAGTGGTTTGGCTATCAATCAAGCATTCTATTGGTCAGTTCCTTATGTAACTACTAACGTTAAGCAAAGTCCCGAAATATGGTACCTGATTGATGGGCATAATGGCTTTATTGCTGATATAAATGAGCAAGGTGATTATAAGAACAAGTTACTGCATCTACTGCAAGACAATAAGTTGAGAAATACAATGGCAGAAAATGCTGCGAGAACAGCCCGGGAAAAGGCCTCAATTGAAATGATGTTTAGTGGCTTCCAACAAGCTGTTCACTACGTAAACAAGCGCGATTGATAAATTTCCGAGCTGCTTCTACTACGTCTTAACAGCAATAATAGACTTTGTCATTCCAAGAAATTTTTCTTTCACAATTTTGGCATCAGGAAATAAATGTTGAAGTTGCTTAGTAGTAAGCAGGTAAAAATCAGGCTGAGTAGGTTTTATCCAGAACTTATTGATAAACTGAATAAATTTTATTTGAAGCTTTCTAGGTAAAAATACGATGATAAATGGTAGCCAAGTATGGCTTTCTATTAGAAAGTACTTGTATGGCGTTTGTACGAAATAACGACTACTACTATTTTGTATCTCCTGAGCAAATTGTTTTTGTCTTTCATAAGAAGCTGACTCAAAGGTTTGCCCAGATTTTAAGTTGTAAATCTCTTTCTTAGGAATCGTAACATGCTCAATAACAGATGAGCAAAAAATTATATCAAAGCCAGTAGGTATGCCCCCATCTTCTCGTAATAGCATAGTTTTGAAGCCGTACAATCTTTCTGCCTTTTTTAACTTCCGCTCCCTAATGTCGCCAATATATATATTATCTCGCTCAGATTTAGGAAATATATCGGCCATATATGCACCATCGTCTCCGCCTAAATCGAGAATTTTATCTTGACTAGTAGGCTGAAGATATTTTAGGAAAATTTTTCCTCTTTTCTTTCGGGCAGATTCTCTACCCTTGGAAATCATACGTTTGATCATGAGTATTATAGGTTAGGTCTTACTTAATACATTCACCCCGCCCCGCGTCGGTTTTGAAAAGGAGCCACCATGGTGCGGGATGAAAGGGATTTCTGGCGTTTGTATTGCCTATTGATCAATTTAACTTTATCATACTTACTTACAATCACCTACAATGTGTAACATCTACATAAAGAGGCAATTAGTTAAGAATAATTGCCTCTCTAAAAACATCTAGCGTATAAATGCTATACCTAATTTAGTGTACCCTACAGGGTATTTTGTAACTAGTAAAGTTCATATAAATCAGGTTAATAACCTAATTCTTTACCGCTATCTCTTTAGACTGATAAATTCTGAAGTGTCCGGGTGTGCTCTTGAAATAAATATTTTTTCCTGAAGAGGAGGCCTCCAACTTGTGAATAACCTTGCCGTCACGCTCGACAATCCATTTTCCTGAATAAAGATCATTAATCAGTATATCATACTCTTGAGTCCCTTCTATCTTAAAGTTAGCAGAACTTAGTAATCCCCCATTCTTACTGAATAGTCCAATTTTGTTTAGCATCTTGGCCCCAATCAATTCATTCTCAATAATTTCTTCAGCCAACGGCTCATTCGCTCCTTTATCCATGACAGCCATAGTATGCATAAAGAAATCTTCTTTTTGATCTTGGGAAGGAGTTACTTCTAGTTGCCAGCGTAGGTCTTCATATGCTCTTTGCCTTCCAGTGTTAACTTTATCAGTTGACCTATCAGGAGAATAGTCTTTCCCATTAATTTTGTAGCCATAAGATGTTTGAATTTCTGCTTGTCTTGGCAAAAGAGTGTACGAGACCAGCTTTCCATTCCCCTTAACCAACACGCTTTTCTTTCCATCCACAGAAGGTTGCTCCATTGCATGCATCAAAAATGTCTTTTTGAATTTTGCGTTGGTTGCTACTATTCGGTCAAATACCATAAATACAATCGGATACTTAGGATCATTAGTGTTGAAGGTAACCATAGAACGAGTTACATTACTCACCTTTGCTCTGTTAGCACCATTACTGTAAGTATAACCTTTTGTTAAGTCGCCTGAAATATAGCTATACTCTGGTTGACTACTATCAGGCCCAATTTCGTAAGCAGTAACTTCAGCGTACTGATACCCATTCTTTGCATTTCTTAACTCGTTTAGATTAT
Organism: Bacteroidota bacterium; assembly: GCA_039198955.1. GTDB lineage: Bacteria > Bacteroidota > Bacteroidia > Cytophagales > Cyclobacteriaceae > Tunicatimonas. Next base: position 138,612 of record JBCCTI010000001.1, on the reverse strand, counting down.
CAGGCTGTACATCATTATTCAAAGGCCAGCGCGCTCCCCCATCTACTTCAGTATTAGTCCAATTACCGCCAGAATATTTCTCGTTAGGGTCATAGATTAAGAGACCGTTGTGAGCAATAGTTGATCGATAATAACTACGCCAATGCCCTTCAGTAGTAGGATTACTTCGGTCTTCATACTGCCCACTGTCGCCAGTCAAATTACCTTTATAGTATATTTGAAAGGTTCCAAAATCTTTATGCTGGTGATTTCCGAAGTAGTATTCTCCAATACGCATGTGGACAACAGCATCATTTGATTGATCTCCTGATAAATCCCAGCCTGTACGAGCAATCATTTCGCCACCGATGGGTTGGGGAAAGTATTTAGTTAATGGTAGAGAAGAAATGTTGCGTGATGTTGCGTCCTCTGATCGGTATATCAAATCAAAAAAGTCGCGTTCCAGAGCGGCGTTATACGTAGCAAAAATATTCTGATTAGCTACCCAACGAAGGTGAGGGTCGTTGGCATAGTTAGCCGTTTGGCGAAGAACAAAATCGTGGTACTCGTAACTTCCGTCATCGACTCGTACATCACCTTCTCTAAGTAATTGTCTATCAGGCCTTAGTGAGTATACCAAATGGTAAGGTACTTTCTCGAAACCTTCATTAAATAGATCTTTACCTCCTGATAAGGTTTCGTAGGCTAGTGCCGCTAAAACAGTATGTGAATGACGAGTACCTATATAGTGCCCCTGATGATGTTTATGTGACTGCATCCAGAAATTATTTTCGGGCTGGATACGGTTAAAAAGAAATTTGGCTGCGGCATCGTACATTCTATTTTCGTCTCCATATATTGCTATTCCAGCAAATATATGGTTATAAAACACTCCCTCTACAAAGTGACCCACAATAGATTGTAAGTTTCCAGGCAATGGATAAATTGATCTTCCTCCGGTACCCATACTAGAAACTCTTATTAACTCTTTGATAAAGTCCTGTTTGGATGGCACCCCTGATGTACCCAGAAGATTATAACAATAGTCAAAGGCAATAGAGGCCTGAAAAACACTTTTAAAGGGTGCTCGGTTCTTACCATAATTACTAACATCTTTTAACCAGTTATAAGAATTATTGAGTGCTTTTTTTCCTGCCGAGGTATTACCATCTAACAGATAACGCAGCGCGAGGCATGCAGGCGAGCTACTACTATATATCTTCCTGACTTCTGAGGCAAATTCTGGTAATTTTGCCTTTGCCTGAATCTTGGAAAGGGTTGAAGAAGTGATAAAGAGCCGAGGGTGACCCTTAGGTATAGTTGGGGAAGAGGTAATTGACTGACCTTGCCCTTCGTATCCAAAAACAGCAATTAAAACAGAGATTGCTAGTACTTTAATCCTTTTCATCGTATTGAAATTTTATGTGATTTCTAGTAATACAACTGTTTCAAAACGCATTCCTTACTTAGTTGCCCAAAAGACTTTTCGTAGAAACCTGATGTAAGAAACTTTTAAGACAGTACGTATTAATGACAGCAAATACGGAAAGCTATGTGGCTAATATGTATTTACGACAAGAATATTGTCTTAAACTTTCTTAAAAGACATATTACAAGCGGTCTTGAGGTAAATAATACTTTTGTAATATTATGACAAGAACTGAAAACTCTTTTTCTTGTACAAGGTAGTTTTGGAAATGGTAGTTCATTGTTTGAGAAATGAGTATGTCATTTCAATACACTACGCTAATTTTACCGTACTGAACTTATTTTGACTACAAAAAAAGGTCTCACTAAATGCTTAGTAAGACCTTTTTTCATTGTACGGATGTGGTGCACTACTTAGGTACGTACACTCTAACGTAGTCAACGTACAATTCCTGTAGATCTGCTCCAGTGTTGTGTCCGTGCTTCCAGAAAGAGTTGTATAAGCCAAACTTAAAGTAAGGTGCATCCGCGTCTTTATAACTATTCGGCCCATTGTAAGAGTGGAAGAGGTCACCGTTTCGGTAGACTCTAAAAAAGCCACTGGAACCATAGCTCCACTTAACGTGGAACGTCCAGGTTACCCACTTTCCCTTGTCACTGGCTAGGCTTTTGTAGCCTGATCCGACTCTCTTAGTAGGGTGATAATCCTTTCCTGAGTATATTCTTTTACCATCAACACTGTAGCGATAGGCTTTCACTGTTGCATCTCTGCTACCTGCTCCGGTACGTGTGGCATACATATGGCGCAGGAAGATATGATCACCTTCAAATCGCATAGTGTACGATCCCTCTCGGCGATACTTGTAGTCGTTTTTCATACTAAAGAAACCAGTGTATCCACTACCAATCTCATAATTCTTACTTACCTGTACCCTCATTTGAATCACGTACTCTTGACCCCATTTCGCTCGGAAACCACTATTAAAGTAGGGAGATGGTAGATTTCTGGGTACGAGTTCTTGGCGGTAGTTTTTGCTACTACTGCTTCCAGGGGTAATCCTAAAATGATAAGCACCAACCCCGTTTACTTTTACCACTTTACCTCTGGTATGACCTAGATGATGTACTTTCAATCCACTGGATGATACACTAACATTTTTACCGAAGCCACTGTTGAACTCATACCCTCGTAATAATTTTAGGGCAGGTAAGCCACCAGGAGTATTTGATCCATCATCACCGCTATCGCCACTGTCTCCTCCATCGCCGCCATCTCCACTATCACCTCCATCGCCATTATCTGGTGGGTTGCTACTCCCGCCTCCAGATTGTCCACCTTCCTCGCAGACCTCTTTTGAACCTTTGTAACCACTATTCCATCGAGCATATACCTGATAGCAGCGATCATCTGCGTTGCTAATGGAGAATACCATCCTTTCGTTTTTCTTACCAGAGTATACTCGAGGAATTATGCTAGTACCAGTTCGTTTACCATCTACCATTAGTTCAAAACCACCTTCGGGCTGTTTAGGGGAAGCAAAATTGACAAACTCCAAGGTTACTTTTGAGCCGCTGATAGAAAGTTTGCTAATAACAGGTTCTCTCGTATTAGAAGGTGCGCTTACTTCACCACCGCCGTTATCGTCACCACCTTCATCTTCTGAAGGAGGGGGCGATGAACTTCCCCCGCCACCGCCAGGCTTCATTTCGTTAGATCGCTTATACCCACTATTCCACCGGGCATAAACCTGATAAGTACTCTGAGGTTTGCTGGTGGAAAAAGTCATCTTCACGTTCTTACTTGACGAATAAGAACGAGGGGTAATGTTTGTGTACGTCCTTTTTCCATTAACCATTAGCTCAAATCCACCTTCGGGTTTTTTGGGGGAAGCATAATTAGTGAATTCTATGGTAACCTTTGAACCACTAGCTGAAACTTTAGTGATTTCAGGAACTCGTGTATCCTGGGTACGGGCTGAGTTCAGTATGATATCAGATGACAACCCTTCGCCACTAAAAAGCTCTTCTTCTGTGCACTGAGCGAAGAATAAGAAGGTAAAAAAAACGGGTAATAATAAGTAAATCTTTTTCATAGAAATAGGATAAGGGTGAGGTTAGATTTCTAAGTTGATTTTTTGCAACCCCTTGAACTGTGCAGATACTATACAAAAGCAGAGTGCCAGAAGAATAAATTTTCGATTTATAATTCTAATACACTAAAATGAAAAGCTTAGTAGACGAATGAAAATATAAATATCTAAATATTAGATAAAGATTATTAGCCATATTGGCAACATGATTGACGATTTATATTAGGATAGTAATAAATAGGATAGATGTAATTATTGAAAATAAAAAGTATTACTACTAATTATAGTAGTTCTACTATCTAAATAATCTGACTTGATTTGAGAATAGGTTTTTCAATATGATAATATAACGAATAGTCTATAAACGTAAATGTTAGTGCTGCTAAAGTCGATATCACACTTATGGATTGTACAATTACGGTACTTTGGTCGATAAGCCAGTGGGCCTAATCAGTAGAAGCAGAATAGACTATGGTATAGCGACAAATGATTTTTATGTCTAATAGTACTGATAATCAGAGATGTATCGGAGAATTTTAAAGATCTTTATTGATTAAAATTCGTTTGTATAGTAAGCCAACCCTCTTTTTCAGATAATAGATTTATTAAAGATAGGTAGATTGCATAACCGTAGCAGAAGTAGGGCAAAGGTGGGAATACTCTCGGGTCTGCTGAATAGTTAGTGGAACATCCTCTCGCGCAACCGTCTCGAAGCCAAATTTCTTGAAGAACGTATTCGCAGTAGTAGTAATAAGGTACAAGCAAGAAATTTGATTCTCCTTAGCTATGGCAATAATATCGTTTACTAATTGTTGCCCTAATCCTTGTTGTTGAAAATTAGTAGCGACAGCTAACGACCGAAGCAAACCAAGTGAATCGTGAATCTCTAGACCACAGCAGCCCACTACTTGCCCTGCGGTACTCTTTATTACTCGAAAAAAAATCTGGGGGGTAACATCCTCAGTAGGTAGTTGCTGTACCCGTAGTAGCTTTTCTATATTGGGAAAATCCTCAGTCAGGGCTGGTACAATCTTGAGCGGAGGAATAGAGCGCTTCATAAGTAGGTCAGTCTGAGGATCGCTCCCCATCATAAAAATATGGGAGTCAAAAGTTTGAAATCCCCACCTCTTATAAAAGGCAATAGCCGAGGGGTTATGTTCCCATACTCCCAGCCATATGGTTGTAAATTGATTGGCTTGGGCATAATCCAACGCGGTTTGCATAAGTTGCTTCCCAATTCCCTGCCCTATTTCTGCTTGATGTACGTAAATTCGCTGAATCTCTATGGCATCGTTATCACCGAGCCGAGCGGTAGTCTTACCCCACCGTAGTTTTAAATAAGCAACTGCCTTTTCTTGCTGGTAAGCGAGAAAGAATTTTGTATTAGGGTCAACTAATTCCTGTTGGATGGCTGATACCTGGAACGCTTGCTCAACATACTGCTGGAAGTCCTGCTCGTTATTATCTTTAGCGAAGGCATCGGTAAATGTCTGTCTTCCCAGTGTAGATAACACTACGGCTGTATCGCTGGTAGCGGGTAGGATGCGTATACGGTGAGTCATCAGTAGCTAGGGTGAGGTAGGATTGGGATAAAGATAGGGTTTTTCGAGAGAAAAAGGCTACCCATACAGATGGATAGCCTCAGACTAGCAATGAGAGTACTGACAGTACTCGTTACCTTCTTAGTTCTCTCCCTGAGCGGTTCCCGTCATGCTGGGGGGCAAGATTACGGCATCAATGATATGTACAATACCATTAGAAGCTTTCACATCAGCCGCTACTACCTTAGCACCTTCAATCATAGCTTCGCCATCACTCAAGGTTACCTTAGCATCGCTACCTTCTACAGTAGTAGCTGCCATTCCATCAGACAGGTCAGTAGAGGCTACCTCACCAGATACTACGTGATAAGTAAGTACTGCCGCCAGTTTGTCTTTGTTTTCTGGCTTTAGTAAAGTTTCTAGCGTACCCTCGGGTAGTGCTGCAAATGCTTCATTAGTTGGGGCAAATACAGTGAATGGCCCAGCACTTTGCAGAGTTTCTACCAACTCAGCCGCTTTCACTGCTTCTACCAAGGTAGACAGGTTATCCTGCTCCATAGCCAACGCTACAATATCTTTTTCAGCAGCATCTTGGGCAAAAGCAAAAGTGGTCATTAGTAGACCGACAAAAAATAGAGCAATTCCTTTCATTTTCATAGTTGTGAGTTTTTGTGTTATGAAATACAACCATGTAACAGCTCTCTTAGGTGATTGTTTTGTTTAATTTGTTTTTAACAAAAGTTAACAAAAAAATGATGATATAATCAGTACCATGTTTAATTATTTGAAAATCAGATAATTAAACACAGTGCTATTGTGCTTAAATGTTTTTGTGTTGTATATAAACAACAAAATAATAAAACAATTAGAATCTCGTCTAAGAAAGGTAGATAGTTCCCAATAAGCTCTGGCAGCCAAAATTGGGCGTATTCAATAAGAAGGTGGTAGAAGATGGCTCAGTAGATATTAACCAAAACATAATTGCTAGTACGACGAGTAACAATAGAAGCCAGGGCCAGATGGGTTTTTGACGGGTTTTACGGTTTAGTCGCAGGTCGGTCATGCCAAAAAGGTAACCAACAAATAGCACCTATACAAACCAGAGAGACTTTACTAGCTTTTCCTCTGTTACCAGAGGTAGGCATCAGTTGGGATTATGTCAAGACCCACTATGGCTTGATATACTTAGATACAGGAATCACTACCTTGTCATGAATTTTGGTAACGACTAATACTTTACCAAGTAGCTTACGCTCGAAGTTTAGCAAATACCATAAGTATCCAGTGCTAATCATCACTCCACCAACGAGTAATTGAGGCCAATAAGAAACTGGGTGTATATGATATAGTAGTTTTACCAATCCCCCAATCAGTAAGCAGGCAGTAAGTGGTTTCCAGGCTAGTTTTAAAAGCGAACTGTAGTGTACTCCGATAAGCTGGCGAATTACTCGTTGATACCAGAAAAACCTAAAGATACGATCAACCAGAATACCGAAGGCTGCCCCATTAATACCGTAGAGCCATGCTCCCAGGGCTACTGCTGGGATAGTTGAGAGTAGGGTAGAACTGATACTTAGCTTCATAGATAAATCAGAACGGCCAACACTCCGAATAATAACGGTAGCATTGGCAGATAACCCATTTAAGACAGTAGCCAGAGCAAGAATTTGTAACGGAGAAACCGCCATCATCCACTGAGAGCCAAAACCAATTTTGATAATCGGTTCAGCCAGAAGGATTAGTGCCAACATGAGCGGAAATACTAATAATTGGTTCATCTTGCTGACCCTCAGAAAGTATTTGGCGATAGCATCTTTACTTTTCTGGATAGATGAGTAAGCCGGAAACATCACCTTGTTCACTACATTCGTTAGCTGCTTCACTATGGTATTGGTCAAAATGAACCCTAAAGTGTACGCACCTAGGGCTGCCCCACCAATAAGCTTACCGATCAGTAGGTAATCTATGTTCATGGTGAAAAAGTGAAAGATGCGCTCGACCAGTACTTTGCTACCGAACCCGAACAATTGACGGTAAGCCTGTTTGCTGAAAATAAATTGAGGTAACCAGCGCGAGTGTAACCAATATAAGATGGCCGAAACTAAGGAAACTACTACACCATTGACAGCTAAAGCCCAAACCCCCCAGTCTTGAAAGGCCAGTACCGTAGCAGTAACTCCCCCAACCAATACCGAGGCTATTTCCGTCAAAGCCTGGGGCTTAAACCTGAGATTTTTACTGAGTTTCGCCTTCGGAATTGCGTACAGTGTATTAAAGATTAAAGGTAAGGATAGCAATGGCATGATTTCACCTAGAATGGGTTCTGAGTAGAATTGTGCTGCTATTGGGGAAATAATCGTCACAATCAGGGCGTAACCTAGCAAGGCAACGCCTAAATTTATCCAAAAAGCTGTAGAATAATGCTGAGGGGTTAATTGATCTCTAGGGCGTTGAATGAGGGCTGAAACCATCCCCATCTCACTCACTACCTCAATAAAGCCAATAAAAATGGCTGCCATGCCGATAATGCCGTAATCTTCAGGTAACAGCAATTTAGCCAGTACTAACTTAAAAAGTAATCGTAATCCTTGCGAGCCAAATGATGCTAAAGACGTCCATCCAATGCCCGATACTATCCTATTTTGTAGTCTCATATAATAAAGTAAAAAGGAAGAATCAGGACATAATTTGCCTGGGTTTTCCTAAGTCTTACCATCACAACCTAACCTCGCAACAATAAAGGATTCAGTACAAGCGTGAAAAAATTGTACCGTATAAAGGACAAAAAGCGAAAAATTGATGAATTATGTCACCTAACTTAGTTAATACTTAAAAGTAAGGATAATTATTACAGATGCATTAGATAAATACATTTTTTATCTAGACTACAGTATTATATGGGAAATCCCAAGAGGTTTTATCTGTCATTTTGACTTGATTTATCTGAAAAATATAGATTTTTAAGCCAAAATGGCATAAATAAAACCGAAAATAGCTTTGGTGGTAGTTTTGATATAGTAACGATAAAATAACGCATAAAGAAAAAAATGAACCTAGATAACTATACTATAAAGTCGCAGGAGTCGATTCAGAAGGCGGCGGCGATTGCTGACGGAAACCAACAGCAGGCTATTGAGCCAGGGCACTTGCTGAAAGCCCTACTGCAAGCCGATGAGAACATGGTCTCATTCGTGCTAAACAAGTTGAGCGTTAATCGAGGCCAACTCGATCAAGGCGTAGATGATATTATCCAATCGTACCCCAAGGTAAGCGGACAACAGCCTTACCTTTCTAATGATAGTGCGGCGGTTTTACGGAAGGCTGAAAACTATCTCAAAGAGTTTCAGGATGAGTTTATTGCCATTGAGCATATTTTGCTAGGACTGCTGGCTGGAAAAGAAAAAGTAGCTTCTTTAATGAAGCAGTCAGGTTTTGCTGAGAAAGAGCTCAAGGCGGCTATCTTGGAACTACGCGGGAGTGACCGGGTAACTGATCAGAATGCTGAAGCGAAGTATAAATCGTTGGAGCGGTACTCCAAAAACCTAAACCAACTAGCCAAAGCAGGTAAGATTGATCCAGTGATTGGCCGGGATGAAGAAATACGCCGAGTGCTGCAAATTTTGGCGCGGAGGACGAAGAACAATCCTATTCTGTTAGGTGAGCCTGGGGTAGGTAAAACTGCTATTGTGGAAGGGTTGGCGCAGCGAATTGTGGACGGCGACGTACCCGAAAATCTCAAAACCAAAACTATCGTCGCCCTCGACATGGGTTTGCTGGTGGCTGGAGCCAAGTACAAGGGAGAGTTTGAAGAGCGATTGAAATCAGTCATTAAAGAAGTAACTGACTCTAACGGGCAGATCATTCTGTTCATTGACGAAATTCACACCCTGATTGGTGCCGGAGGTGGAGGTGAAAGTGCCATGGATGCTGCAAACTTGCTAAAACCCGCCTTGGCACGGGGTGAACTGCACGCCATTGGAGCTACTACACTGAAAGAATATCAAAAGTATATTGAAAAAGACAAGGCACTAGAACGACGGTTCCAGACGGTAATGGTAAATGAACCGGATACTGCCGACGCTATTTCCATTCTGCGAGGTATTAAGGATCGCTACGAACTGCACCACGGGGTACAAATCAAAGACGATGCGGTGATTTCAGCCGTTGAGCTATCCAACCGCTACATTAGCGACCGCTTCTTGCCCGACAAAGCCATTGACTTAATGGACGAAGCTGCCGCGCGTTTACGGATGGAAATTGATTCATTACCTGAAGAGCTAGACGAGTTGAATCGTAAAATTATGCAACTAGAGATTGAGCGGGAAGCCATTCGCAGGGAGAAAGATAAAGAAAAAGAAGCTCAACTTAACAAGGAAATTTCCGAACTAGAAGACCTTAGAAAAGGAGTAAAGGCCAAGTGGGAAAATGAAAAGTCAGTAATCAAAGGTATTCAGGAAGAGAAAGAAAAAATCGATCGCTACAAAGTGGAGGCCGAACAAGCTGAGCGGTCCGGTGACTACGGGCGGGTAGCTGAAATTCGCTATGGAAAAGTAGGGGAGAGCGAACACAAACTAGCAGAGCTTCAGCAGAAATTGACCGAGATGCAGCAGGGAACCTCCTTGCTAAAGGAAGAAGTAGACGCTGAGGATATTGCCGAGGTGGTTGCCAAGTGGACGGGAATTCCCGTTTCTAAAATGATACAAAGTGAGCGGGAGAAGCTGTTACACCTGGAAAATGAACTGAGTCGGCGTGTAGCCGGGCAGCAAGAAGCGATTGAATCCCTGTCGGATGCAGTGCGCCGGAGCCGGGCGGGATTGCAGGATCCCAAACGCCCTATCGGTTCGTTTATCTTTTTGGGAACTACGGGCGTCGGTAAAACCGAATTGGCGAAAGCCCTTGCTGAATTTTTGTTTGATGACGAGAACAATATGGTGCGGATTGATATGTCGGAGTACCAGGAGCGCCACGCCGTAAGCCGACTGATTGGGGCTCCTCCCGGCTACGTAGGCTACGACGAAGGTGGACAGCTTACTGAAGCAGTACGTCGCAAACCATATTCCGTTATTCTGCTGGATGAAATTGAGAAAGCGCACCCCGATGTATTCAACATCCTGCTGCAAGTACTGGACGATGGTCGGCTAACCGACAACAAAGGCCGGGTAGCTAATTTTAAAAACACGATCATCATCATGACGACTAACATTGGGTCAGGGTTGATTCAGGAGCGGTTTCAGGATATTAATCCTTTTAATGAAGATGAGATTTTGGAAGATACCAAGCGGGATGTGTTTGAACTATTGAAAAAATCAGTTCGCCCTGAGTTTCTGAACCGGATTGATGAAACCATTATGTTCCGTCCGCTGTCGCGCGAGGACATGCGGAAGATTGTAGAGATACAGTTTAACCTGATCAAACGTCGTTTGGAAGAAAACGGTATTAAAGTGGAAGCGACTGATGACGTGTTAGACCACCTAGGTAACATTGGGTTTGATCCTCAGTTCGGGGCTCGTCCCCTGAAGCGGGTGCTACAACGCGAGGTATTGAACCAACTATCTAAGGAGATTCTTGCTGGAGCTATCAGTCGCGACTCAGTAGTTGGCATTGAACTGGACGACAATCAGCAAATTAAGTTCATCAACCTAGATGAGGTGAAGATCGACAATTAATAAAGTCCGCACCGCAATTTTACAAGGATATTGGCTAAAAGCTGGTATCCTTTTATTTTTTATGAAAAAATAAATATATATTTGCATTAAAATAATGAATATATGAAAAGGGTAGTTTTGATCAGCGTGTTATATAGTCTAATGAGCATATCTATGTTATCGGCTCAGTCATATTCGGTAAATGTAAATAAGTTAGTGGAAGAGCTACAGATACTTTCCGACTCCAGTGATACCTTTCGTATGGTATGGTGGATTCCTTCCGATTTTTGGGCGGTTTCCTTAGCTGAAGATCCTAATACTAGTCAGCGAGATATTGACGAGATCGTTCGGATATTTGAACAATACACTATTGCAGCAATCATTGATGGTAAAGTTGGGGTGTTCGGGGGAATTACCTACCGCGATCGAGAAGAAATTGAGGCGGAAATTATGGCTTTTGACAACAATCTGACCCCTTACAAACCCATTGCCGAAGATAAATTAGACGCGGATACCAAAGTGGTGCTATCCATGCTAAAACCAGTATTAGCGAATATGCTAGGGCAAATGGGCGAGAATATGCAATTTTTCGCATTCAGCAAGAAAATCAGGGGGAAAAACAATGAGGTTATTGGGCCAACGGATGAGGGCGTATTTAATGTTGCTTTGGGTGAGGAACAGTTCTCGTGGCGCCTGCCGTTAGGTTCGCTATTGCCTCCCAAGTACTGCCCTTACGACCAAGAGGAACTCAGTGGCGCGTGGAAGTATTGCCCACATCATGGCGAAGAACTACTATCTGAGCAGAGACAGCAGTAACAGAGTAGTTTATAATCTAATTCCCATAAGTAGCACATCGTCGGTTTGTACCTGATGGCCTTGCCAATGAGTGAAGGCTTCATTTACTTGTTGGTACTGCTCAGCAGTTGGTAAGTCATGGAGGTTGGCTAGCAAATCGCAGAAGCGAGCCCGCATGAATTTTTTATCGTGGGGGCCACCAAATTGGTCTTGGTACCCATCGGAGGCCATATACAGCATGTCCCCTCGGGTTAATTGCTGGCATTGATTGGTAAAGTACTTGTCACGTACCCACCCCCCACCAATAAAGTAGCGACTCGGTTCCAGCTTGCATAACATATTATTGTGGGTGAAGTACAATGGGATTTGGGCACCACTGTAGCAGACTTCTTGGGTGTGGCGGTTTATTATACAGATCGCAATATCCAAACCGTCAGTATTAGTACCCTCTACATCAGTCTGTCGCAAGGCTTCCTGAATGCGGGTATCCATCATGGATAAAATATTATTGGGAGAAACCACTTTACTTTCGTGCACGATCTGATTAAGCACTGAGTTAGCCAGTACAGTCATAAAAGCACCAGGAACGCCATGTCCAGTACAGTCGAGGACAGCTACTAGGATCATATCTTCAGTTTCATAAACCCAGTAAAAATCGCCACTCACAATATCTTTAGGGCGGTGGAATACAAAGGAATCAGGAAATAAATGTTTTAGCTTGTCCCGTTCGGGCAATAGCGACAGTTGGATGCGGCGGGCATACTCAATACTATCTCGAATATCCCGGCTATTTTCTTCGAGCAATCTGTTTTTAAGGGTAATCTCGTCTCGTTGCTGCTCAATTTCCTGTTTCTTTTCCTCTAGTTTCTGGTTAGCCCGGGTTTTCAAAACGTATTTGCTGTAAAGCAAAGCACCCACTCCACCCATTAGCAGTAGGGCAACGATTAGAAATAGATTCATCAGCTTACGCCCCTCTGCTTCTAAACTCTGATTTTGATTCTCCAACTGAAGAAATTCGATTTCTTTATCTTTTTTGTTGGTCTCGTAAATGGTTTCCATTTCGGCAAACCTATCAGCAATTTCCTCCTGAAATGCCCGGTTTCTCTCCAGGTCGTATAAACCATAGTTGACTAGCGCGTTTTCGAAATCACCTACTTTTGCGTAGTACCGGGCTAATTGCTTGTAGTATTCCCGCAAAATTTCGTTGCTACCAATCGCATTACGGGGAGTTTGGACTAATCCCCGGTTGAGGTAATCGAAGCATCTGTCCATATCATTGAGGGTGTAATAAGCATTGCTTAGCTCAAGCATACAACGGGCTTGTAACGATCGGTTTTCAAATCGTTCGGCTAAAGCGAGTGCTTCTTCCAGCAACGGAATGGCTTCTTTTGCCTGATTTTGTAGTAAGTAAGTGCGCCCAATATGAAAATAAGCCCGGGCTAACTTACTATTCTCACGATCTTGGTTCAGGCTAATCACCCTACGGAATGACTCCAGGGCCAAGTTGTACTTTTCGGTTTTCACATGGACTTTGCCCATGCCGATATAAGCCAGTGAAAGAGTACTGGTGTCTTTTGCTATCTGGGAAAACTCCATGGCTTGTAGTAAATATTCCCGGGCTTTGGTATAATTCTGAACGTCGTAGTTTATGATACCAATAGTTCGGTTGAGGCGGGCTTTTTGGGCTTCAACTTGTAAGTTAGTAAATATGGTGGAAGCCTCTATACAATAATCGAGGGCAATCACATTACTACCCGTTCGGTTGCGTACCTCGCACAGTAGCAATAGCGTTTCGGCTAGAGCCAGTTGATTACCTTGCTGTTCGTAAATCAGTCGGGCACTATCAGCAAACTGAAAGGCCATAGAATAGTAATCGTTATCGAAAGTGGTTTGAGCTACTTGTTGATAAGCATTAGCTATGCTAACCGAATTAGTTTCTTTCCGGTAAATAGAAATTCCCTGCTTTAGATAGTACTGTAAACTGTCGCTATTATGGCGAGCGTAGTGAGCAAAGTAAGAAGCTAGACGAATGTAAGTATCGGCCAGACCTTGGTCGTAATTGGCTTTTTGGGCGGCACTGCGGGCTTGTTGAATCAGGTGATAGGTAGTATCCAGATCATATTGCTCGTAGAAAGTAGCTAACCCTAGCCAGGCTTGGGCTTCTTCCTCGAGAGAGTTGGCCTGTTCAAGTCTGATAGTCAGACTATCAGGAGCTGGGAATTGGGCAAAAGAGCAGTTTACAACAATCAAACTGACCAAAAAAAAGCCCCACTGTATAAGTTTTGTCCACATCGCCAGTACTTCACCAAGTGTATTGTATATTGATTCTACCCGAATTTAGGCTTTGCTCGGCACATAGTAAAGATTATTCTGATAATTTAGCGGAAGGCGGTTGGCGACGGGCAGTATGGAGGTAAAGGTGGCTCATGTTATCCCTCTCCGGCTCACTGCCTCCCCATTGATGGGTTTTCAATAGGATGCTCAATCCACATAGAATCGCCGCTGAAGTAATGCTCTATTACCTCTTCTCCCAATCTAAGTTGCCGTTGCTGGGCGTACTCTCTGGCTTGCTGAGCCACTTGAGTAGGAGTAGGGCGCACTACTGGGTGTCCGTACATCCGAACTCTAATATAATTGCCCGAAAGCAAAGTGTCAGGCGACAAGCCCTGCAAAATCTCAGATGAGGAATCAGGAGCAATAATCCCGATAAGCTGATTAATGTTTTCTGAGGTGGCTGATGAGTCATAGTTCACTACAACGAGATGGCCTGCCGAAGGATTTTCTTCCAGAAGCTGCTGGGTTTTCACCACAATTTCCCTCAACTTTAAGTCCCCGTACTTGCCTTGATAGGGTGTTCCGTATACAACTCTACGATCATGGGTAATTTCGTGTATTTGCTCGGAGCGAAACCCATCCAACCAAGCGTAACCCCCTACTGCCAGTAAAATGACTAAAATAGTGCTGATGATTACCGTTTTTTTCATACTTTCAGCAATGATTTTTGCTACCCACTGAAACGTGCGCCAATGAATTATTATTGATTGCCGATGGCAATTTCGGATTTAAATGTAAAATTGCAACCAACCACTAAACAGACTACCGTATTGCATGTATGCCTATATCAAAGGAACGCTTGCCCACAAAGACCCTACTTTCGTAGTAATTGATGTGCAGGGCGTAGGCTATCAGATAAGAATTTCACTCAATACCTACGAAGCCCTCGAGCAAGAATCTACCTACAAGCTTCATACGTACCTGCACGTAAAAGAAGATGCCCAAACCTTATTTGGCTTTGCCCAGCCCGTTGAAAAAAAGTTGTTCCTGGATTTATTGTCTATTTCAGGAGTAGGGCCCAGCCTGGCACTTACCCTGCTGTCGTCTATGCAAGTGAATGAACTGAAAGGGGCTATCGCCAACGAAGATGCTAAAACGGTACAACGCGTGAAGGGTATCGGGGCGAAAACCGCCCAGCGAATTGTATTAGAACTAGCCGATAAAATCCGTAAGGAAGGCGTGGCTACCAGTTCTACCGAAAAGGTACACGGCCTTCCGGCAACGTCATACAATACCTTACGGGACGAAGCGTTATCTGCTTTGACAACCCTCGGCTTCACCCGGGCTGCCGCCGAAAAAAGCATTGACAAAGTAATAGCCGATTGGAAAAAAAGTAAGCAAAACGAAGAACTTCGCTTAGAAGAGGTAATTAAGCTTGCCCTCAAAACCACGTAAATAAACTATCGCCAACTTGCGACTGACGGTTTTACAGTATACAACGGAACGCTGCTACGGGAGGAAGCGCAACTACAGTAAAATACTATTGCTAACGAGCTGCCTGATCTTCAGCACGCTGGCAGTAACTGCCCAGGATACGACCCCGGCCGATACTACCCAATCAGACACCGTTCAGGCGGATACTATTCCGGGCGATACCATAGACGTTCCGCCCGAGAATATCTCCAACCAGCCTTACGAACCATCCAACCGCCCTCAATACGGTTTGTCCGACCGTTACGGCGATCCACTATCAAACCGGGTGCCCCGATCTCCCCTTTATTTACAGAGTCCTACCCAGTTAGATTTTGGAATTGAGATTGACACCGCAGTTAATTATTCAATTTATGAACAGGTAAACGGACTGGATTACCGCGCTCCGGCTTTCCTTAATTTTGATCAGTACGAGCAGATTCAGAACCAACGTATTTTGCGTGACTACTGGCGTAACCGTTCGGCCGAGCTGGATGGGGAAAGTGCGGTGAGCGGTCGCCGACTAATTCCTCCTATCTACACTACTCCAGTGTTTGATCGGCTGTTTGGTGGAACATACGTAGACATTCGTCCTAACGGCTTTGTTACCTTAGACTTTGGCGGACGTTTCCAGCGTATCTTTAATCCCAATATTCCCATTCGGCAGCAGCGGAACGGAAACTTTGAGTTCGACCAGCAGATTAGCCTAAATGTGATCGGAACTATCGGGGATAAATTGCAGATAACTGCTAATTTCGACAACAATAATTCCTTCGATTTTCAAAATAATGTGAAGGTAGAGTATACGGGCTACGATCACGAGATCATCAAAAAAATTGAGATAGGTACCGTTAGTATGCCTGTTAGCAATAGTCTGATTACTGGGTCGCAAAGCCTATTTGGGTTTAAGACTCAGTTGCAGTTTGGCCGGTTGTTCGTCACCAGTGTAGCTTCGGTGCAGCGCGGTAGCAGCGACGCTATTACCATTGAGAGCGGAACCCAAAACCGTGAGTTTGAAATTATAGGCTCAGAATACGACGAAAACCGCCACTTCTTCCTGAACCACTTCTTCCGGTCCAACTACCAGGATTGGCTGCGATTGCCCCAACAAATATCCTCGGGGCTAAACGTTACCCGGGTAGAAGTTTACGTACTCAACCGGAACAACGACACCGAAACCCTGCGGGGTATGGCCGCTTTTATGGACTTGGGCGAAGGTTCGGTAATTTTCCGGGACGGTAATCCGCAAGTAGGCGATGGACAGGGTGGACCAGGCCGCAATGAAGCTAACCAGTTATACCAAAACCTGTTGAGCACAGCGGGGCTACGCGATATTAATCAAACCTCTACCACTTTAGAAAGCGCGCCCTTCAGCTTTGAGAAAGCTACAGACTTTGAGGTGATTACCGCTGCCCGTAAGCTCACCGAGCGTGAATTCACTTTTAATAGTCAATTGGGGTACATCAGCCTAAACCGCCGTCTGCAAAACGACGAAGTTCTGGCGGTTGCCTACGAATACACCTTTAACGGGCAACGCTATCAGGTAGGGGAGCTCACTGAGGATTACCAGAATCTGTCAGAAGACCAGGTGATTTTTCTGAAGATGCTGCGTCCTACCAAAATCAATACCGAGGTACCCACTTGGGATTTGATGATGAAAAATATCTATAATCTCAACGCTAGTCAGATTACCCGCGAAGGTTTTCAACTGCGGGTGGTGTACCGCGATGACCGTACGGGCATTGATAACCCCAGTTTGCACGAAGGGCAAAACACCCGCGATGTGCAGTTGGTCAATCTATTCAACCTAGACAACCTGAATCAGAATAATGACCCCCAGGACGGAGGCGATGGTAACTTCGATTACATTGAAGGGGTTACGATTAATCCCGAACAGGGCTTTATCATCTTTCCAGTACTAGAGCCGTTCGGCAGCCACTTAGAAGCACAATTTGTAGAAGGTGCTGAAGATAATCTGGTGGATCGTTACGTGTATAACTCTCTTTACAATACTACCAAGGCAGATGCCGAACTAAATACCAATAAAAATAAATTTTTCATTGTCGGTAGTTTTGCAGCGGGTTCGGCCAACGAGATTATGTTGCCCGGTATCAATATTGCCGAAGGCTCCGTACAGGTAATTGCCGGCAACACCCCGCTGAGCGAGGGGGTGGACTTTACCGTTGATTACAATCTAGGGCGGGTCACCATCTTGAACGAAGGCGTACTGAGCTCAGGCAAACGAATTCAGATTCAGTACGAAAAGGCTGATTTGTTCAACTTTCAGCAGCGTTCACTCTTCGGCACCCGGCTGGAGTATCGCGTAAACGATGACATTAGTATTGGTGGAACAATTCTGCACCTAAACGAACGACCTATCATTAGCCGGGTGAGCATTGGCGATGAGCCTACTAGAAATACGAAGTACGGGTTTGATATTAACTATCGTAAGGATTCCCGTTTTATTACGAAGATGGTAGATGCGCTGCCGCTTATTCAGACCAAAGAGCCATCTACTGTTACTTTCAATGCGGAGTTTGCTCAACTGATTCCGGGAACGTCCAACATTGTAGACGGCGATGGCACTTCGTACATCGACGATTTTGAAAACACCGTAACCCCCTTTGGTTTGAGTGGCTGGCAAAACTGGGTACTGGCCTCGGCTCCAGAAACTGAGGATCAATCCTTTATTGATCCTACCGCTGGGCCCATTGGGCGTAACTATCGTCGGGCCAAGCTATCTTGGTATGTAGTAGATAACACTGCTTTCTATACTACCCGGGGTAATCTGGCCAGTGGTATTCCTCTTGCGGGAGATATTACTAATCACTACGAGCGGGGGGTTGCCCCTCAAGAGGTCTTTCCCTTTCAGGATGAACAGGTAATCAACTTTAACTTACCCATTTTCGATGTTGCCTATTTTCCCGAAGAGCGGGGGCCTTATAACTATAATCCTAACCTGACTGACCAAGGGCTACTAGCCAACCCCGAAGAAAATTGGGGAGGCATTACTCGTGCTATCACTTCCGATGTAGATTTCGACAAAACCAATATCGAGTACATTGAATTCTGGATGCTCGATCCGTTTATCAATTCCGAAGATGGGAGAGTACTCGATGGGCGGGTGAACGAAATTAATACCAGCGGGGGAAAGCTGATTTTTAACCTAGGCAGTATATCAGAAGATGTAATCCCGGATGACCGACATTTCTTCGAGAATGGTTTGCCCGAAGACTATGAGGGTGGTGAGGTGAACGTAGGCAATTTGGGACGTACTCCTAGTGACCAGTTTCTGGTGGATTACTTCAGCAATGGCTCGCAGGAAATTCGCAATAATCAGGATGTAGGCTTTGAAGGAGTGCGTAACGATGAAGAAGCCGAGTTTTTTGCCGACGATTTCTTCAATCGGCTTTCGCCCGCCGCCCAGCAAGCCGTAGCTGATGACCCCTCGGCGGATAACTTTCAGTATTACCTGGGTGATGAACTGGATAATAATGGAGTGCAGATTGTAGAGCGCTACAAGAACTTTAACAATCAAGAGGGCAACACTCCCATTGTAAGTGGTAATAACAATACCCGCTTTGTGCCCTCGGGAAGCCAGGTGCCCGATAATGAAGACCTGAACCGCGACAATACCCTCAGTGACCTGGAAGAATATTACGAGTACGAAGTGGACTTACGTCCCGGCCAGCTTCAGGTAGGGCGAAATAATATTGTGGATGCGGTGACTGCTCCTACCGGGTCGGGAAATGTGACCTGGTACCAGTTCCGCATTCCCATTCGGCAACCCACCCGACGGCAGGGTAATATTCAGGGTTTTAAATCTATCCGGTATATCCGCACTATTCTTACGGATTTTCGCCAGCCAGTAGTACTACGGTTTGCCAGATTCCAACTGGTAGGTAGCCAGTGGCGGCGGTTTACTGAGGATTTGAGTGAGAGGCAACTGGGAGAGTATTCCGAAGACTATGATCCAGGATTCTTTATATCAGCCGTGAACATTGAAGAGAATGGTGCCCCTACTCAGGAAGGCTCGCCCTACACGTTGCCCCCCGGTTTTCGCCGCGACCGGGATAATACCTCCCCGGTGGAACGGCGAGTGAACGAGCAATCATTACAGCTATGTATTGACGAATTGCGGGATGGCGATGCCCGGGCGGCCTACAAGAACATGACGTTGGATTTAATCAACTACGGCAGCATCCGTATGTTTTTCCACGCCGAGAGCCAAACTGCTCAGGACAGTACAGTTACTGGTTTCTTGCGGTTAGGTACTGATTTCGATCAGAACTACTACGAAGTTGAAGTGCCTCTGGTGCTATCACCGCCAGGTGTAGGCGGGGAAGGTAATGAACGGGTGGTGTGGCCGGAAGAAAATGAAATCGATATTGCCCTGGATGTGCTCTCAGCAGTAAAATCGGCTCGTAACCAAAGTAACGTTCCTATTACCTTACCGTTTAGCCAACAACGAGGAAAATATACAGTAACCGTAGTGGGTCGTCCGGAGCTGAGTACCGTGCAAACAGTGATGATCGGGGTACGCAACCCCATTACACCCGACCGCGCCCCCCAGTCACTTTGTATATGGGCGAATGAATTGCGGGTAGGTGATTTTGACCGCACCAGTGGTTGGGCCGCTAATGCCCGCTTAAACACCAAGTTGGCTGATTTTGCAAACGTGACCGCTTCGATACGACACTCTACTTTTGGTTTTGGCGGAATCCAATCGCGTATCTCGGAACGTACCCGGGAGGAAGCTACCGAATACGATGTGTCGGCGAACGTAAACTTGGACAAATTTTTTCCACAGAGTTTTGGGTTGCAAATTCCGATGTTCGCCAGCTACGAACGGGGAACCATTGTGCCCCAGTTCGACCCGCGTGACCCGGATATTCCACTGGATGCTGCTCTAAGTAATATTACCAATCCGCAGGAGCGGGCAAATTATCGGGATATTGTTACCGATCAATCAGTTCGGCGTAGCCTAAATTTTACGAATGTCCGTAAGAATAAAGTAGGGGAGAATACCCGCAATCACTTTTTCGATATTTCTAATTTTACCTTTTCGTATTCGTACAGCGATCAGGTGCGGAGCAACTTCAACACGGCTACTTACGAGCAACGGCTGGTACGGGGTGGGGTAGGCTATAACTACAGCTTTCCTCAGGTAAATATTCAACCATTTGCCAATGTCAACTTTCTACAATCGCCCTGGTTCGCTCTCATCAAGGACTTTAACTTTTCACCAGTACCCAACAGTATCAGTTTTCGGGGCGATTTGCAGCGCAATTTTGTGAAAACCCAGTACCGGGCTGAGAATTTACTCAGCTTAGAGCCACTTTATGAGAAAGCCTTTACGTTTAATCGTATCTACGATCTTCAGTGGAACCTGACCCAAAGCCTGGCTTTGGATTACAGTGCCCGTGCTTTCGCCATTATTGACGAACCCGACGGTGAACTTAACACCGAAGCTAAGCGTGACGAGGTAATTCAGAACTTGCGGAACTTTGGGCGGATGAAAAATTACAACCAAGCTATTACTGCTACTTACGCCGTTCCGCTCGATAAGATCCCAATTACTGATTGGGTGAGTGCTGACGCTCGTTATCAGGCAGGTTATACTTGGCAGGCAGGAGCCTTCGATCCTACCACGGTGACCAACACCTTTGAAGATATCGGGAACAACATCCAGAATAACCGCGACCGTAGCCTGACTGGGCGGATCGACATGGTTGGCCTTTATAATAAGGTGAAGTTTTTACAGGGGATAAACGACGGTGCCCGGACGCGCCGCCCTGCCCGGCCGCAACCACCTCGCAATGCTCAGGATACCACCCAGCAAGAGGAAAAGCCGAAACCCGACCTGAAAGCACTAAAAGGATTATTCCGGCTAATTATGGCCTTGCGATCCATCAACGTAACTTACAATTTAAACGAGGGTACAATGCTGCCCGGCTTTATTCTCACTCCCTATTTGCTTGGTCTTAACGATGCCTTTGACTCTCCCGGCATTCCGTTTCTACTGGGTAGTCAAGATCCCAGCATTCGCTTTGAGGCGGCGAGGCGGGGTTGGCTCTCGCCATCGCAGTTGCTAACTATGCCCTTCCAGCAATCGCAAGTAGAGAATGTTAACGTCCGGGCTGATATTGAGCCCTTCCGCGATTTCCGCATTCAGGTTGATTTCAGCAAGTCGGTAACTAGTACGTATCAGGAAATTTATCGCCAGGATTCATTAGGAGGGTTTAATTCCTTTAATCCGGCCCGGTCGGGTAACTATAATATCTCGTTTTTAACGATCCAGACCGCATTTAATCAGGATAATGCTGAAAACGTTTCAGAAGTATTTGAGGAGTTTGCTAGCAACCGAGCCATCGTTCGCGACCGTCTGACTCAAGCCAACCCCAGCGATGAAGCCATCTACGACCTAAATTCCCAGGATGTTCTGATCCCAGCATTTTTGGCGGCTTATTCCGGGCAAGATGCTAATCGAATCCGCTTGTCGCCTTTCCCGCGTATTCCCTTGCCCAACTGGCGGGTTGATTACGCTGGGTTGCCTCGCCTATTTTCCGGTTTAGGGGATGTATTTTCCCAGTTTACCGTCAACCATGCTTATCAGTCTACCTATAGCGTGAATAATTTCACTAACTCGCTTCAGTACACATTAGAAGATGCCCCGCTAGAGTTGAGCAACCGTATAGAAAATTACGACCCAACCCAACTTAGCGAGGTAAAGCCCATTCAAAACGAGGACGGTGAGTCAATTGATGTGTTTGTACCTTTGTATGTTGTGCAGCAAGTAGCTATTACCGAACGGTTTTCTCCGCTGATTGGAGTAAATATTCGTACCAAGGGTCGTCTGACCAGTCGGGTTTCTTACGATCGGGAACGCAGCCTTTCGCTTAATCTTTCTAATGCCCAGGTAACCGAGCTTACTAGCCAAGCGATTACCTTCACCTTTGGCTTCACTAAAGACAAATTTAAGCTACCTTTCCGGGTGCAGGGACGTACCGTTACGTTGGAAAATGATATTACTTTTAATCTGGCTATGTCGTTTAGAGATACTAAGACGGTGCAGCGTAAGATCGGTGACGATAACACCATTACCAACGGAAATACCAACTTTCAGGCGCGTCCTACTTTAGATTATCGGGTAAACGAACGGCTCAATATTCAACTCTATTTCAACCGTACCATTAACAATCCGCTGGTCACCAGTTCTTTCCGGCGGACTACCACCGAGTTTGGCACCCAGGTGCGTTTCAATCTGGCGCAATAAAGTTGAAAGCAATTTTTTTAGAATACAGGAAAAAAGTACTTTTAGGCAAATTAGCTTTAGCAAGAAATCAGATTAATTTTTATACTCATTTACCACTTATTTATTAGCGCATGGACATTCCTGATTCACTCAAGTATACCAAAGACCACGAATGGATACGAGTAGAAGGTGACGAAGCTTACGTTGGCATTACCGATTTTGCCCAGCAAGAGCTAGGCGATATTGTCTACGTAGAAATTGAAACCGAGGGCGAGGAACTAGAGCCCGGTGAAGTATTTGGTACCGTAGAGGCCGTAAAGACAGTATCAGATTTATTCATGCCTGTGGCAGGAACGGTACTAGAAGTTAATTCCGATTTAGAAGATGCCCCTGAGCTAGTCAATGAAGACCCCTACGAAAAGGGCTGGATGATTAAGATTCAACTTAGTGATTCAACTAGCCCAGACGAATTGCTCAGTAAAGAAGCGTATCAGGAAGTGATTGGGCAGTAAGTTCTTGCTAATTACCCTTAGAATCTCTCATAAACTCTGAGGAAGAACACAAGCCGCTATGTTCTGGCGTTTTAATCTGTATACTATACTTTGGATGGCGTTCATCCTGATCCTGATTATTTTGCCAGGGCAGCACATGCCACAAACGGGTACTACACTGTTGAGCGTAGACAAACTGGTGCACACTGGGATATTTGCCGTACTGGCTTTACTGATGACCATCGGCTTCTCTAAGCAACGTACCTACCACTGGTTACACAACAAGGCGGCCTTTTACGCGTTAATAATATCAATAGGGTACGCTTCTGTTTTGGAAGGTACGCAACTATTTTCGGAAGGTAGAGTAGTAGATATATATGATGCTATCGCTAATACGGTAGGATGTTTTGTTGGCTATGGAGTATTTTTCGCGATTTACCGCTGGTAAACAGCATTACCCCTGGAAAATACGCCTCCTTAATTTGAGAGGCTCGTTTATTTTTTGTAAATTACACCTTAATATTACAGTGTAATAATTATACACAAATCGTATGGAACCAAAGAAAACACCAAAAGCAGATTTAAATCAAAGAACTGGGTTACACTTGGCTATTGGCTTGGTCGTTAGCTTGGCACTGGTAACACTGGCCTTCGAGTGGAAAGACTACGATGGAAACTCGCTAGTCGATCTAGGAGAGGTAGATGATACCTTCGAGGACGTTATGGAGATTCCTCCTACTGAGCAGCCACCGCCACCGCCACCAAAAATTCAGCAACCCGAAATTATTGAGGTTCCTGACGAAGAGGAAATTGAAGAAGAGATTGAGATTGATCTCGACGTGGAAATCACCGAAGATACTGAAATTGAGGAAATGGTCTTTGAGGAAGCGCCTGAAGAAGAGACCACCGATCAGATTTTTATGGTAGTGGAAGACCAACCTGAGCCACAGGGGGGCATGGCTGCTTTCTACAAGTATGTTGGTGATAAAATGAAGTATCCTTCGCAGGCTCGTCGGATGGGTATTGAGGGGAAGGTATTCGTACAGTTTGTTGTAAACACTGATGGTTCCTTAACTGATGTGCAGGCGATCAAGGGCATTGGTGCTGGCTGCGATCAGGAGGCCATTCGGGTAGTGAAAAGTTCGCCCAAGTGGAAGCCTGGCAAGCAGCGCGGAAAGCCAGTACGGGTACGAATGGTGCTACCTATCACTTTCAAACTTGGCTAAATAAAGTACTTAATTTAGATTTGTTAATATTTTGATTATTGAAAGCTGGTTACGCTTTGCGTTTCCAGCTTTTTTTATTCCCCCCATTGATGGTAAAACAACTCATCATTATCCAACTACTAGTTACTTCGGCACTTACCGGATCAATTTGGATAGTGCAACTCGTGCATTATCCTGGGTTCAGATACGTGGACCAAACTCAATTCGTCGATTTTCAGTATCATCATATGCGAAGTATCTCGTACGTTGTAGTTCCTCTGATGCTTGTAGAGTTGGTTCTTGCTTGTTGGTCACAGACAGCATTCTGGGGTAAGAATGAAGTATATCTGATAAGCACGGCTAGCGTATTGTTGATAGTCATCTGGCTGGTTACCTTTCTTGTTTCGTCTCCCATCCACAGCCAGTTAGTTACGCGAGGTTATGATGAAAAACTGATTGCAAGACTGGTTAACACTAACTGGATTCGTACCCTTGCCTGGTCATTACGATTAGGTACATTAGTGTTCATCAGTCTACGATTGTAGAAAAAATTTCCCGATTAAAGCGTTGTTTATTCGGATTAATTAGCAAGAAGAAGCCCTTCCTAAGAGGAGAGGGTTATCAGTTAAGGAGTTTTTGTCCATGAATTATTCAGGTGGATAGTGAAATATTTAAATATTTGGAATGTGCAATAAAAATATCATAACAATTATCAATATTTATTGTATGTGTGATAAAAAAAGGTGTTATTATTGTAGCTCTACACCAGAATAGAGTCGTGTCATAAAAAATTACTACACGTGAAATCCCAATCTAACATTCAGAATACGGTTCGGCAAATTCAGAGTAACATTGATGAAATTGCTTTACAAACGAAAAATCTGAAAAATGGTGAGCGTTTTAGCAAGATTCAGCGCATGAATGAACTTCGCCAGATTGCTTCCACCCTCGAGGACATTGATAGATCCGTAGATACTCTGATAAAGAAACGTAGCAAAGATAAATCATAGATATTCTCATCTACTAGATTTTAAAAGTTTTTCAGTTTCCGTATATTTCATGGCTGATACATGACAAACCTTTAGCCATGAACCACGGAAAAGCCCCTTCCTCGTACGCCCGCCGAAAATTTATTGGAACCAGCCTCGCAGCATTAGCTGGAGTCAGCATCGTACCTCGTAGGGTGCTAGGTGGTACAGGATATACTGCCCCCAGCGACCAAATTACTATCGGCTATATCGGAACCGGGAAACAAGCTCAGGGTACCCTCTTTCGAAAATTTATCGAAATACCCGAAGTGCAGATAATAGCTGCGTGTGACGCTGACTCCCAAAAGCTCGACAAATTTAAGCAGCAAGTCTCAGCTTATTATCAAGAAAATAAAAACCAGAGCACTAGCCAAACTGACACCTATCTTGATCTAAGGGAGTTGCTAGGGCGCAAAGATATTGATGCCATAATTGTAGCTACACCCGACCACTGGCACGCTACGGCATCCATACTCGCTTGCGAAGCTGGAAAAGATGTATACTGCGAAAAACCCCTGTCCCTTACCGTAAAAGAAGGGCGAGCGATGGTAGAAGCAGCCCGTAAGAATCAGCGAGTGTTTCAAACCGGTAGTATGCAACGCTCCTGGGAAGACTTTCATCGGGCGGCTGAATTGGTCGCCAACGGGTACATCGGAGACATTAAAAGAATAGTCGTAAGTGTAGGTGGACCGCCTGACGCCTGTGAACAACCCGTCGAGCCTGAACCCAAATATTTAGATTGGAATATGTGGCAGGGGCCAGCCCCACAGCGGGAGTATAGTTCCTTCTTTGCCCCACCACTGAGTTGGGACGGTTGGCCCCGTTGGCGGTATTGTAAACATTATGGTGGCGGTTTAATGACTGACTGGGGTGCTCATATGTTTGATATTGCCCAGTGGGCGATGGGAATGGACGATAGCGGACCAGTAGAAGTAATTCCGCCCGATGGTAAGGATTACCCCGTGCTTACTTATTTGTACGATAGCGGAACACCAATGGTGCGGGAAGATTTTGGTAAAGGAAATGCTATACGATTTGAAGGAACTGACGGTGTGATTGAAGTAAGCCGTCAATTTCTCAATGTTCCTGAGAATCTTAAAAATCAGAAAATTGGCGAAAATGAAATACATCTCTATAAAAGTCGCGACCACTACCGCGACTGGCTTGATGCTATACGACAGCGAACTAAACCCATTTGTGATGTAGAAGTTGGTCACCGAACGGCTACCGTTTGTAATATTGGTAATATTGCCTATGAACTGAACCGTCCACTGCGCTGGAACCCGAAAAAAGAAAAATTCAAGAGAGACCGGGAAGCTAACCAGATGCTTTCGCGGGAATCGCGCAATTTTTGGCCAGAAGCTTGATTAAATTAGCTAGAGTAGTCAAAGCATCTCATGCCTCGACTACGAAACAAGTATTAAGCTTACCACCGTCAGGGCAATAACAAGGCCTACACCCTGCGTTACCATTTTGATCGCCCCTTCGCTTTCCTAAGCTTCAGCAAGCTGCTAGCCGAGGAAACGCTCTTGAATTACCATGGCGACATCCCCGCGGTAAGGGCCCCTATCCAAATATCTTGGAGTAGTGGCCTACTTTTCCCGTACCCCATTCGTAAACAGAATGGTAGATATAGGCTTTGCAGTCATGTGGAGCTGGAAGAAGGGTACCTAAATGCGCTACCTCTAATACCGGGCTAAGAGAGAAAAGAAGAGGTAATTAGCACGATTAATAATTTCTTCATAGGCTAATGGTCAATGATATTGAACAGCTAATGTATAAGTAATAGGTCATAGATTTGATGTGTGCGCTTGTCTATGATTTTATAATATTATACAAGATCTCACTTGATCATTCTACTCTAACCGAGAGTCCTCTTCGCTTTTATACTCAAGCTTAACATTGGGAAGATCAGCTTGGAACTGTTGCATCTGAGCTTCGTCGAAATGATTTCCCCACACAGCTAAGTGCTTCAGGTTAGGAAGGCCTCTTAGTTTGGGTAATTCTTGGGTCAGATCTAATTTGTTTAAGGATAAGTCAAGGTACTCTAGGCTCTCTAGCTGACTGAGGTTAGTTGGAAGTTCGTGAATATCCAAGTGTATCAGTCTAAGTGTCTTTAGGTTTTTAAGCTGCCCAATCTCCTTCGGTAGGGTTCGGAAGGGTGGTTTTAGTTCCCGCCGCTCGTACCATGATACGGGTGGATAAAGTTGAATATTTCCTTCAGGACGGGTTGCGTGAACAATAATACTTTCGGCATGGGTTAACTGTCCAATTTCTTTAGGAATCTCATTGGTTCCCAATTCATCCAATACCAGTACAGCCGCAGTTTCGTACTTGAAGTTTTCCAAATTCATATCTAGTTCGCTATGGTAGCAGCTGACTAAGCAATAGGTAAAAAAGAATAAAATTACAGCCAGGCTTTTCATAACATCGAGTCTATTTTACTCCGTAAGCTAATTTAGAAATTTACCGTCTCATCTTACAAGCATTCTTCGCCAAAAATTCTTATACTTTTGGCACCAAAAAACAAAAGCCGCTTATTAAGCAGCCTTGTTGTGAGAAGTTGGATTAATGTTATTTTTCGTTCCTTATCGTCGCCGAAAAGCAGTGGTATGGCGATTAAATAGTTTGCGAAATTTACCGCGACCAATTTCTGAAAATGGAGTAGTGCCCCGGGCAATACGTTGGTTCAACTCAATGGTCGAGGCACTGTAAGGAATAGTAGCGTTTTCGCGATCTACAAATAATGAAGTTGGGGTAATGTTATTTATTGTCGTCATGATTTTTAAATTTTTGGGTTACTGTTGTTTTACTGAATGACACTAATACTAAATCCAGTACTGTGCCAAATCAGAAAACAGTCCAAAATTGCTATAAACAGCCTTTTTACTCATATCACTTGTCCGATAACGAACACTTTGCGTACAATGACGGACGCTTTACAACCCAATTATTTTCTTTTGTATCTTTATCATACTAACTGCCTTACCTTATGCTGAAACGAACTGATATTGTAGATGGCCCTAGCAGTGTGTATAAAGACTACGGCCTTATTTACACCTGCCTAGGTGGGTGGGTTGATCTCTCCCAGGCTCGCCCGGCTAAAACCCGTAGCCTGTGGTCGAGGATGGTGGGTGAAGCTGGAACTCATAGTTTAAAGCATCCAGGCTTTAGGGTGCAGTACGGTCAGCCCCCCAATCGGTATTCTAAAGGCGTTGCCCGGAGCTACTACGTGCGTTCGGGTCTGTCGTCGGGCGAGCGGGAATCAGTAGCCTTGGCAATTTTTATGGAAGTGATGTATGGTTTTCAGACTGTGCAACCGGAGTTTCCCTACGGGTGGAGTGCTGACAGTGGATTTACCGCCGAAAATCTGGTCTCTAGTATTATTGGGTTTTATCGGACAGTACGCCCTGGCCGGGATTATATTTCTATGTGCCAGCCGATCCCTAAGGAGGCAGCCTTAGAAGTTTGGGATGCCCAACGTACCATAGGAAAGAAAAGGAGTCGTTTTTTTGGCACCTACGTGTATCCTAGCATTGCCTGTGGTATGAGTAGTGGCCCCATGTGCGCCCCACTTCCTAAGTTTTTAACCGGCATTTCCCCTGCTCGAAAGGGCCCCTACTTTCACGATTGGAATAAAAAAGAAGAAGGATTGATGTAAAGCATGCCCTGGTTTACCCAAGAACCTACTCGTACCGTATTGCACTAAAGAGTAAGCAACCGGAATCGACAGCAAACCTGCCGACAGCACCGATTTGTGATTTTTCCCTCTAACATTTCCTTAGCACTCCTAATGCTACATTGCTTGGAATGAGCGCTTACGATAACATTCACGTGAGTACCTCAGTATCGCGCTCAGTTACTCCGCACTGGCGGGTAATGTCAATGTACCTGTTCCAATTTCCTGGCACCGATGCCTATTTTTTCTATAAAAGACAGGATGTTTGACGCTGACCTTAAGTTAGGCGCTGAACCAAGACTCACTCAGATTGCGGCTAATGTTGGGGTAACATACACGCTTTAGCACTACCGAAGCAACGTATCTATCATACCTTTTACCGATTCAGCATGTACTGAATCCCTAGAAACTACAAATTTTAGTAACTACTACCAGCGACACTCCGACCCTATTTTTCGATTTATCTAATATTTTCTCGGAAAGGTTAAAATAAACTGACTAAAACGGGGCGATATTTACACGTGAGAAACTCACCAATAAAAAAAGAAAATGTATGTTAATTAATTGTTAAGTTTATGTTAAATTTAATTAACATTAGAAAGGAGGGTTTGCTATGCTGCGATTATACACTTGGGCTTTTGCCCTATTTTTTTCTACTACCGTTTTGTCTCAACCGTTGTCGGTACCTGATTGCCCCGTTTTACGAGATACCGACTTAGCTAAAGTCAGAGTATCACCTGATCTATTTAATAAGTTCGTAACAATTCAATCCACTATTACTGCTCCCGAAATTGAGGAGCAGTACAGGGCTCTCAATCGTACTGTCCAACATTTGAACCAAAAGTTGAAAAAATCTAGATCTACTGAGCAGTTTTTCAAGCACTTTTTCTATTACGTTCATCGTAATTACCTGAAGGAATATCAGCAGTATGCTACCCTGGATAATTTGCTAAAAAGCGGTAAGTACGATTGCGTATCGGGTACTGCACTCTACGCTTTACTACTCGACGCCCTTCATATCAATTTTTCAGTAAGGGAAATGACGTACCACATGTATCTGGAAATTCCTCTGGATGGAAGCCTGGCGATTATAGAGAGCACGGACCCATTGGGTGGGTTTATCTCGACCGAGTCTGCCGTTGCCGAACGTCTAGCGCAATATCAAGCTGAAGAAGCTGATCCGGCTATTTACTCTCAACCCATTCAGGCTAAAGTTGGCATGGATGAGTTGTTAGGGCTTTCGTATTTCAATACAGCGGTTTTTTACTATAATCAGCAACAGTTTACCGCTGCGCGTCAGTGTTTACGACAGGCTATTCACTGGTATCCAGCTGACCGAATGTACGCCTTCCGGGCTATCGTTGAGGCAGTCGCCGCGCGGTAAAGCATTACCCGCTAAGGTTTTTCTGGCGATTCTGCTATCTTTACTTTTTTTGCTTCAATCGCTAATTCATGCAATACTTGCTCTTGCTCATTCCGTTGTTAATTGGAATGGGAGTCGTAATTCAGTCAGGTGCTAATACCCAACTGAGCCATTCATTCAATCCCTTCATCGCCGGACTAATTTCTTTCGTATCTGGTACGCTGTGTCTTCTGATTATCAATATCATTATGCGTTCTGATTTCTCAGTGCTGACTGCACAGAACGTGGCTCAAACCCGCTGGTGGATGTGGCTCGGTGGCCTGATGGGTGCTTTCTTCATTACCTCTGTTATTCTGATAGCCCCTAAAATCGGCCCCACTCAACTTTTTGGTCTCATCATCGCCAGTCAGCTCACTTTTTCAGTAGTGGTAGATCACTACGGTTGGCTGGGGTTCCAAGCCCAACCGATCAATATCAAAAAAATAATCGGTGTATTGTTTCTCATGGCTGGCACGTTCCTTATTCAGTGGGGGAAAAGATAGCATGAGTTTCAGAATATGAAAGAAAAATACCTGCTCATCATTCTTACAATATTTATTGGTTGTACAGAAAGTAATGACTATCACCATGTCCTATACTCGGATGAAAATGTCATTGCGCAGGGTAGCATCAGTAAGTATTTAGAAAACGGAGAGTTTAAAATTACGAGCGGTCAAAAATTATTACAGAAAGGTAAATTCATTAATGGGCAAAAAATTGGTCTTTGGCAGTATTATTCTGATGATCATGCTTTTGAAGTAGATTGGCAGATATATGATAGAGATGACCAATCCCTTTCAATAATTTTCCCGACCATCTGGGAACTGATAGAAAGAGAGGAAACACTTTTTCTTACTGATGTAACACCTGACGATAAAAGTGATAACAGAATATTTGTTGTCTTAGAACATGATTTAGGTGATGAATCTACTAGTCTTGAGGAGGCAGCTGGTGTCTATTATTTCTCTGTAAGCGAAAATTATAAACTGCTAGAAAAAACTGCTTTTCTAATAGATAGTAGGTTCTGCTTTCTTGCTTTTGAAGGAGAGAAAGATGGGGAAGTATATTTGATATACACCTTCCTATTTTTTGAAAGTAATGCATTGATTGAGATTACATTGACTCATTCTTACGGAAATATACCATTCAAAGAAATGATGTTTTTCGATATTTTGTATGGAACCTTCATCAATGGTGAGAGGTTGGTCTCTCCTCTTAAAGAGCCACAAATTACTAGTGTCAATCTCGAGGATTAAGACTCTATTCAATAGATTTACTCTTCTTAATATGGCTGGCACGTTCCTTATTCAGTGGGGAAAACGTTAGACGGAAAACAGGAGGAAGGAAAATGGAGAACGGAGAACGAATTGATGTGAATTCTTCAGCTTTGCTAACTTTTTCCCTTCTCCGTATTCCGTTCTCCCTTTTCCATTTCAAACTTATACACCCATTAGATTGTAGTACATGTACCGAATTGTGTCTGCACCATTATGAATCTGGAGAAATTAGCTGAGCAGCTTCAAGGAGAATTGTTTACGGATCAGGCGATGCGAACGCTGTACGCTACCGATGCTTCGGCCTACCAAGAGATGCCCCTAGCAGTAGCGGTACCCGAAACGGAGGCTGATATTGCCACCCTCATTCGCTTTGCTAACCGTTACCGCACGTCCCTTATTCCCCGCGCGGCCGGAACATCATTGGCAGGGCAAGTGGTTGGTAATGGTATCGTAGTAGATATTTCCCAGAAATTTACCGAAATTCTGGAAGTTGATCTGCACGAACGCTGGGTACGGGTACAACCGGGAGTTATTCGTGATGACCTGAACAGGTATTTGGAAAAGTACGAGCTGTTTTTTGGCCCAGAAACCTCTACGGCTAACCGCGCTATGATTGGCGGAATGCTGGGTAACAATTCCTGTGGGCTACACTCCCCCATTTACGGAACGACCCGTGAACATGTACTGGAAGTTCGCGCCATTCTGAGTGATGGTAGCTTTGCTGAATTTAAACCGCTCACCCCCGAGGAGTTTGAGCGAAAATGCGCGGGTGAGAAAGGAGCTAGTCCGCTGGAGACCCAAATTTACCGGACGCTACGCGATCGACTTTCTGATCCGGTAGTTCAACAAGAAATTCGTGATCACTTCCCTCGCCCTGAAATTAAGCGGCGACGGAATACAGGCTACGCCGTAGACGTATTATTGAATAGCGAAGTCTTCGGGGGAGATGAACCCTTCAACCTGTGTAAGCTGCTCTGCGGCTCTGAGGGATCCTTAGCCTTTATTACGGAGATAAAATTAGGTTGCTTACCTTTGCCACCCCAAGAGGTAGGTCTGGCCTGTCCCCACTTCAACTCTATTGATGAGAGCCTACGGGCCAATATCATCGCCATGAAGCACGGTGCTGGGGCCTCGGAATTGATGGATCACCACATCATTGAGCGCACCCGTGCCCATCAGGAGTACCGAAAAAATGCCTACTTCGTTGAGGGTGACCCCCAGGCAGTATTGATGATTGAGTTCGCCCGTGACACTCGGGAAGAAGTAGATGCTGCCATCGAGGCCATGTACGCCGAGATGAAAGCTGAAGGTTACGGTTATCATTTTCCAGTACTCTACAACAAGGATACCAAGACAGCCTGGAACGTTCGTAAAGCGGGACTCGGTTTGTTGGGTAATGTAGTAGGCGATTTTAAAGCCCAGCCCGTGATTGAAGATACGGCCGTGGCCGTTGAGGATTTACCAGCGTATATTGCCGAGTTTAACCAAACGTTAGAGCGGTACGGAATGTCCTGTGTTCACTACGCTCATGCCGGGGATGGTGAGTTACATTTGCGCCCTATTCTGAACCTAAAATCAGAAGATGGAAATACGATGTTCCGAACCATTGCTCAGGATATTGCGGACTTGGTGAAAAAATACCGGGGGTCGCTCAGTGGGGAGCACGGCGATGGGCGGTTACGGGCTGAATTCATTCAGCAAATGATCGGGGACAAAAATTACGAGCTGATCCGCGAAGTCAAACATACCTGGGACCCCAATAATATTTTTAACCCCGGCAAAATTGTGGATGCTCCCCCCATGAATCGGCAGTTGCGCTACATGCCGGGTCACCCCACTCCCGAAATTGATACGGTGCTAGATTTTAGCCGGAACATGGGCATCGTACGGGCTACTGAGCAGTGCAATGGTTCGGGTGATTGCCGTAAAACCCATCTCAGCGGAGGGGCTATGTGTCCCAGCTACATGGCTACCCGGCGAGAGAAGGATACTACAAGGGCGCGAGCTAATATCCTCCGTCATTTCTTGACCAACTCTACCCAATCTAATCGCTTTGCCCACGAAGAGATCAAGGAAGTGATGGACTTATGTCTATCCTGCAAAGGTTGCAAAGCCGAGTGCCCGTCTAACGTAGATGTAGGCAAAATGAAAGCTGAATTCTTACAGCACTACTACGATAAAAAAGGAATACCACTGCAGACGCGCATGATCGCTAATTTCACGCTGCTTACTTCACTAGCTGCGTACACGCCTTGGCTATACAACTGGGCGGTTACCCAACCGCTGATTAGCAGTATTATCAAACAGATGAGCGGATTTGCGCGCAAGCGTTCCATGCCACTGTTGTACAAAACTACGCTACGAAAGTGGTACCAAGCCCGATTGGAAGCTCAGCTCCCGATGATCAGTAGTAGCGGATTATCCATTGCTTCTCCTGAATTACCAGTAAAAACCCAAGAAGCTGCTAAAAGCAAAGTGTACTTCTTCTGTGATGAATTTACGAACTACAACGATACTGAGATTGGCATCAAAGCAATTCAATTGCTGGAAAAGTTGGGGTATGAAGTGGAGATTCCTAAGCACGAAGAAAGTGGAAGAACCTTTCTTTCTAAAGGACTCATCCGCCAAGCCCGCAGTATTGCCCAGCGTAATATCGCCCATCTGAAACACCTGGTAAGTGAAGAAACCCCCATCGTTGGTATTGAGCCTTCCGCGATTCTCACGCTGCGCGATGAATATATAGACCTTACCCGAGGCGACGAACAGCAATCTGCTCAACGTATTGCCAACCATACCTACACTTTTGATGAGTTTATTGCTCGCGAAATAGACCGGGGCATGATTACCTCAGATAGCTTTACTAGTGAAAACCGCTTAATTAAGCTGCACGGTCACTGCCATCAGAAGGCACTTTCATCGCTAGTACCCACCAAAAAGATGTTAACCCTGCCGGAGAACTATCAAATGCATATGATTCCATCGGGTTGCTGCGGTATGGCCGGGTCTTTCGGTTACGAAAATGATAAGTACGAAGTATCCATGCAAATCGGGGAGCTAGTGCTATTCCCTACGGTACGTAAACAACCCGAAGATGTGATTATCGCGGCTCCCGGTACCAGTTGCCGCCATCAAATTAAGGACGGAACAGGGCGCATTGCACTGCATCCCGCCGAGATTTTATACGATGCACTGAAGTAAGAGATCTTTTCCCCATTGACCATGTTTCCCCCGACCGCGTTCGTTGCTTCATTGACACGGTGCAGGAGTACAGGGTAGGTCGCCGTCGTATAAAACAATCGTGAAAAATAAGTGGTATATTCAGGAAAAAAAGAAGTCAATACGGGTATATGGAAAAGTTTGAATTAGATGTAACCGCTTTTCGCCATTTGTCTGACGAAGAATTCTTTCACTTCTGTCAAGACAACAATGAGTTACGCATTGAGCGCGATGCTACCGGAAAAATTATTATCATGGCTCCTACCGGAAGTTTATCAGGCAATAGAAATTTCGATCTTTACACCGACTTTGCTATTTGGAATCGCCAGCATAAGAAAGGTTATTTCTTTGATTCGTCAGCTGGGTTTACATTACCCAACGGGGCTACCCGCTCGCCGGATGTTTCTTTTGTTCTGAAGCATCGGTGGGAAGTGCTCTCCGAAGCGGAACAGGAAGTATTCGCCCCAGTCTGCCCTGATTTTGTGCTGGAGCTTCGCTCTAAAAACGATAGCTTGAAAGAGTTGCAGGATAAGATGGCGGAGTATGTAGCGAATGGTACCACATTTGGCTGGCTGATTGACCCTTACGAACGGAAAGCGTATATCTACGATGCTCAGCAAAAGATACAACCCTTTAGTGACTTCTCGCGGCCGTTGCGGGGAAGGTATTTTATGGATGATTTTTATGTAGTGCTTGATGATGTTTTGGCGTAACTTCCAGAGATCTGGTAGGATAGATCCTATTACTGTTACGTTAATATTCAACCGGACGTAAAGCCTCACCTGAGCAACGCATCCTTACTGGAGACCTTACAATATCTAGATACCTTAAAAGGTATTGGAAGATCAAAATCGAAAGTCTTTACCAACCCCAAGTCCCGGCCCCACCCTTGAATGGGCCAACAATATCGGATGTGATCCAGCCCCCGTAAAAATCACCTTCTTGGGCTTGCACTAGCTCATCCCCTACATAACAAGCTTCCATTTTGCTAGGGTAGAATGCTACATGATCTTTTAGAACTTCGTAGCCCTTTACCGGACTAGAATAAAACCAAGCCGCGGCTGGGGCTTCTTTATCATCTACTCTTACTGTGTAGTAACCTGCCTGCCCCTTAAACTCGCAGTACGTTGTCTGGGGGAGTTGATGCAGAAACTCCAGCTTAATATCCTGAGGTGGAATGTAGTACACCGGCGGGTGACTGGTCTCTAGTACCCGCTTAGCCTGATTAGTATCGGCGATAACCGTTCCATTGAATACGACCCGCACGTGCTTGCCCACTTCTTCTACCCGGGGCGGGCGCGGATAATCCCATACTGACTCTTGTCCCGGTTTTGGTTTAATTCGTTTCATACAAAGTATTTTTAGGGAAACTACGCACACTTAACGAAGGTTTAGGAAAAGCGTCAAGTACGTCATTTAGTGAAGCACAAAGCATAATTTGAGGAAAATACTTTTCCAATTTTCAAATAAAAACAGGGGTAAAAATTACAATATTTGAATTTCAATAATTCTAACGAGTAAATTTATCGACAAGAGGTTTTTTCCGAGCAAATCAGATGAAGGTCAGAAAAAAATAACCCAATCGAGCATCCCTAAATTTCAATTCGAACAATAATTAAGCCTTTTGAGTATCAATTATTGTTAATCCTCTCATGATATGTATAGTCCGTTGGTTTACATTTCTTTTTTATCACATGTAAGATTATTGTAATATTTACTATTTTGAAAGCATAGAAAGTTGACTTTTGAAATTTCAAAAGCTATGTTTGCACATGATGCACTATTCGGCATGCATACATTTTGCCGATTGGTGCAAACTAACCGACCCTTGCCCCGGATATGTTTCGGGATCAGCTACTACCGCAATTACTATTTTTTAATTTACCAATTTAACTAATTCTATTAAATCTTATGAAGAACAGTTCTACAAACTACGTAGTGGAGCAGTGGGCCTACCGACTTTCAGGAGTCGGTAGGTGGCTGTTCCTATTTGCGTTATGGGGCATGGCCTCAGTAGCGCTTGCTCAAGACCGAACAATTTCCGGAAAGGTCACTTCAGCTACCAATAGCGAAGTTTTACCGGGAGTAAACGTCATTGTAAAAGGTACAACCGTAGGTACCGTCACTGATATTGACGGAAACTATCGGCTAAATGTACCGGAAAGTGCTGAAGTACTTCAGTTCTCATTCATTGGTTATCAGGCACTAGATGTTGTTATTGGTGGACAAAGCACCATTGATGTTGCCATGAACGACGATGTGAAGCAGCTCTCAGAAGTAGTTGTAACGGCCATTGGTATTGAGCGGGAGCAACGAGAATTGGGCTACGCGGTGTCTACTGTTGACGGTGAAGAGCTTACCAAGGTTCGCTCCGATAATGCCCTAAATGCCCTCTCCGGGCGAGTGCCAGGGGTGCGGGTGACCAGCCAGTCGGGTACTGCTGGTGGTTCAGTACAAGTACAAATCCGTGGTGCGAATTCACTGGCTGGAACCAGCCAGCCACTGTTCGTGGTAGACGGAGTGCCTATCTCGAATAATGCATTTAACGGAAGTCGTAATGATATTATTGGCGGTGGTGCCGACGTGGGAAACCGAGCGGGAGACTTGAACCCTGACGATATTGAGAATATCAGCGTACTAAAGGGAGCTTCGGCCGTAGCCTTATACGGTCAGCGAGCCCGGGATGGAGTAATTATGATCACTACGAAGCGAGGTGAGCAGGGGCAAGCATCTATCCAGGTTAATTCATCCTTACGGTTCGACCGCCCGTTCCGATTGCCAGATTTTCAGAATGAATACGCTCAGGGCGACTTTGGGGTGTTTGACTCCAACAACTTTACTGGCGGATGGGGTCCGCGCATAAGCGAAGTGCAGGGACAAAACTTTCCCCAGTTTCCTTACAACGGCGAAGATCGTCCCCTACAAGCCTTTCCCGATAACGTTCGTGATTTTTACGAAACTGGAACTACCCTCATCAATAGTGTGTCGTTTGGTACTGCCAACGAGATGTTAGATTTCCGCTTGGGATTTACCAATCTCAATCAGAAGGGAATTATCCCCGGAAACGAGCTAAACCGAAATACAGTATCAATTAATACTGGTGCTCAGTTAACTGACAAAGTGAAAGCCCGGGCATCTATAAACTACGTGCGAACTGAAGGTATCGGACGGCCCCGCCAGGGAAGTAATGACCCTAACATTGTAGTGAGCCAGGTGAATGGTTTACCCCGTACCTTGGATACTGAACTTTTGCGGAACAATGTGATTGACGAAAATGGAAACGCCATTGGAGTCAACGGAAATAACACTGTAAATAATCCGTTCTGGGTAGTCCAGAATAACCCATTGAACAATAGGGTAGAGCGCATGTACGGAAACATTCAACTGGATTACGACCCTACTGACTGGTTAAATATTATGGGGCGAATTGGTACTGACTTTTTTGATGAAACCCGTCGGTCTATCATCCGACAAGGAACCATTAACCGTCTAAACGGTGAGTTTGACGACCGTACTATCTTCCAGCGACAGGTAAACTCAGACGTAATTGCTACGGTTACTAAAGACGTTACTAGTAAAATTGGCTTCAGAGGCCTAGTGGGCTGGAATGTGAACCAGATCATTAATGAGCGAACCCGGGTACGGGCTAGCGATTTGAGTGCCGATAACCTATATGTATATCCGAATGCGAATGCAACTACCCCAGAAAATTTCTCTAACATTCGTCGCCTGTACGGAGTATACACTGACATTCAGTTCGATTACGATAATTACTTCTTCGTGAATTTCACTGCTCGTAACGACTGGAGTTCGACCCTACCGGAAGAAAATAATTCATTCTTCTACCCAGGAGTAAGTACCTCCTTTATCTTCACTGATGCGTTGGGTATTAGTAATAATATACTATCATATGGTAAGTTACGGGCTAGTTGGGCCAATGTAGGTAGTGACGAAAATCCTTATCAATTAGCCTTTACCTACACTCCCGAACCTGACTTATTTACGCAATTTGTAGCAGATAATACCTACCCGCACGGAGGTCAGTTAGCGTTTGCCGCTACTAATACTATTCCTCCCGGAAACTCTCTCCTACCGCAAAACCAAAATACCTTTGAGATTGGTACGGAATTACAACTTTTTGACGGAAGGGTAGGCATTGATTTCACCTACTACAATACCCTGACTTCCGATCAGATTATCTCCGTACAAATTCCTCAATCTACGGGGTTTGAGGCCGTAAGAACTAATATTGGAGAAATCAGAAACCGAGGAATAGAGGCCTTGCTGAGTGTCACCCCAGTGCAGACTTCCAGTTTTAATTGGGACATAACCTTTAACTTTACCCGCAACCGCCAGTCAGTGGAACAACTGGCCCCCGGTTTGGATGAATTAGCCCTTACCAGTGGGTTTAGTGGACTTTCAGTACGAGCCGAGCCTGGTGAAGACTTTGGATTGTACGGTGCGGGCTGGCTACGGAACGATGCCGGAGAGCTAATTATCAACGAAACTACGGGTGAACGGCAAGTAGGCGACCGTCAGCGTTTCGGAAGTATCTTCCCCGATTACTTATTGGGAATCCAGAACAGCTTCAACTACAAGGGAATAAACCTCAGCGTTCTGATTGATATGCGGCAGGGAGGTAAACTTTGGTCTAATACGGTGCAAGGGCTTCGCTCTGCAGGTCGAGCCGTAGAAACCCTAGCCAACCGCGGACAGATATTTATTGATGAGGGTGTGATTGAGAACGAAGATGGTACTTTCCGACCTAATGATGTACCCGTTCGGTCTATGCAGGATTTCTGGGGAACCTACTCCGGAGCTAGTATTATTGAGAGTAACATCTTTGATGCTACCTATGTGAAGCTACGTGAGGTGGTTCTAAGCTATTCTTTGCCTCAATCACTAATAGAAAACACCTTCTTCCAAAAAGTTGCAATAGGTATTGAAGGACGTAACCTGCTACTCATCCATAGTGAGGTTCCTCACATTGATCCGGAAACCAACTTCTTTGGCACTAGCTTAATTGGTGAAGGCGTAGAGTTTAACAGTGTTCCGTCTTCGCGCAGCATTGGATTTAACGTGCAGCTTGGTTTCTAAGAATTGTGCAGCAAAAAATAATGATAACTATGAATTTACTACATAAAACGAAATACATACTGCTAGCTTCGGTGCTGTGGTTAGCTTCATCCTGCGAGAGTGATTTCCTGGATGTAAACCAAGACCCCAACCGGGCTACCAGTGCTGAACCACCTTTATTGTTCACCGGGGCACTGAATCAGTACTCTAATAACCGGGTCATTGATTTTGGCCCTACTGCCGCTACCGCGGCTCAACTATGGTCCGGGGGTGGAAATTTAGGCGCAGGCGTATTTACCCGCCCCGAGCGCTACATTATTAGTATCTTTTCTAACGGAAATACTTGGCGGGCCCACTATCGGGAAATTCAGAAGAATCTGACCTTAGCTATTCAGGGTGCCGAAAGTTCTGATCCGGTGAATAACAATGCTGCCGCTCAGTGTAAAATATTCCGGGCGTTCACGTTTTTATCTACTACATTGATTTGGGAAGATGCCCCCTTTACTGAAGCGATAGATATTAATTTTGAAACATTAGAGCTACAGTCACCCAATCCTACTTTTGACCCACAAGAGCAAGTGCTTAACGGGGTGCTTAGTCTATTGGACGAAGGGCTGGCTCAAATCGATCCAGAAAGCCCCTTAGCAATCACCAATAATGATTTGATTTTTGGGGGAGATATGGATAATTGGCGCAAGTTTGCCAAATCGTTAAAGCTACGCACCTTAATGATTATGGTAGACTCCGACCCGTCTAAGGCAGGAGATATTGCCGCTTTAATCCAGGAGGGTGATATGATCGCCTCTGCTGCTGATAATGCTGAATTCCCCTTTTTCAGCGAGTCGGGTAACCGCAATCCTTTCTGGGAGACATTAAACGCTTTCGCTGGGGCGCAGAACTTCTTCTACTTTGCCAGCGAAGCCATGGTGAATGTTATGAAGAAGTACAGTGACCCGCGTCTTGGTGTGTATTTCCAACCTTTTCCTGGTGGTGAAGTAGATCCCACTAGTGAAGTGATGGGTGTACCTCCCGGCGATAATATTGATCCTAACTCAGCTTGGGTACTTAGTACTGCCCCAGTTGGTCAAGATGGTACATTTGAATTGGTACGTCCTAATTCTCCTGATGTATTGTTTTCGTATCAGGAACAATTATACCTTGAGGCTGAAGCCATCGCTCGGGGATTAGCTCCCGGTGGAGTAGCAGAAGCTGATACCCGGTTCCGGGCCGCAACCCGAGCGGCAATGGCTTACCGGGGATTGGGTGATGAGGCAACCGATGCCTTCCTGGCTACTATTCCACCGCTAACCGATGCTAATGCCGTTGAGGTAATTGCTGAAATGACTTGGATTGATCAGATTATTCGTCCGTTGGAAGGTTGGACCACCTGGCGACGAACCGAAATGCCTGCTTTGGAACTACCCGAAGGGGCTCAGACTACTGGCTTATTTATGCGCTTCCCGCTACCTCCTGATGAAGTGTCAGCTAATGACAATGCGCCAGTAGAGAAGCCTTTGGATGAGAAAATGTGGTTTAACCAGTAAAAATTGAATAGCTAATGAAATCAATAAAAATATATTTATTACTAGCCGCAGCTACTATATTCGCTTTTAGTAGCTGTGAGGAGTTTGAAGACGACCGTCTGGATTTCTCCGATTCTCAAGTGCAATTTGTGCAACTATCCAGTGGTAGTGCTATTACCGCTGCCCCGACCGATACTGTATCGGTAGAAATAGAGGTGCGGGAAAACCTGTACACTGATATCAATGTGAATTATGAGATAACTGGAGGAATTACTCAGAGTGGTACGGCTACCATCCCCAATGGAGAGTTGGATATTACGGTTGACGTAATTCTGCCCGCAACGGCCGGGACGGCTACTTTTACTTTAACCGGAGTAGATAATGGATTGCAGGTAGGCCGTCCGAATACCTCGGCAGCGGCTTCGGCAGTTACTCGGAGTATTACTTGGGAGTAATACTAGCTACCCGTAATGTACTTTATATGTTTTTCCTCGAGAACAAGGAACGTCTGATCGTCCGAGTTGCTTTTGCCTCAATTTTAGCTATGTTATTGATGCCCTATGGCCCATTAGATCCCCGCGATGTAGGATTTTGGCTTAGCATAGTCTTTGGCATAATGGTCGTCTTCGGTACAATTTGGGTACAGTCTAACTGGTTCCACTGAAATAGCATATTTCTTGTCTCAGAAGAGGTCATCCTAATAAGTACATAAAATAGGATGACCTTTTTTCTTCGATTTATCAATGGGCTTAATTACTAATCGTAATCTGATAAAACCTGCCTTTTATAACGCAAATTTTGAAATTAGCTCAGTAAGACGCAGATTTTTGAATTTTTACTTTTGGTATTTTTATAATAAATGTATTATTGCAGGTTGTTTATTGAAAAAAAGATAGCTATGCGGGTAAAAATGAGAAGACTTTTTAATGAAAAATACTCATTTGTAAAAATTAACTATGGCTAAATAGCCCTAATATGCAAATATTGTTAGTAAAATCTCTAAAAATTTAGAATAATTGTAGGCAATAAGGTTACTTTTTAAAATCAAAGATATATTTTTGCTATTCTGTTGAGAAAGTAAAAATGCTCAATGCTACTTTTAGCAGATAAATACTGTTGCCGGACGGGCGATAGTCAATTTGAAATGAGGAAATAATTCATTAAGACTTTTTTTGTGATATGTTAAACTAAACTAAAATGTGAAACTATGAGGTACAATTCTACACAACTCACCTCGTCAGGTCATCCGCTCACCCTCGTGAAGGGAATAGGGGCTTTTGTCTTGGCAATCCTTTTATCCGCCCAAGTGTGGGCTCAAGACCAATCAATCACTGGTAAAGTAACCTCGCAAGAGGATGGTGGTACCCTACCGGGGGTAAACGTCATTGTGAAGGGAACTAGCCAGGGAACCGTAACTGACATTGATGGTAACTATCGTATCAACGTTCCCGAAGGCGGCGAAATCCTTTCGTTCAGCTTTATTGGGTTAGAGGCTCAAGAGGTAGAGATTAACGGTCGCTCTATCATCAACATACAAATGACATCGGATACCCGCCAATTATCCGAAGTGGTAGTAACCGCTATCGGTATTGAGCGGGAGAAAAAAGCACTAGGCTACGCGGTCTCTGATGTAGAAGGTGAAGCCATTCAGCAAATCTCTGAGCCCGATGCCGTTCGTGGCCTGACGGGTAAAATTCCCGGAGTAAACATTCAAGGCTCGGGAGGGGGTGTTGGTTCGGCTACCAACATTACCATCCGGGGCAACTCTTCATTATTAGGAAATAACCAGCCACTTTTTGTAGTAGATGGAGTTCCTTTCGATAACTCTAGCAATCGCTCTAACGATGATTTTCGACAGGGTAATCCCCAGTCTAACCGGGCTCTTGATCTCGATCCTAATCTTATCGAATCTATCACTGTACTAAAAGGTGCGTCTGCTGCGGCCCTGTACGGTTCCCGGGCTGCCAATGGTGTTATTGTAATTACGACCAAGGCCGGTAAGGCAGGCAGCAAAAAAGGTTTTGAGGTAACGGTAAGCAGCGGTGTTTCTGTGGAGCAGGTTGCGATGAATCCTGAATACCAAGGTGATTGGACTCAAGGGGCTACCTTCGGTAGTAATAACTTTGTGTTCAACAACGGATTCTTCGGTACTTGGGGACCTCGTTATGACGATGTAAATCGTTGGCTGGCGGCAGGGGTAAATGATAAAGGAGAGGACTTTAGCGTTGCCCCTCCCCTCAGAAAGTATAACAATCCTGACCGACCCGACTTATTTGCGGCTGATATTTTTCCGGGGATTGCGGAGGCTCCTAACCAAGTTCTTCCTAATACCGATAACTGGGAAAATTTCTGGCAAGATGGAGTCCTTTTTGAAAACTCGGTAACTGTTAATGCTGGAGGGGAAAAAACGTCACTCACTGCGGGTATTTCCCGAACCGATAACGAAGGTATTATCCCATTCTCAGAATTGGATCGTACCAGCGTAAGTTTTGGTGGTCGCGCTCAGCTCGATAATGGCATTTTCGTTAATGGTAGTGTAACCTACGTTGAAACCAATCAGCGTACCGCCCAGCAAGGGGCTGAGATTATCACCGGAGCTGCTGCTGGTTCGTCTCTGATTAGTATGTTGTACTTATTGAGTCCTACTTACGACTTAACTAATAATCCCTATGTAAACCCTCGTACCGGTGGTAGTATCTACTACCGAAATGGCTTTGATAATCCGTATTGGGTATCAGAATTTGCCCCTATTAATAGCGAAGTGAGCCGGGCGTTCGGTAAGGCTCAGGTTGGATATGATATTACTGATTGGTTAACTGTTTCATATCAGGCTGGTTTCAATACCTATACCGATCGTCGTTCTTCCCTGGTACCGGCCAATGGTGAAAACATCCCGGCGGGTCAGTACACGGTAGATGATATCTTCCGCGAAGAACTGGACGGAAACTTATTGATTACCTTCGACAAGAATATTAGTGATGATCTTAATCTAAGAGCTATTCTCGGTCATAATGTAAACCAGCGTACCTTCGAGCAACAAACTATCATTGGTACTGGTATCATTGACCGTTCCATTACCAACATAGTGAATACTGGTAGTCAGGTAATGCGACGGGATTTGTTCGAGCAACAGCGCTTCCAGGCAGTATTTGCTGACCTATCCTTTTCTTATCGCGACTACCTTTTCGTGAACGCGGTAGCCCGTAACGACTGGTCTTCTACCTTACCCACCGATGAAAGAAGTTATTTCTATCCGGGTGTCAGTGCCTCCTTCATTCCTAGTGAGGCGTTTAATCTGCCTAACTTCTTTAGCTACCTCAAGGTTCGAGGGGGTGTTTCCCGGG
This sequence comes from Bacteroidota bacterium, assembly GCA_039198955.1. Classification (GTDB taxonomy): domain Bacteria; phylum Bacteroidota; class Bacteroidia; order Cytophagales; family Cyclobacteriaceae; genus Tunicatimonas. The sequence goes on along the minus strand of JBCCTI010000001.1, from coordinate 93,894 downwards.
TAGGTAATGAGGCTACTCCGTACCTGACCCAAAACACCTTCGTAATTAACGATAACGTAGGGTTTCAAAATTTGAATGCCCAGTTCCCTTTTACGAATGGTAATGGATCGTTTAACGGGGTAAATGCCAACCGCCGTCAGGCAAACCCTGAACTGAGTCCAGAATTTACGACCGAATATGAAGCAGGTACTGAGATGCGATTCCTCGATGGCAGAATTGGGTTGGACTTCACGTATTATGATCGTCGCTCTACTGACCAGATCGTGGCTATTGACGTTCCCAATTCAACCGGATTTGGAACTAGAGTAACCAACTTGGGCGAAGTTCAGAACTACGGGGTTGAAATTGGACTAGATCTTACCCCGGTTAACCTACCGAATGGCTTTAGGTGGAATATTTATACCGCCTTCACCCGCAACCGCAACGAGGTATTGGATCTCGGGGATCTTGAACAAGTGGTTGTGGATGGTTTTGCAGAATTATCTATTGTGCACCGTCCGGGCTTTCCTGCCGGTCAGATCCTTAGCCAAGACTGGCTTCGTTACGACGAGGAAACTGGGGAAGTAGGCAATGTAGGGGTTCCTTTGGTGAATGCCAATAGCGGGAAGGCGCTAGAGAACCCCGATTTGCAGATCATCGGGGATCCTAACCCTGACTTTCTGGTGGGTGTAACCAATACAATCAGTTTCAAAGGTATTACTATTACTGCTTTGATAGACTATCAGCACGGTGGAGACATGTACTCTCATTCAGCGGATCAAATGTTGAGTCGAGGGGTATTGAATGACAACTTAGTTACCGACCGAACTCCAGTAATTGCGGCAACGGGTTTCATAGGAACGCAAAGTGGCCCTACCTTAGATGAAAATGGTAATCTTCAGCCCACTAATGTGATCATCCCTCGGAACGACTTCGTATTCTTCGATGGTTGGGCAGCCGGTGGTGTTGACTGGCATTCGGTTTACGATAGGACCACCATACGCTTGAGAGAAGTAACATTAGGTTACACCTTACCAGCTAGTTTACTAGATAAGCTCCCTTTTGGTTCGGCTAGCATCACGTTCTCAGGTAGAAACCTCTGGTACAATGCTCCAAACTTCCCTGATGCGCTAAATATGGACCCTGAAGTTAGTGGTCTTGGCGTACAGGATGGACCAAGTCAGGGTCTGGAACTAATGGGTGTTCCTACTACTCGCAGAATTGGTGTGAACATATCACTCACTTTCTAACTCTAACTTAGACGTAAAGATGACACATAAATATATATTCAAAACAACGATGGCTATAAGTGTAGCCATACTGTTAATACTAAGTGCCTGTAGCGATGAGTTTCTGGATATCAACGACAATCCTAATGAACCAGTAAATCCAGATCTTGAATTGCTTTTTCCTACAGCTCAAGTGGCTTACTCCACTGTTATTGTGCATAATACCCGTTTGGGAGACCTTGGTACGCTCGGACAGGTTTACGAATCTACCGATAGTCAGTACAACTTTACCGGGGGGACCTTCGACAACGCCTGGGATAATTTTTTCACCCTGGCCTTGGTAAACTTGGAGCAGATCATTGCCTCGGCACCCGAGGCTGGTTTAGTCGCCCACGCTGCAGTTGCCAAGCTGCAGAAAGCGTATGTGTTTGCGACCATCATTGATATTTGGGGGGCCGCCCCATTTGATGAAGCGTTAAATGGAGAGTTTGCTCAACCCATGTGGGAAGATGGTGCTGCTGTTTACCCTAAGGTTCTGGCCCTAATTGATGAAGCACTAGCTGAGTTGGGTGGTCTAGCCGAGGGTGATCCAGTACCGAGTTCCGATGTGATCTACGGTGGTGACGTTGACAACTGGATCAAAATGGGTAATACCCTAAAGTTGAAAATGTTTATCAACCTGGCTAATTCCGGAGATGGCAGTGCGGTAAGCCAAATTGAGGCTTTAGCTAGTGGAGGTAACCTGATTTCTAGTAATGCTGAAGATTTTGAGTTCTTATACGGTAACACCTTGGCCCCTGAAACCCGTCATAGATGGCATCAGACGCACTATGTGGCTACCAAAACCTATTATATGAGTAATAGCTTGATGTCGCGAATGATTGGTGCAAGAACTGAAAATGGTGAAAGCTTTGGGGTTCAGGACCCTCGCTTGCGTTACTACTTCTACCGACAGCTCACTGATTTCGACCCTACGACCACCGATGCCATTGTACCTGACGATTTCCCTTGTTTCGGTTATGGTGCCCGTTTTGAGGATGAAACAACCTGGAAAACGGTATGTGCATACGGCTACCAGGGTAATGGCTACATAGGACGCGATCATGGTGATGGTACCGGTATTCCTAACGATGGTGGTGCGCGTACTACCTTTGGAGTATATCCTGCCGGTGGATTATTCGACGATAATGGTGCAAAGACAGTGGCTCAGTCCGATGGTACCGGAGCGGGGGTTGTACCTTTGCTTACCTACTCGATGGTTAATTTCTGGTTGGCTGAAGCGAACTTGTTGTACGGTGCCAATACCGGAAGTACTGCGGAAGACCATTTTAGAGAGGCAGTAACTTCCCACATAAGTAAAGTACTGGCGTTCCCGGCTACTGCTGGCGTAAGTGTAGACCCTGCGTTTGTACCTACCCCGGCTGAAATAGATGAGTATGTGAATACGGTTGTTGCCCAGTTTCAGGCCCCTGATGCAAGTCGGCCTTTATTAGCCAGTGCCGAAGATGTATGGGCGGCGCAATTTCAAATTTCGCTATTCGGTAATCCGGTGGAGGCGTATAACTTGCTCCGTAGAACCAAGTTGCCTATCGCTCTGACCGCTGATATTTCACCTAATTCAATGGCGATCATTCCGGTGAATACCTACCCAAGAAGGTTGCCTTATCCACAAGATGAGTTAAATACCAACCCCAATGCAACTCGACAGTCCGAAACGCCTTGGGAGTCTACCCCAGTATTTTGGGATACTCAGGCTTACCCAACTCGTTTTGATGGTAATTAGTGGAAATCAGAAACCTATTAAATTCTAGAAAAATCATGTTAAAAATATATAAAATTTATTCGCTGCTGGCAGTTTTTTTAGCTGCTGGTCTCCTCGGATGCGAAGATGAAGAAACCATCCGCCGTCCTGATTTCTATGTGCCGGTGGTTTTACTAGCTAAAACTGCTGATGGTAGTAATGCGAAAGCAGAAGAAGCTGATTCATTAGATGTAACCACTGGTGATACCTATGACTTTATCCTGGAAGCTGAAGATTTCGATGGAGCTGCCGACGGTCACCAGTATTTCACTGGTCGTAGTGGCGAAACCTCGGCCTTAGTAGACGGTCAGTTGTTGATCCAGTATCAACCGAGCGGTGGCTCTATGGGAGACCCCCAAACATTGCTATCCTTTGGTCCGGAACTCAACGATTCTCCTGTGACGGTAAACATTTCAGCCCAGCAACTGGCAGGTATTTTCCCTGAAATTTCTAGTGCAGCAGATATAGCGCCGGGCGATGCGTTTGAGATAACGTATGAGTATCGTATTGATGCCAACCAAACAGGTACAATTCTGAATATTGGAAGACCTAGTAGTGACTATTGTGGTGGATTTAGTTTTGAAGGAGAGTTTTGTGACTTGGAAATCCCCGTGAAATAGTAAGAAAAAGGTTCTAATCTAATTCTTAAACCCGTATCATTTGATGCGGGTTTTTTTTATTCCCAGATGTTCCGAGATGCCGCTTGTTCTTCTTCACTGGCGTCTACGTAGTAAATAATTAGATTGCACATTTCGTCGGTAGTATTCCAACCGTAGGTTACATCTTGAGGTGGATAATTAGGATTAGCCGGGTTCTCTTCGGTATTGTCATACGTGGCTTCGGCGTATATTACCGACCCCTTCGGGATGCGAAGTAATTCTTCGTATAGATAAGTGGTTTGCCAGTTAAAATCCCAGTCGTCGATCTTAACTAAAGGAACTACCTCACCTGTGGGAGTGATCGCAAATGAACGGAAGCTCTTGCCTAAAAAGTGCATGTGGGGCAATACCGAAATTATGTCTATCGGTGCTTCTAGTACCTTGGATCGCAAATAAAAAGTTTTCTTCCCGTTGGCCGGAATCAAAAAAGGCAAATTGCTGATATTCCGTTCTACCAACCCCAGCGTTTTTACTTCCCGTTCAATCGGTTCATCGGTAAAATAAAATAGAATACTAGATTGGTCTTCAGCTTTAATCGAGGAAGGGGCATAATGAATGTTCAGGATTAAATCGCTATTTCTGAATAATTTTCGGGCGGTTCCTTTTGGATAATAAACGGGAAAATTACCCGGTACCCAGCCGTACATAAATTCATCAACCAGCGGTGTTTCCTGGAATGCATACACCCGAGGATCGGTTTCAGACAAACCATCAATCCCGCGAATAGCATTGGTAGTATCTACCATAATACGGCTGTGGTGTACGTAGCGCCGGTTCCCTGGACGAAATTCAATAGCCTTAATCCATTTATCTTCCGGAAGCTCAGTAGGTATGTTGAAGAACCGGAACTCCTCAGTACCGGTGTCGGGAATAGGGAAAGGGGCATTCATAGTCAGAATCAAATCCGGCTTTGCGCTTAAGTGGCTTCCAGACTCGTAGGTGGGAAGTTTGGGACGGTGCCGTTTTTTACCTTCCTGAGCACCTCGGTCAACCCAAAGGGCAATGAGGTCAATCTCCTGTTGAGTAAGGCGTCGTTCGTTCAGAAAATGGCTGAATTCGGGATCGGCATGCCAAGGGGGCATGTAACGGCTTTGGGTAACCTTTTTGATGAATTCAGCCCGTTTGGCAACATCTTCGTAGGTGATAAGGGAAAAGGGGCCTGCTTCGCCCGGTCGGTGGCAAGGTGTACAGTTGGTATGAACAATGGGAGCGATGTGTTGGTTGAATGTAATCTGGTCTTGAGCGAAGCCCTCTAAGTACATTCCTGAGAGCAGAATATGCAGACCAATTACGTAAAGAATGCGTACTTCCATGCAGTCAGTATTACCGTAAATTCAAATGTAAATAAAATTCGCCTAGAATATAAACCTATATACTGAGTGATCAAGCAAGCTATGGTACTCCTACTCCTGGCGTGGACAACCCCCGGTGCTTCCAGTAACTATTAATGTAATAGAAGCACTAAAGGAAGGCTAATGCGCGACTGAACACAATATTAAGGACATAGGAGTCCTTCTCAAGCCCTTTTTCTTTTCAGCATGGAGCTTTTTCAATCGTACATTCGGTTTTTACCCGGCAACTTTGTTAACATGCTGAACCGATAGCTTGCCCTGACGAGCGTACAAAAAGAGTGGTAAGGCAGCCGATAGCCCAATAACCAAGTAGATTAGCATGTAAAGCCAGCGATGATCTATACTCAGGCGCTTACCTTCGTAGTAAACAAACACGCAAAACACTAAGCCGGAGATAATAAGATCAATTGCCCCCATAGTGGCCGCCGAGTTGGCGAAGAGATGGTCCAAAAATACCGGAAAGCTTCCGCCTTTTTCCGCAATGAACTGGAACAGATGATAGTAAGGTACTACTGTGCCCAGCACAGTAGCTAGCAAGTAGATGTGTTTGAGCTTCATACAACCTTATGAATTTTTGGTTGAGTAGTCGCTCACTTCTACGGTAAGCCACTCTCAGGTTTGTTGAACTATTATTCAATGAGTTATTGCGACTTAATGCCAAGAATAAGAAAAATATGGGATTTTTCAATACGGAATTTGTCACTTGCTTCACTTAAATTTTTATTATCTTCAAGAGTAAAGAACTTACTCCCCAGCCTAATGCGACAAATTATCCTGATAATCAACCTTTTAATCCCACTTATTTCCTTCGCTCAATCAAATGTGTCCGGCATATCAATCAGTTTAGCACATCCCCAGTTTTGGGCGTACAATGGGGAACCCATATTACTGCTGGGAGGCTCGGTAGAAGATAATCTGTTCCAAATTGATGGTCTGGCAGAGCATCTGGATCAACTTCAGACGGCCGGGGGAAATTACGTTCGCTGCACCATGTCGAGTCGCGATGAAGGTAATGAATGGGCATTTGCCCAAACGGAAGAGGGACTTTATAATCTGGACGAGTGGAACGACGAGTACTGGAGTCGCTTCGCTAACTTTTTGGAAGAAACTGCCCAGCGGAATATTGTAGTACAAATTGAGGTCTGGGCTACTTTCGATTTTTACCGCGACAATTGGGAGGTAAACCCATTCAACCCTAAAAACAATGTAAACTACGACGTTCAGCGGTCTAAATTGGATACGGTAGTAGCTACGCATCCGATCTATACTGAAAACAACTTCTTTCGCTCGGTACCTTCGCAGATGAGCCTGTTTAAAGTATTGGAATATCAGCAAGCGTTTGTCGACAAACTACTAAGTTATTCATTGGAATACGACCATGTGCTGTACTGTATGGATAATGAAACTTCGGTTACAGCTGATTGGGGGGCGTTTTGGTCGGAATACATTAAAAGTACGGCTCAGGAGCAGTACGAGAAGACAGTATACACTACCGAAATGTGGGATCCCTGGGATTTAGATCACGTAGCCCATCGCTCTACGATTGATCATCCTGAGACTTATGCTTTCGTAGATATTTCGCAAAATAATCATAACAAGGGGCAATTACACTGGGACAATGGAGCACGACAGATTCAACGGGTTCATCAGTCAGAGCAGCCTCGCCCGGTCAATAATATTAAAGTATACGGGGCGGACGGTAATAAATTCGGGCATAACAATCAGGATGCGATCGAGCGGTTTATACGTAATGTGCTACTTGGTGCGGCCTCTACCCGCTTTCATCGACCGCCTTCAGGTTTGGGATTAAATGATACCGCTCAGGCAGTTATCCAAAGCATGCGAATGCTTACCAATGCCTACAATCATTTCGCGGCAATGCCTGCGCTGCAACTGTTGGATGAGCGGGATGAAAACCAAGCCTATGTTCGGGCGATTACTGGGGAAACGTACGCGATCTATTTTCCAGCAAAGGGAAAGGTTACGCTCAACTTAAGTGCATTGAACACCGCTGGAACAATTCGCTGGTTAAATGTATTGACTTCTGAATGGAACAAAAGTACTGAGATAAAGGCCAGTGAGCAATTAGTTCTTAGCCCACCCGAAGAAGGCAACTGGGTCGCATTGATTACCAAATTGGCTAAAGAGTAATTTATTATACTTTAAGAATTTGTTAGGAGAACGTAGCCACGAAGAATATATGCAGCAAGCCTTACAGCTAGCGGAGCAAGCCTACGAGGAAGGCGAAATTCCGGTGGGGGCCATTGTGGTCGCCAATCACCGGATTATTGCCCGGGCGTACAACCAAACCGAACGGCTAAACGATCCCACTGCTCACGCGGAAATGCTAGCCCTCACGGCCGCCTGCGATTATTTTGGGGCAAAATATCTGCCTGAGTGCACCCTTTTTGTCACCCTTGAACCCTGCGTCATGTGCGCGGGGGCTATTCATTGGTCGCAGCTTGGTGGGTTAGTGTACGGGGCTTCGGATGAGAAAAAAGGCTATACCTGCTACCACCATGACATTCTTCATAAAAAAACATTCGTAACTTCCGGAGTACTAGCAACTGCCTGCGGTGATTTAGTTAGGTCTTTCTTTGAAAAAATGCGAAATTGAAGGTGATAGTCATGAGGAGATTAACCTTGGTACTATTTATGGGTCTTCTTCATCCGGTAATCTTGAAATAGCTGATTTAAATGAACACTTGACTACTGAATGAAGAAGGCGGTCTTTTTTATTGTATCAATTGCAGTAGGATTGTTTTGGAATAATCTTTTAGCTCAATCTACTGACTCCACTAATCAAGATAGTCCTAAAAACCGTGTCTTTGCTTTGCCTATCGTGTTCTTTACCCCGGAAACTAGTTGGGGCTTCGGAGCAGCTGGAATCTACGCCTTTCGTATTCCGGGTGATACCGCTGACTCTCAAGTTCGAGCCCTAACGGTGTATACCCTACAGAAGCAACTACTGCTGTCGGCCTCGTACGAAATTCGGTGGGATCAGAACCGATACTTTAGCTACGGGGAAGTTGGGTATTACCAGTACGTGTACCAGTTTTATGGTATCAGTAACCCAGCTCCGCTAGAAGCCCAGGAATTTTATGAGGTAGACTTTCCCCGTATCCGGCTCAACTGGCTACGACGAGTGCAGTCTAACTTATTTATCGGGCTGCGTTATTGGTTTGAAAACTACAAAATCACGGAGGTTGATGCCGAAGGTTTGTTAGCCAACGAAAATATTACGGGTAACCAGGGAGGATTTAACTCTAGTCCGGGGCTAGTTACTATTTACGATTCCCGCGATAATGTATTCTTTCCGGGGCGGGGTTGGTACGTTGAAACCTCACTTCAGCACGATAATTCCTGGACAGGGAGTGATTTCAACTATACCACTCTCTCAGTAGATGCCAGTACCTACTTTACTACTCCTTGGGATCACGTAATTGCTTTGAATGGCTACGGAGTATTTCAGCGGGGCGAACCGCCCTTTCATTTACTGGCAATGCTCGGAGGTAGTCGCAAGCTTCGGGGGTACTTTGAAGGTCGCTTCCGTGATAAGAATTTACTGCTAGGGCAGGTTGCCTACCGCACTCCATTGTTTTGGCGGATTGGCGCAGTGGCGTTCCTTGGCTACGGCGGTATTGCCCCCCAAGTCGCTGATTTCTCTTTAAACGATTTTCTGCTAGCGGGCGGAGCCGGACTACGCATTACATTAGACCCTAAAAAAAAGATCAACCTTCGCTTTGATGCCGGATTTGGGCAAGGCACCAGTGGCTATTATCTGACGATTGGCGAGGCTTTTTAAGCATATAGAAAAAGCTGAGAAAGAGCCAAGTAAGGATAAGGGTTGAAGGTGAGCAAAACTGTATTTTCAATTCAATGGCAACTAAATCATTATATTGCAAACCCATACTAAGCGTAGTTACTTGGTTTGGGGTAGTAAGCAATATAAAACCAACCTATGAATTTTAGAGCTGAGCACCTTCTTGAGGCCAAGACCCGGGACGATCTTATTGCTATTGCCACTAAAGATGGGATCCCCATCAACAAAACCCTGAAAAAACTACGCTACGAAGCTGAACTGGCGAAGCTACAATCCGAAATAGTAGACCTCCAGAAGTGGATTGCCCAAAACAAAATGAGGGTAGCCGTCATATTTGAAGGACGGGATGCTGCCGGAAAAGGTGGATCCATTAAGCGGTTCAAAGAGCATCTCAACCCCCGTACCTCCCGAGTAGTTGCCCTAACCAAACCCACTGAAGTTGAAATGGGTCAATGGTACTTCCGACGATACATTAAAGTACTGCCCAACGCGGGTGAGATTGTTTTTTTTGATCGGAGTTGGTACAACCGCGCGGTGGTGGAACCGGTGATGGGATTTTGTACCAAGGAGCAGTATGAGAAATTCATGGAACAGGTACCAGAGTTCGAGCACCTACTCTACGAAGATAATCTGAAGATTATAAAATTCTGGTTTTCTATTACCAAAGATGAACAGAAGAAAAGGTTTGATGATCGGTTGAGTAACCCCCTGAAACGCTGGAAGTTCAGTCCGGTGGATATGAAGGGGCAAGAACTGTGGGATGATTACACTCACTACAAAGAGCAGATGTTCAGTAAGACCCATACCAATTTCAGTCCCTGGATCATTGTGAAGACCAACAGTAAAAAACGGGCTCGATTGGAAAGTATGCGATACTTATTATCTCAGTTCGACTACAAAGGAAAAGGCGACTCCAAGATTCCTTTATTCCCCGACCCTAACGTCATCATACGCTACCACAGAAGTGCCTTTCATCTTGATATATAAAGACCAGCCATGAGCAAACTAGAAATTACCGAAGAACAAGTAGCCCTCTTAAATTCCAAAGAGGGACTGTACTCACTACTGAGAAACAAGAAAGTCAACCTTACTAAATCGCTAGAAGAAGCTGCCTACCGGGTTGAGCTTAAAAAGAAACAAGAGGAGTTAATCAAGTTGCAAAACTGGGTTATTGACAATGACAAAAAGGTAGTGATTATCTTCGAGGGGCGGGATTCGGCAGGGAAAGGCGGGGCGATCAGGCGAATTACCGAATACATTAATCCTCGGCACTTTAGAATTGTCGCCCTGAACATTCCCACCGATGATGAACGAAAGCAGTGGTTTTTTCAACGATATATCAACCAGCTGCCTAAGCCGGGTGAGATTGTCTTTTTTGACCGCAGTTGGTATAACCGCGCCATCGTAGAGCCAGTAAATAATTTTTGCACGGGTCAAGAGTATCAGATTTTCATGTCGCAGGTCAACGATTTTGAAAAGATGCTGATTCAGTCGGATACCCATCTTATTAAATTTTATTTCTCCATTACCAAAGCCGAGCAAGCCAAACGATTTAAGGATATACAAAACAGTCCGATGAAGCGCTGGAAGATGACCGCCGTTGACCGAAGAGCGCAGGAGCTATGGGATGAATACAGCAAGTATAAAGAACGAATGTTTGAAATAACTAACTCAGAGCATGCTCCCTGGCTTATTATTGATGCTAACCAAAAGTCTAAAGCCCGCTTAGAGGCAGTCACCCATGTTCTGGACAAAATTCCTTATAGTTGAGTTGATACCCTTATGTTGACGAGAATGGGCATTCATAAAGTCAAAAGGACAAAGTATGGGAAACCAAAATGACCGGATACTGAAGGAAAACTTTTTCACCAGTTTTCTTCCAATTATTGAGCGAATCTTAGGGCTGGAACATATTAAAAGTACCCGGGAGATTACGGATAAACTTCAGCAAACCTTGGAACGGGAACCCGATTTTGTGCGAATTGTGGAAACCGAGACTGGCGAAGAGTATATTCTGCACATAGAGTTTCAGTCCTCTAGTGACCCCAGTATGCTACAAAGAATGGCTGAGTACCATGCTTTGTTGCTTCGGCGGTATGACCTACCGATCAGGCACTTTGTTTTATACATTGGTAACGCAAAGCCCCGGATGAAAACCATGCTACAGGATGATAGAGTGTTCCGGGGCTTTATACTCAAAAACCTCAACGACTTCCGGGCTAGTGACTTTTTACAATCAGAACAGCCTGAAGAGGTAGTGATGGCGATACTGGCAGATTTTGTAGATAAAAAACCAGAGCAGGTGATAGAAGATACTTTGTCACGTTTGCGAGAACTTACCGAAACGGATGCACTGTTAAGTAAATATGCCGCTCAGTTGACGGTATTATCAGGATTGCGTAACTTAGGAAAAGCAACTGCAAAAACAATCAGAAATATGGCAATCACTATAGATTTAGAAAATAATCCCTTCTATAAGGAAGCCATCGAGAAAGGCATGGAGAAAGGCATGGAGAAAGGCATGGAGAAAGGTATGGAAGAGGGTATTGAAAAAGGTATTGAACAACGGAACCGGGAACTAGCTGAGCAATTGTTAAAATCAGGGGAGTTTACTCAGCAGAAAATCGCCAATATGCTCAACATACCTTTGTCGCTAGTTAAGAAAATAGCTCGGGAGCTAAAGAAATGATATTAATGTCTGGGGAATTATCTAGCCGCCGTCTTCCCCGCACTCAAATCAGTGTAGTTACCGAGTTCTAGTGTCCAATCGTACGTCTCAAAAGAAAGAGAAGGATCGGCTTCTTGAGGAATCACTTTATATTTACGAAGGTAATCGCGAATGCCGCTTTTACCCCCAAAATCGCCCCGGAACCAGCTAAATAGGGAGGTGACGTACACTTTTTCATTTTCTGACTCGTAGGTACTAGTGCGGTTCAGAAACTGATGAGCGATCTCATCTAACTGCTCATCCATATAAATGGCATCATAAACCGCAATGTAGGGACAACTTTTCGCTCCGCAGTTCAGCGCAAAATGAATGCGCCCGTCGGCCTTATCAGTACGGAAGGTACGCTCGTATTGATCGGCAAACGGATCGGAAACCAACCCCAACAGCCACTTTATTTTAGAACCCCGGATAATGCCGTGCTCAATTTTATCCAGGCTAATTAGTTCGCCCGCTATTGTAATCTGATCTTTTTTGAAGAAGGCTCCCCGGTCTTCAAACAGCTCTGGTTGTCTGGTGAGAATGTGCTGAACCGAAGCATTGTACACATTGATCCAAAAAGCTTTTCTGGATTCGTCGGTATCCAATTCAGCCGATAGTTCCTCTACTGATACAGCCGCCAACTTATCCATAATGCCCGAAGCATCTTTTCCTTCCCGGGCGGTGCGTACTAACTCCTTAGAGAGAGCTACATTGGGGTATGATTTATCGTGCGAAGCCCGCTGACTTTCTTTAGCTGAAGAACACATAAGCAGCAAAGATGCGGATAATAAGAGAAAAGTATTGGTGAGCATTTTCATGTATTTGTCGTTTATAAACCCGGTAGAAAAAATCTAATGGTGGTAATATTTACGTACTTTTGAAAGAATCGGGTTCTCTAACTGTACTAACAATGGTAGGGGGTATCCGAACAGTTGACTGATTATGAAGGTAAGTGTCATTATACCGACATACGAGGAAGAAGCAAAAATTGAAGAGTTAGTGTCTTACCTGCTGAAACACCGCAATGAATCATTAGAAGAGATCATTGTCTGTGACGGTGGTAGTGCTGATAACACTATAGTTAGAGCAGAAGCCGTGGGAGCTAAAGTGTTACATTCGCCCGCCAAGGGGCGAGCAGCTCAGATGAACTACGCCGCTATCCAAGCTCAGGGAGATATTTTGTATTTTGTTCACGCAGATACCCTCCCTCCGGTCAGCTATCTGGCTGATATCGATTTTTATGTGCAACAGGGCTACACCAGTGGCTCTTACCGGAGCCAATTTGAGAGTGAGCACCCTTTTCTAAAGCTCAATGGTTTTCTGACCCGAATTAACTGGGTTCCTTGCCGGGGAGGTGATCAAACGCTATTCGTAACCCGCCAGCATTTTGAGCAATTGGACGGATACAATGAGTACTATATTGTAATGGAAGACTTTGACTTTATCCGCCGATCCCGTCGGGCTGGTAAGTTTATTGTTATGCCCGAAGATGCGTTAATTTCTGCCCGTAAGTACCAAGAAAATCACTACCTACGAGTGAATATTGCCAACGCTATCGTATTCTTAATGTATCGCCTTGGTTTCTCACCGCAAACTCTATTAAAAACGTACAAAAAGATGGTGTATTACCCTCGTTATTCCGAAAGACCAGAAGCAGCTATTGAGAGTAATGCCTAGCTACTTACGTTGGCTAGCAATTGGCATGAGTGTTTGCAATTTTTAACGTGGTATCAAATACTTTTTGGCAATTTTTCCGTTGTAATAATGTAAATATCAGCTTCTTAATACTGGCTAAACCAGTCTTCCACGAGAGATATCTACTTCCAACAACCTTTTCTCGAGACACAAATCTACTATGCATTTAGGGCGTACGGGAGTGTCTATATCTATATCTCTGGTAAGAAGCTGAGACAAATTTTATCAACTTAACCGAAATAAATATGAAAGCAATAAAAATAGTGGGAATCATCGCCGTGAGTATGTTACTGGTACAGTGTACTACTTCGTATTCGGTACTGACCGATTATGACCGGGACGCTGAGTTTGAAGATTATACCACCTTTTACTGGGCCGATGAGTTCCAGCAAGAACACAGTGATATAAGTGGTGATGAACCTTTATTCTACAATACACTAGTAAAAAAACGCCTAAAACAGGCAGTGCAGCGGGAAATGGAAGGTCGTGGGTATACATTATCCAGTGAGAACCCAGATCTGTTGGTAAGTCCCCAAATAGTGGTAGAAGAACGAATCAGCGGCAATCAAAACTATAACCCGGGTTTCTACGGCTGGTGGTGGGGTGGATCCTCGTTTAATAGTAACATTAGCCAAGACAAAGAAGGTGATGTAGTTATTGATTTAATTGATCGGGAGAAGAAACAACTAGTGTGGCAAGGGTATGCGACCGGAGTATTAGAAGTTGAAATGAAAAACCGGGAGGAGACCCTCAAAAACGCAGTAACATTGATATTCTCTGAATACGGACGACGGGCTAGTGTTGACCGAACAGTTCAAGTAGGTAAATAATTTGGGTTTGAGGTAGAGGGGTTGCCGTGTCTTAATAATAGGGCACGGCTTTTTTAGCCGCTAATATCCCGGGCTTTCAGTAGGCGAAAGCTCAGGAATATAAATAATCCTACGTAGACCGCTACCAGAGCTATATCACTGAAGGCAATGTAATCCTGTACTTCCTGAAATACATACTTACCAAAGGGAACAGAAATTAAGTTATTAATTGCCCGGATGGGAAAGTATTGAGTGAAGGTATACTGGCTATACACTTCGGAAAGAATCAAGGCAGCGATGGGTTCTAAGAAAAGCGTATACAGTGCCAGTAGTACAATGGCAAACCCAGTTCGCTTAATAAGCATACCGACGAGCAGGGCAAACGTCAGAAATGCAAACACATCCAAGAAGTAGGCCAGCAGAAAACCAGCATTCTCAAACATAACATCCAGCCCCTGCACTGGAGAGTAGATTAATCCTAAAATCAGGCCCAACACCAATACAAATAATGTGTTGACTATCGTAATTACCAAAATGATTGAGAGCTTTCCAGCCAGAAGCTCCCAGCGGGTGAGTCCATCGATTACGTGCTGACGAATGGTTTTGTAGCTGTATTCATTGGTGATGGAGATGACGACGATAAAGCCTAGAAATATTTTGAGAAAAGTAGCCAAGTAGGTCATGTTCTGCCAGATGTCGGCAAAATCATAAAATGGAATCATAGAAGGATCAAGGCCGTTGAACTCAGCCCCCCGGCTCGCCACATACTCAAAAAAGAGCATCACTCCACTGAGCACCAACCCAAGCACTACAAAGTACAGAATCATCAGTATCCAGAAGGGGCGATAGCTCTTCAGTTTGATCCATTCGATAGCAATCAGTCTAGGCATGGCTAGTAGTTTTTTGATCGGTGAAGGAGTGATTACCGGAGGTGGCTGATGACTGGTCGGCTGCCAGAATGTGTAAGAACTGCTGCTCTAGACTATTGGTTCGCTGTGACAGATGGGATACAACGATTCCCTGTTCTATTAAGAATTGATTTAGGTCAGCACTACCTCGATTATCAGTTAGTCGCACCCGCAAAAACTGCTTTTCAGGACGAACTGATTGGGTGTGGGTAAATTGCTTCACTGCTTCTTCGAGCCGATTCATATCGTCGGCGGCTACTTCTACGGTATCGGTTCCGGTGAGGGCTTCATCTACGCTACCGGAGTAGATCAACTTACCTTTTTTCAGTACGGCAAAGTGAGAGCAAACTTTTTGTACTTCATCGAGCAAATGACTGGCTAGAATAATGGTTTTTCCCTGCTCGGCAATCTGAATAATAAGTTGGCGGATTTCGGCAATGCCCTGCGGGTCAAGGCCATTGGTAGGTTCGTCCAAAATCATTACTTCCGGATCAGCCAGTAAGGCCGAGGCAATCGCCAGCCGCTGCTTCATACCTAGTGAATAGGTTTTAAAGGCATCGAGCTTTCGTTCGTGTAAATCTACTGTTTCTAGCACCTTCTCAATTCGGCTCTCGTCTACTCCTTTAATGAGGGCAACGATTTTTAGATTATCTACCGCCGATAGATACGGATAAAACACCGGAGTTTCCAGAATGGCCCCGATCCGTTTACGACTCTCCGCCGAGGGTGGCTCACCAAACCAGCGGTATTCACCGCTTTTCTTTTTAATCACATCCAGAATAATCCCTAGCGTAGTAGTCTTACCGCTCCCGTTAGGTCCCAAAATACCGAAAACCTGTCCCGGTAGTACTTCCAGCGACAGATCATTCACCGCGTGAACCTTACCGAAGCGTTTGTGTAGATTTTGTATGTGCAGGATAGGTGTCAATGTGTTATGGTGTTAGTGTGCGATGTGTGTTAATGTGTTCGAGTGTTCATGTAACCGTAGCACTCAGGTTCATTACTTCACATGAACACTTGAACACCCGAAAACATAAGCACCTTACTCCTCAATCTCTTCCTGTACTCGAGACGCGATATTGACAATGCCCGCGATGTCTTCAAAGTTGAAATCACCCTGAAATAACTGCAGCAAAGCGGGTAAATTAACGAAGCCCTCTAAGTCAGTCAAAATAATAGCATCTTCGGTTTCTACCAGACCGACTACTCCTTCGGGAGTGTCATCATCGCCGAGCGAGTACAAATACACCTGTTGTCCATCGGTCTGGAAAGTCATCAGTTCCTGATAGTCTTCCTGTTGTACTTGCTGACTGAGAGAGCGGACGGTCTGATGGGAGAAGCTATTTTCGTTTTTATCGTACAGTAGCACGCGCAGTTTATCAACATCGCGTACCAGCGCGTAGAAGTCAGGGTTCTTCTCCAGGTTTACCATCCGCAAAGTGCTGGGGTAGAGAAAGAGTTTCTGGCTGGGTGAGTGCTTCTGTAAAAACTGGTCTACGGTGCGGCTCTGGGCTAGGCTAGTTAGGGAGCAGGTGAAAGCCAGCATAAATACGCTGGCTAACTTTCGGGTTAATAAATTACTCCTGGTCATCTCCCTCATTATCAATATTTTCCAGATACTTCATACCGTCGATCTTCATGCCTTTTGAGATTTTGGAGATTTGTTTGAGGTCAATCTCGCCGTAGAGGCTCATGGCGACAAACTTATTCTCTCCACCCACCAGCATCACCAGATCGCTGATTTTTCCCGCTTCTTCTTTAATCATAAAAAGCATATCGTCCTTACCATCGCGGATTGACATTAATTCTTCCATGTTTCCTTTGCGTACCTGAGCAGTAGCGTCTTTAAAGTAGCTCCGCGCATTACCGATACTGTCGGAAGCTAATATCTTAAGCCCCTTTAGTTTACTAATGGCTTCGGTCAGTTCCTGGGTTTCGGGGTCTTCCGGTTCAAACTCGGTAAAGAGGCTGAACATTTTGCTGGTGATGGTGACTTTAGTAAAGTCTTCATCATCGGCAAACTTATCAAATAAGGGAGCTAAGATATTATCTTGCGCGTTTACGCCAATGGCAACTAATTGCATGGCGATAACAATAATGAGTAATCGTTTCATGGGATTTGTGTTTTTACAGTTTCTTGAGCTTCACTAAAAGTTTCTAATTCTTGCATATGCTGGGTTCCTTCGTTCATCAGGCTGGATACCAGCAGTAAGGCTTCTTTGGTTTGCTCATAGGCTAACCGGGGGTCTTCGTAGGTGTCTTTTACGGCTACCGAATTGGTTTCACCCATCCACTCAGTCCGAAATAATATGGCTGCCAGCACTACAAATACAATGGCCGCCGCTATCCGCAGCAGTGGTTGATACGTCAGCCACCGTTGCCGGGACTGTTTTCGCTCGATACGTTGGGTAAGTTGTTCATCAAACCGCTCATCTAGCGTACGAAAGCGCGTATTGGACTGGTAGTAGCGAAACAAAGTAGCTTCCTTTTTCAAATCAGCCGGGGCTTCTTCCTGGCTGAAGTACTGTTGCAGTTGCGCCTCTTCCTCTAGCGAGGTCTCGCCATTCCAGTACTTTTCTACGAGTTCACGAATGGTGGTCGATTCCATAAGCATTCATTTTTGTTAGTTGTTCACGCAGCGTTTTCCGCGCCCGAAACAGGTTAACTTTCACTTGAGTAAGGGGCATTTCCAAGATTTCGCCAATCTCCTGGTAGGCGTAGCCCTCCATATCACGCAATTGTAGTACCTGTTGCTGAGGCTGCGGCAAGCGTTGCAGCAATTGATCGATCGTATGCAGTACATCCCGCGTTTCAGCTTGGTCGTAAGGCGAAGGTTCTAACTGTGCCTGTTGATCACCTGAAAGCTCTTCGGTACTGCGATAATGTCCAGACTTTAGTCGGTTTAGCGAGAGGTTACGGGTTACTTGCATACACCAGGCCTCTACGCTGCGGTACAGGTGAAGTTCCTCCCGTCGGTCCCACGCCTTGATGAATACCTCCTGTACTACGTCTTGCGCTTCGTCTTCATTATTCAGGAAGCGCAGTGCAAAGCGATACAGCTTATTCTTAACGGGGAGTACGCAGGTTTTAAACTCTTCCAGTACCATATTCAACCCCAAGACAAGTGAGGACAATAAAAGTTACAGGGAAGATAAAATTTTTTTTGAAGTGTCGATAGCGAGGGGGCGCCGTGGCGCGACTGGGAGTGGGGTGGTTGGAGTAGAAAGTAGTCATCGACGAACTACCTCATATTCCTTTTCGAGTATTAAATGATATTCTGATAATATGTTAAAGGAACGAAAAGGGTAGTTTGCGAGCTATTTTGGTATGCAAACTTCCAAAAACAACCCTACAGACTACCCTAATCTATTGCAGTTAACGAGTTTACATCCTATTGAGTTTATGCGTTTGTTGTCCGTGTTTGACCCACTTTGCCAGGATTACTTCCAGTATCATACCTTGGAAGGTAAGCCTCGGCGCATCCCTAAGTTTGAAGAGGATGCCCGTTGCAGTCTACCGGGTAGTGCTCAAAAGTTACTTTTTGTTTTGAGCTACTTGAAAGAAAACCCTCGCCAACACTATCACGGACGGTTTTTTGCCATGCAGCAGCCCCGGGTAAGTAAATGGCTCAAACTACTTTTACCGCTACTGGAAACGGCCTTACAGCGCTTAAAAGCAGTACCTAAACGCTTCGGGGCCGCCTTGTATGTATTTCTAAAGACCTTCACCCATTACGTACTGCTAATGGATGCTACTGAACGGCGTATCCCCCGTTCGGTATGTTATGAACGGCAAAAACACTACTACAGCGGAAAGAAGAAAACCCATACGGTAAAGAACAATTTGGTGATAGATCAGCAACATCAAATCTTATTTTTGAGCAGTACTTATCCTGGCAGTGTCCATGATAAGATACTGGCTGACGAGGTGGGGCACCGCTACCCTGATCATACCGTCTTGGTAAAAGATTTGGGCTATCAGGGCTATGAACCGGACAACATTAGCGTACTACGACCGCATAAAAAGCCTAAAGGCAAAGAACTTAGCGAGTCGCAGAAGCAAGACAACGCTGACATCAGTCGCATCCGAGTACCAGCCGAACATGTGATGGCGGGTGTCAAGCGACTCAACATCGTTAAAGAAAAGATGCGCTTACGGATAGAGAAGGTACGCGACCGGGTGATGCTTATTGCCTGTGGGCTGCATAACTTCAGAACTACCGCTAGAGCCGCTTAATATATTATCAGAATAAGCTTTATTGCTGTGAGTTTTCGGGACGTATTAGTGATTTTAAGTTGCGTTTCATTGATGATAAACAACTGCTCACCTTCTTCAAAAATTTTAGCAAACGTATCCGCCCATTCAGGCTGGCTAACGTAGGTGCTGGCAAAGCCAGCAGTTTGAAACGATCGATGTCCGGTATATTCAAAGCTACCAAATATGCTATTAGTGGTATTTTTACCAGTAATACTAGGCGGATTGATAGTATCATCAAAAGTGATAATGACATCCATATTCCATGAGTTCTCCTCCGTCTTAGTGATTAGCTCACCTTGTTCGTAATCTTCGTAAGCGATTACTTTCCAAGTACCATTCAATGAGGTAATAGACGGATCATCCCGAATTTCTAGGTCACTGATGTCATCTTCATTACAACCTAGCAATGCTATTAGAAAAAAAGCTACTAACCATTTCATACTCATCAACTATTTTATCTAATGACCCTCAAGCAGTTATTTTGGTTGGAGAGTATTTTAGAAATAATAGTTGAAAATAAATATCTGATCTAAGGAAAGCTGATTGACTAAGTTTACTTGGAAGTTAGTGCCACTGGATTGTCGGTTATCATCAGATTGAGCACTTGAGTTAGTATTCTCTCGACTCCCGATATTGTACGCCAAGTTTAGGTTCAATAAGTTAGTCTCCAACGAAAAATGCTGATTTATAAAGTAGTATAGCCCACCATTCACTCCTAAGCTTATATTATGACTTTGATCAATGGAGCTACTGCTGGCGTTGTTAGCTGGATCATTTAGATCACGAAATTTACTCTCACTAGAGCCTATTTGGTAAGTATACGGTAACTGAGGCTGAAGGTAGGCCCCAAAACGTTCAGTTATGGGAATAAAGCGCCGAAAAAATGGGGTTATGCCTACGACTGTAGTACTTCGTATAAATGTACTGTTAGACCCATCTTGGACACGAGTTCGCTCTTCATCAGAAGTACCAATGCGGAACGATACACCAACCGCCCAGCGGTTGCTAATAAATTTTCCGTAGGTAGGTGCAACATCAAAAGACCTAAGTTCATTATTTATTTGACTGGATGAGGCATTATTTGCGTCCTCTTCATTATTGATACTCACGGATAACCCCATGCCCACAAAGGGGCGATCAACTACTAAATAAGGATTGCCTTGGGCGAAAGAGACTACTGAGGTTAAAACCACAGCAGCCAACGATAATAAAAAATACTTCTTCATTGGGTAGGTAAGTTGATTAGGTGATTACTCTCTAGTAGTTCATCAAATACTCAGCCATTACACCCGTTTTTAATTTACTTTTGGAAAATAAATTTTCGCACTAATATGCAGGTGTTTATACACCCATAGAAGTAGCAATCAGATGACATTTTTATTTGTGGCAGGGGTAGAAGGAGCCGGACATGATATGCTTCGGGCTTTATTAAAAAATGTGTTTGAGCAACCGACCTTCGTACTTGAAGGAGCTTGGCGTAAAACACTGATAAACTATTGGGATATTCGCGTCCGCTACAACCAAGAGTTTGGCTTCTTCAAACGGGATACCCGCACTGCGGCCCGGGATACACTACAAACCCTTGTCAATCAGTGCCAAAAAGAAGGTATCACTCACTTGTTTGAGGATATTTCGTATCCGTTCTACCAGCCTCGTAACTCAATGCGCCGTACTGATTTACTGGATTTTACCAGTCTCCTTCCGAATGATGTACAGCTGAAAGTACTGGTGCTTTATCGCAATCCAGTATCAGCGACTTATAGTGGGATACGGAGGAAGTTTACTAAAAATGTGTACGAGCAGGCCCGCATTGTAGAAGATAACTTAATTTATATCGATCGACACGTAACCGTAGGGTTAAACGGAAACTTCCGCTCACTTATCTTTGAAGACTTTTTGCGTGAACCTCGGGCTTTTCTGGTCGGGCTAGCCGACTGGTTGGAAGTAGATGAATTGCTACTAGAAAAGGGACTACCTAATCTACGCGAGCCTTTTGCAGCAAAAGATATTCCTACCAAGACTAGGGATATACTCACAGCCTTTTTTACGCCCGAGCGAGCTAGATTATGGGCGAACTTGTATGCCCCTGCTCATCAGATACGCCGCAACCCCAACTAAATAGGCTAGATCAGTTGGTCTTTCAGTAGTAAAATGATTCTAACACAGATAAAAGTGCCTGTTTTTGGGTATTGGGTTTTAGAGGTTGGAAGATTATTAGATCAATACCCATCACAACGATGTATTCCTTCGTCTAAATTCGTTATAAATTCGCCGTTTATAGGCATGGTACCAGATGGCGACCAATATGGATATTATCGCAGTCGTAATAGTGGCTACGAGAACGACGGTGTTCTCACGATCAGCGAAGAAGTACAGTAGTAAGAAGCCAATCAGTAATAGTAATGAAATAATAGATCCCCGGATAGAATGCTGACGGAAATGCTGCTGAAGTTCGGTATCTGATAACTGCTTCAACTTCTCTTGGGTACTCATAGTTTAACCAACGTTCACCGACCATTTTCGTTAAGCTGGCCTTTATTTAAATCTACTGAACTCTTAGACCTCTTGCTGGCGCTATAAGCATGCTTCTCTCAACTTAGTATGGCTTCCTAACACTGTCAACAAGCTTGCCTAAGCTTAGTATGTCGTTCCCACGGTGTGAGCAATTTTTTTAAACCTAGGGTCACTGCTCACGGTTGTAAGAAAACTGGTCAAAAACTAAACATCCCAACAATTATCTAACTAAGTCAGTTTTAGGGTTGTATTTAATGGTTAATTAAGAAAATGACCATATGGTATTTTGCATACTCAGGATTATTCTTATTTTTCTAAACTGTTTGTAATTTTGATCCCTGATGGATAAAGACCCTAACCTCACTACCTTGTTTGATAACTACCCGCAAAATCGGGATTTTTTAGATGAAGTGTTTGACCAAGAAGGGAATATCCGCCGTCATTACCGGGGCATTTACGAACACTTTTCCCGCTTGCCTTTGTCCGACCTTCGTGATTTATACGACTACGCCAAGAAGTCTTCTTTCGATCAAGGCATAACCTTTAATGTGTATTCAGACTCTTCGCAGGGCGTAGAGCGTATCTTTCCCTTTGACCTACTGCCCCGTATTATTTCCGCCCAGGAATGGCATCACCTAGAGAGTGGCCTGATCCAGCGCAACCGGGCACTCAATATGTTCTTAACGGACATTTACAATGAGAAAAAGATACTGAAAGACCAAGTAGTGCCCAAAGAACTAATATTCTCTTGTAAAAACTACTGCAAGGCCATGATGGGCTTCAAGCCCTACGGCGGAATTTACGTGCACATTTCCGGTACAGATGTGATTCGGCACAAAGACGGCGAGTTCTACATACTAGAAGATAACCTGCGGTGTCCTTCGGGTGTAAGCTACGTACTTTCTAATCGGATGGCCACTAAGCGGATTCTGCCTAAGCTATTTTTCAACAGCCGGGTGCAACCCGTGGTGAACTACCCCGAAGCTTTGTTAGACGTGCTGAAAAGTATCTCACCGCCCGGTGCTGATAAACCAGTTTGTGTACTACTGACGCCCGGGGTATTCAACTCGGCCTACTACGAACATTCATTCCTTGCCCTGCAAATGGGAATACAGCTAGTAGAACCCCAAGACTTATACGTAGACAATAATTTCGTCTACATGAAAACCATGCATGGCCCCAAAAAGGTGGATGTAGTCTACCGTCGCATTGACGATGATTTTATCGACCCGCTGGTCTTCCGATCAGACTCAGTGCTGGGCGTACCGGGCATTATCCACGCGTTTCGGGAAGGGAACGTCAGCTTGGCTAATGCGCCCGGTACCGGAGTGGCGGACGATAAGGCAGTATATACCTACGTGCCCGATATTATTCGCTATTACCTAAGCGAAGAACCCAAACTAAAGAATGTACAAACCTACCGCTGTGAGAAAGACGATGACTTTCGGTACGTACTGGAGCATTTGCACGAATTAGTGGTGAAGCCCGTAGATGAGTCGGGTGGCTACGGAGTGTTTATTGGCAACCGTGCCTCGCGGCAGGAGCTGGCTGACTTTAAAGAAGTGCTGAAGGGTAACCGACGTAAGTACATCGGGCAGCCTACCATGGCGTTATCGGTACACACTACTTACATTGAAGACGAGCAGCAGTTCGAGCCTCGCCACATTGACCTACGTACCTTTGCCCTAACCGGGCATGAGATGGAGTACGTCTGTCAGGGGGGGCTTACCCGGGTTGCTTTGCGTCGAGGCAACCTGGTAGTGAACTCATCCCAGGGAGGAGGCTCAAAGGACACTTGGGTATTGCAAGAAGAAGAGTGATTAGCCCAGGCACTATAACACTATGTACTTTAACACTACAACATGATGCTTTCCCGCACGGCAAATAATCTTTATTGGATGGGGCGCTACACCGAGCGTATTGGGCAGTTGGCCCGTTATGTTTCAGCTCAGTACCTGTCATCGTCTGACATGCCTCCCTCCCTAAGCAAGCGGTCAGTACTGGAATCGCTACTGAAGATGGCACAAGCCGCTGATTCGTTTCAAGAAACTGAACTATCGTTGACCGATAATGAGGTTATTACCTTTCTAACTATCAGTGAGCATTATCCTTACTCTATCCGGGATTACGTTGGTATGCTCCGGGAAAATACCCGCTCGGTGAGAAGCAGTATTTCACTCGACCTGTGGGAAACCTCCAACCGATTTTATCATACTACCCGTTCGTTTTCCAGCGACGAACTTGCCAAAAAGGGGCCTTACGACTTTTGTAAGCATTGCATTGATAATACTAGTATTTTAAAGGGGGTAATAGACAACACCCTACTACGAAACTACGAGTGGTCGCTGATTTACATAGGAATACACCTAGAGCGCACCCTGCAAATGGTACAAATACTGCTGGTGAAACTAGAAGATATTAAGAAGATACCCACTGAAAAGCGTAACCCAGCGATGAACAATTACCATTGGGCTACCCTGCTACGCAGCGCCGGGGGGCTGGACATGAGCCGCAACTACTACGACGGAACCCGTCCTACCCGCGAATTAGTGACCGACTTTTTTATTCTTAACCGCAAGTTTCCTAAATCTATCCTTTACAATCTCGAAAAGTTACGCCAGCACGTAAAAATTATCAGTAACGGCAAACCTGCCGATGCGAATTCCGTAGAATTTAAGATTGGAAAGCTCGCTGCCCAGATTCAGTATATGACCGTGCCCGAGATTATGGATCAGGACGATACTTTTCTACCTACACTACGCCACGAACTTTACGCCATAGGATCAGAATTGAAACGCCAGTATTTTACTTTTTAAGAATGGTTACGTACCGTATCCGCTACGAAGCCGAAAACAACTACCAACACGTAGTTCAGGAGGCTTTGTTTGAGTTCTTGGTTATGCCCTGCGAAAGTACAACTCAGGCAATAAAAGAGGTAGAAGTAACCAACTCATGTAATCGCCCGGTCTTTCGGGCAAAAAACCCCTTTGGATACGAAGCCCTTTGCTTTCGGGTAAACCAACCATTTATGCACCTGGGTTTTACCGCGGCCTGCTTAGTAGAAAAGCAGGAGGATATTCTGCATTCGGTAGAAGAGAGTCTATCTCAGGAAGAAGAACAGCAGGTACTGCAATCGGAAGATTTTCTGGTAGACTACTATCTATATATTATGCCTACTGACCTTACCCGACTGCCCGAAGGGCAAATCCCGGAGACGCTACTTTACGGAAAAGACCAGCCTCTATTTAGCTATGTCAATTTTCTTAATCAGTCAGTGTACGGTATGATGGAGTATCAACCCGGCGTGACCACATTTACTACTCCGGCTACCGAGGTGTTGGCTAATCCGCGGGGAGTTTGCCAGGATTATACCCACCTGATGTTGGGCATCTTACGCCATCAGGAATTACCCTGCCGCTACGTATCGGGTTACCTCAATCAAGGACAGCAAATGATGGGCTCCGCCCAAACCCACGCCTGGCTAGAAGTATTCGTTCCGAACTTAGGTTGGGTTGGTTTTGATCCTACGAACAACCGCATGGCCGATGAGCACTATATCAAAATCGCTGATGGACTTGACTACCGCGACTGTAGTCCCCTGAGGGGACACATCCGCCCCGGAGTAGAGAACCGGACTAACCATATCGTACACGTAGTAGAGCAGTAGCTTTCCCCGTGAATTATTATCACTCTGCTACCAGATAAGAAATTAACGTCAACACCATTCCACAGAGGCTATTCCATAGAGGCTACCTCAAAGCAGAATATCGAACATTGAACAAGGAATGATGAATATTGAAATATCAACTTTCCTTCATCAATCGTCATTATTTCACTTAACTTAATGACATTGATCACACTCTAGTTTGGTGTCCTACTCCATACTTTAACACCGTTCGACAGTCACCAAGTACTATAATACTAGCTTTCTAGCCTATTTTCCGTTAGATTAAGCAAAACAACCTAACACTAACGATATGCACCGAAGAAACGCGCTAAAAGGGCTAGGACTGGCCGGATTGGGCTTTACCGTTCCAGCCGCCGCAACTACTAATACCCTCCAAAACCTGAACCGAGGCATGAAACCCGTTACTATCACCAAAGTAAAAGCCATTGCTACTTGTCCTCATAACATCGAGCTGATTGTAGTAAAAGTAGAAACCAGCGAACCCGGACTATACGGAGTGGGCTGTGCCACCTTTCGGCAACGGGCTCACGCGGTAGTATCGGCTATTAACGACTATCTGGACGATTTTTGCCGGGGTAAAGATGTAGACAATATTGAAGACATCTGGCAAACTGCCTACGTGAGTTCCTACTGGCGCAACGGCCCGGTACTAAACAATGCTTTGAGTGGGTTAGATCAGGCACTTTGGGATATTAAGGGCAAGCGGGCGGGGATGCCTGTGTACCAATTGCTGGGCGGTAAAACCCGGTTTGCGGTAGATTGCTACGCCCACGGCGGGGGAAAAACCGTGGAAGAGACGATAGAAAATGTGCAGCGTTTTATGGAAGAAGGCTACCGCCACGTGCGTATTCAGTTGGGTGGTTACGGAGCTGCACAAATGCTAGGTGGCTACGGAAACACAACCGACCAGACGCCTGATTTCAAAAAAGCAAATTTCGGTACGCCGGATGATAACTATATGAACCCGTATTTGTACACCAAGTCAGTACCTAAACTATTTGAAGAAGTGCGGAAAGCCTGTGGCGATGAAGTAGAATTACTGCACGATGTACACGAGAGATTGCAACCGTTGGATGCCATCAACATGATTAAGGCATTGGAAGAATTCCGTCCGTTCTTTATTGAAGACCCTTTCTCGCCCGAAAACATTGGCTACTTTCCAATGCTACGGCAACAAACTACCGTGCCCATCGCTATGGGCGAATTGTTTAATAGTCCCCACGAGTGGTTGAATCCCATGAGTGAGCGACTGTTTGACTTTATCCGCATTCATATCTCTCAGATTGGGGGTATCACTCCAGCAATGAAAGTGGCTCGCTTAGGCGAGTGGTTTAATGTGCGCACCGCCTGGCACGGCCCGGGCGATGTTTCCCCGGTAGGGCACGCAGCCAACGCTCATATTGACCTGGCGGTCTGGAACTTTGGTATACAGGAAGCAGTGAACTTCTCAGACACTCTGCGGGAAATATTTCCTGGTGCCCCTGAGATGAAAGACGGCTATATGTACATTAATGAAGTTCCCGGATTAGGGGTTGATGTAAATGAAGAACTAGCCTTGAAGTACCCGCTACCCGAAAAGAATAACTACAACTGGACACAACTACGCAAAGGGGATGGAACTCCGGTACGTCCTTAGCGCTTTTGGGAGGCGGTTACTTTCAGTTCTTCTACCAGATTGCGCTCGGTTTGTAACTCGCGGCGTAAACGACGTTCCTTTTCCAGCGATGTTTTGCGAAACTCTTCCAGTTCATGCTGTAGTCTGCGATAATCTTGACGGGTACGGGAAGTCACTGTCTGACTGCTACGATACTGGTAAACTGCCCCAGCTAAGAGTAAGGTTAAAACTAGTACAGCAATCCAGAAAAAATTAAGAAAGCCTTTCTTCGGAAAGTCAAGACCTAATACCGAGATATGGGAGCTTTCGTGCTCACTGGCTGCAATAATGGCATCTTTCTCCCGAATACTAGCATTTAAAGATCTAAGATCAGTATCCTGGCTACCTACCCTTTCCTGAGTTTGTTTCAAATTCTGGCGGACATTACTCAAAGAGTCCTGGGCATTTCTCCAGAAGCGGTTCAGACGGTTCAGGCTCACTACCCGGTACTCATTACCCGAGCGGGAGGTCACTGAGTTAGATCCTTGTACCATGTCCCGAAACTGCTGGGGCAGCGGTTGGGGGCTAGAGGGAGCATTTTCTTTTTGAGCTATCAGGGGATTAGCAGTAAAAATAGTCATCCCAGCAAAAGTAATAGCACAAAGGACGTTGCGTAGGTTAATCGTTTTCATAGTTGATACTCGCGGTTAGTCAATCACACCGACAGTAGGTCTACAAAGGTAGCGTATGTCTTATCAAATTCAAAAAACAAGCGATGTTGCAGTCGGGTTCAGTCAATTAGAGAAAGAATTCTCATTTTCAGCCATCTATATGTACTACCAAAGGCTAAGCGCACCAACCACTCGCGGCCTCGCCCGTTCAATCAAGCAAGGCT
This sequence comes from Bacteroidota bacterium, assembly GCA_039198955.1. Taxonomy (GTDB): domain Bacteria; phylum Bacteroidota; class Bacteroidia; order Cytophagales; family Cyclobacteriaceae; genus Tunicatimonas. Next base: position 65,984 of record JBCCTI010000001.1, on the reverse strand, counting down.
ATTACTATATCTTCAACGAATTGTTCTTATGATTAGCATACCTCAGCGTCTGCTACACGAGTCTTTTATCACCGTATTGCTCCGGTCGCCCCAGGCACTTTTCTTACAAAAGGAGCTGAACACGTCTGCCAGTAATCGACAAAGTTATATTGCTCAGCATGTACTTACTTGTGTGCAGGAGGGGGAGCAGCATATTCGTAGTGATAATGGGCATCAGATTATTGTTCAGGCGGGGGAGATGGCAGTGCTTCGGCGCGGACTATACACAGTAACTGATCTGGTTTCTAAGAAAAACGCCTTTCGGGCTAACCTTGCTTTCTTTGAGGAAGATATTTTTAGCAGCCTGCCGTTCACAACCAATATTTCCCATTCTTCGCTGCTGCGTACCGGACTGTCTAGCAAGAAATTTCCCACTCCGCTACCGCTTACATTCTTCTGGCAGTCACTTACCGCGTGGCTGCACTCGGTACCTAACCCTAATACTACGGTTCAGCACATCAAAGTTCAGGAGTTTTTTGCTCTGCTAGCCAGTAGTGAAGCAATATCTTCAGTGTTTAGCGTAATTAAGTCCGAACGTAAAGCTACCCAGAACATCCGGCAGTTTATGGAAGAACATTACGATAAACCCCTCTCGGTGGCTGATTACGCCTACCTTACCGGGCGGAGTGAATCGAGCTTTCGGCGGGAGTTTAAAACCCGCTTTGGTACTACACCCCGGCAGTGGATTATTCGGCAGCGGTTAGAGAAAGCCCATGACTTGTTAGAAAATACTCCAAAAGACGTGACCCAGGTGGCACTGGAGGTAGGTTACGAAAATATCTCCCACTTCATTAGCGAGTACAAAAAACAGTACGGACATACCCCCAAGCAGCGTCCTGCCATAACTTCGGTACAGTTACCATAAACTTCTGACTGAAATCCGATATCTTGACCGATTACCCGCAGTTTTTCAAAGTAAGCCTGGCTAGATTTGTCTCATGTAATTCCACGATGTATTAACTTTTCTTAAAGGTACGGTGGTAGGCAGTCAGCAGTAAGCTACTCCTAACATCTGATCGCTTACATACTGGGTAATTTTCCATTATCAACTTTAAATTTCTAATTAATGAGAGTAGCTTTTATCGGATTAGGTATTATGGGCAGCCGCATGGCTCGAAATTTACTAAAGCAGGAAGTGGAACTTACGGTCTTCAATCGGTCACCCGAAGCGGTCGAGCAATTAGTAGCCGCTGGGGCAAAGCCCGCCACCTCAGTAGCAGAGGCAGTAACCGATGCGGATGTGGTCATCACCATGCTATCTTCGCCTGAGGTAGTCTACCAAGTGATGCTAGAACCCGACGGTGGATTAGCTAATATGCAGACAAACGCTTTGTGGGTAGACTGCTCTACAGTAAACCCCTCTTTCTCGGTGCAGTGCCAACGGTTGGCAAATAGCCAGAATGTCCGGTTTATGGATGCTCCGGTGGCGGGTTCAAAACCTCAGGCCGAACGAGCTGAACTGGTTTTTATGGTCGGCGGGGAAAAATCGGATTTATCCGAAGTAGAAACTTTGTTTGGATATATGGGAAAGAAAACCATGCACGTAGGCGAGGTGGGTAAAGGTGCTTCGTTTAAAATGCTGGTCAACGCCATGCTAGCGCAATCAATGGTAATGTTTTCTGAAACACTGTTGCTAGGCGAAAAAATAGGTATGGACCGGGAGTTTTTGCTGACGGCACTGCCCAACCTGCCAGTAACGGCACCATTTGTACAGTTTAAAACTGACATGATACGGTCAGGCGAATACGAAGCCCAGTTTCCGTTGGAACTGATGCATAAAGATTTGCACCTAGCAGCGGTTACGGCCTACGAACACCAGCAGCCGTTACATCTCGCTAATCTGACGAAAGAGTTATACGCCGGAGCTACTCAAAGTGGCTTAGGCCGCTCTGACTTCTCAGCGATTCATCAATTTTTGAGTAGAAAAGAGTAGTCATGCTGCCCTATCAAGCAAGGTAGTTATCGGCTACTTCACTACGGTCGGGCGAAGGAGTTCTGTCCGGGAAATATCAGTTTCTTTCATGGCCTTAAATCCTCCAGCCACATCGGTAATCTGATGGTAGCCTCTTGATTTGAGAATAGAAGCAGCAATCATGGATCGGTATCCTCCGGCGCAGTGCAAATGGTAGTGCTTTGTCTTTTCTACTTCTTCCATACGCTCGCTAATGAAATCCAGCGGAAAGTTTACGGCATCTTTTACATGTTCAGCCTCGTATTCGCTGGGTTTGCGTACATCCAGTATATTTACCTCGCCTGATGCTAGTTTCTGAGCCAGTTGTTCAGCAGCGATGGACGTGACCTGATCGGTTTCCCACCCAGCCGCCTTCCAGGCAGTTATCCCTCCTTTTAGATAACCCAGCGTATTGTCGTAGCCCACCCGGGAGAGGCGGGTAATCACTTCTTCCTCCCGCCCGGCATCGGCAATAAAAATAATCGGCTGCTGAAGATCAGGTATCAGTGCTCCAACCCAAGGAGCGAAGCTACCGTCAATGCCGATGAAAATAGAGTTGGGAATATGCGCCTCCGCAAAATCTTGAGGCGAACGGGTGTCTAACACCAAAGCTCCTTCGTGGTTAGCAAGTGCCTCAAAGGCGTCAACCCCCAGTGGGATATTGCCTTTCTCCAGAATCTCGTCCAGGGCAATTGCCCCCGATTTGTTCATGGCTACGTTTTGGGCAAAGTACTGCGGGGGCGGTAGCAGCCCGTCGGTCACTTCTTTGATAAACTCTTCTTTGGTCATATCTGTCCGCAGGGCGTAGTTGGCTTTCTTCTGATTGCCCAGTGTGTCGGTTGTTTCTTTGCTCATATTTTTTCCGCAGGCTGAACCCGCTCCGTGGGCTGGATACACGATTACCTCATCGGGCAGGGTCATAATTTTCTGGCGAAGGCTATCGTACAGGTATCCCGCCAGATCGTTTTTGGTGAGTGTGCCTTTTTGAGCCAGATCAGGGCGGCCCACGTCGCCAATGAAGAGGGTGTCGCCACTGAAGATCGCGTATTCTTTCCCTTTTTCATCGATTAGAAGATAGGTAGTGCTTTCCATCGTGTGACCGGGGGTGTGAAGTACTTTGATCTGTACTTTACCCAGTTGAAAAACTTCACCATCGGCAGCCTGGTGGATGTCGTATTCGGTTTTGGCATTGGGCCCGTAGACAATCGTAGCTCCGGTTTTAGCGGCCAGATCCACGTGCCCTGACACGAAATCGGCGTGAAAGTGGGTCTCAAAAATGTATTTGATCTGAGCGTTTTCCCGCTTTGCTTTGTCAATATAAGATTGTGATTCCCGCAATGGATCAACAATAGCAGCTTCGCCTTCACTCTCAATGTAGTACGCGCCCTGCGCTAGGCAGCCGGTATAAATCTGGTCTATTCTCATAATAATTGGCTTTTTCTAGTAGTACGCATTCAACTCGATGATGGGTTCTATTTCTTCGGAAGACTCTGAGGAGGAAGCCTAAATCAGTTACGTATCGAGCTAATGAAACTGCTAATATCTGATTGCAAATTCTGACTTGCTACCAGCACTTTGATAAAAGCACTGCCGATGATAGCTCCCTGAGCGTACTGGCAGGCCTGAGTAAAAGTTTCGTGGTTAGAAATGCCAAAGCCAATTAACTGCGGATGGCGCAACTGCATGGCCTGAATTCGGTTAAAGTAGGTAATCTGCTGTTCAGTAATATTACCTTTCGCCCCGGTTACGCTGGCGGAAGAAACCATATAAATAAAGCCGTGCGAATGCTCATCAATCAGTCGGATACGGTCTTCGGATGTCTGGGGAGTGATTAAGAAGATGTTGTACAGCCCGTAGGATTCAAATAGTTTTTTATATTCATCCAGGTACGCCTGCATCGGTAAATCGGGGATAATCAGCGCATCGATACCAATTTGCTGGCACTGCTCACAAAACTTTTCTACTCCGTACTGTATGACTGGATTTAGATAACCCATCAGAATGAGCGGAATATTTATGGTCTCTCGGATACCTTGCAATTGTTGCAGTAACACCTTAATACTCATGCCATTGTCTAGTGCTTGCTGACTACTATTTTGAATGGTCGGTCCATCAGCTAACGGATCAGAGTAGGGCATTCCAATCTCGATCAGATCGGCATCGGCTTGCTGCAAATATTCGGCGATACGAACGGTATCATCTAATTGGGGAAATCCGGCAGTGTAGTAAACGGAAAGTATCTTGTCTTTTTTCTGCTGAAAAAGCTGGTCTATTCGGTGGGTAGTCTGTACCATCGTAGTATCAATTAATAATGCCCCGTGCATGATAGTGAACAATTAACAAAATTAGCTAAAACGCTTATCAATTGCCCGGGCAAAACGGTAGGGCGATTTAGCATCGGTGCGAAAATACAACGAAGGTTCGATCAATTCTACTTCCATCAGGGCAAATTCACCAATCGGTAAGCGAACCAGGTCAACTCGGGCGTAGAGCGGATTGAAAGGAATAGCCTCGTAAATCTGCTGTGCGGTTTCTAGCAAATCGGCAGATGGCTGAGTTGATTGGATAAGCCCACCGTGTTCTTCTTGCACCCGAAAATCATTCGCTTTGGGAATCTTCATAATCGCATGACTATATGACCCGCCGAAGAAAAACAGTGAATATTCTCCTTCTTCTAAAATCGCAGGAATAAAAGGTTGCGCCATAAACGAGCGTTGCCGGAAGGTTTGGGCTACGGTTCCCCATAATTTCTCGGTAGTTTGACGGGTAAGCCAGAAAGTATCGTCCGCATTAGCACTGACGGTGGGTTTGATAATCAGTTCGGGAGTATCCCATTCTTTCCACCACTGTTCAATTGTACTACGATCAAAGGTGGTACCCCATTGGGTAGGTACAATTTGGATTCCTTGCCTTTCTAGATCACGCAGATAGGTTTTATCAATGTTCCAACGCATCAAATCCAGGCTGTTTTCCATCGGAACACCGGAGGCGGTTATGTCTTCCAGAACCTTCAAGAATTCTCGAGGAGCCTGCTGGTAGTCCCAGGGAGTTCTGATGATAACCGCATCATAATTGTTCCAGTTAGTATTGGTGCTGCGCCAGGAAATAGGGTGTACTTGCCAGCTTAACTCAGCTAGGGGTTCGTAGGTAAGCGCATCGTCACTGACATAGCCTTCTAGGCTGTCCATTGTGAGAAAAACGCAGTGTCGCATACCCTTGAAATTATCCTCGTTTAGTCAGTTTTGAAAGGCAGAAGTCAAACGCTTTTCAGCAACGGCTACATAGTCGGCATCGGTTTCAAAGCCAATGAAATTTCGTTGTTCATTTACACAAGCTACTCCGGTACTGCCACTGCCCGCGAACGGGTCTAGTACTATACTATCTTTATGAGTAACTAGTTTCACTAAATGCTCCATTAACTTCACTGGTTTTTTAGTTGGATGATGATTGAAATCATCCGCATGCTGACGAACTTTGGGAACCAGAAAGAACTTATCGTAACCATCGTCAAACGAATCAGTTCGTAGCACATTTCCAGTAACTCGACCTTTGGGGTGCGGATTATGACCAACCTTTCCCTCCTCTCCAGCTTCGTAAGGCATACGGGTATCTTCTAGGTTTAGCGCACCAGTGCCGTATTTAAGCACATTTTGGGCTACTGTCATTCCACTCGGTATCGGCTTTTGCACCATAATGATAGGTTCGTAGCAGGGCTTAATACCCATTCCCCAGCCTTGATAGTTTTTTCCTGCTTCGCTAGCGGGCTCATAACGATGTTTTTTTTCTTCTTTATTGGTACCCTGCGTAGCGTAATAATTATCTGCACCGCCCCGCTTGTATCCCTGCACGTAGTTATAAGTACCTACTTTGGTACTTTCCACTTCTAGTTCCTTATCAATATCCAGCCCTACATCACGACTTTTAGGCATACCATTCAGGAACGCCCACATCAACACATCTTTAATCCGAAACCCATTCTTTTCCAAGCTCAGCATTAAATGATGCATTAGGCGGATAGATGAAAAGACTAGCGCGTAGCCGCCGGGCTTTAGCACCCGAAAACAATCTTCCCAAATCTGGGAATCAGGCAGTACATTGTCCCACTCGTGCGCCTGAAAACCAATACCGTAGGGCGGGTCGGTAATCACCGCATCAATCAATTCACCCTCAATTCCTTGCAGTCCGTAGCAGCTTTGATTATGGATTCGGTAGGGATGGTCGTTATTTGGGTCGTTTATCATGGATGGGCGTAGTTGTACACTATCGCTCGTAATTTACGCTATTTATTGCTATCAGGCAGTGTTAGTTTAACTTCTTCCAGAAAACCACTTTATCTTCGCCTTCCTGGTAAAAATCTCGGATAATTGCTTCTCGTGCGTAACCACACTTATCGTAAAATTTTCTGGTAAGCTCGAACTCAGGCAAACCAGAAGTTTCTACAATCAAAATTCGTTGACCATTCTTTCGCAGTCGCTCTTCAATATAGCGCATTATTTCAGCACCGATGCCCCAACCCTGATAGTCTTTGTGTACTGCAATTAAATACAGATTGTAGGTGCCTTCAGTCATTTTTTCGGGAGCACAATAGGCTACGGCTACTGGCATATTTCCTTCATCTTTCGTCAGCCAAATATCTTCGGATAATGGATTATTAAAATAGTCAGCAATTATACCATCCAATAAGTTAGATGGAAATAGCTCGCTCGAGTCTACTACTGCTTTCAGTGCGTCAAGGTCCGTAGGCTTAACTTCTCTGATATACGAATTCACTCTTAGTACTTCCCCCACTTAATGTAGGTTTCTAAATCTTTATCACCCCGGCCCGACAGGTTGATGATAACCATATCGCTAGGTTGTAAATCCATTTGGGATAGCACACTGATCGCGTGGGCGGTCTCGATAGCGGGAATAATACCTTCTAGACGACTGAGTTGAATACCCGATTGCATGGCTTCATCGTCAGTCACATTGTAGAATTTAGCCCGTCCGCTATCAAACAAGTGGGCGTGCAGCGGACCGATACCCGGATAATCCAGCCCAGCGGAGATGGAGTGAGGTTCAACTACCTGACCGTCTTCGGTCTGCATTACTAACGAGCGACTGCCGTGCAAAATACCAGCCTTGCCTAAGGCCGTGGTAGCCGCTGATTTTCCAGAAGCCACTCCCATTCCCCCAGCTTCTACGGCAATCAGTTGGACATTCGGTCGATCCAAATAATGGTAATAAGCACCCGCCGCGTTGCTGCCCCCACCTACGCAGGCCACTACATAATCGGGGTCTTCTGAACCCGTTTTTTCTCGCAATTGCCATTTGGTTTCTTCACTAATCACCGACTGAAATCGGGCGACCATATCGGGGTACGGATGAGGACCGACAACTGAACCAATGATGTAGTGACTGTCAATCGGATTATTGATCCAGTGGCGCATTGCTTCGTTGGTAGCGTCCTTCAGGGTTTTGCTCCCGCTGTGGGCAGGAACTACTTCAGCCCCCAGAATCCGCATCCGCTCTACATTGGGCTTTTGCCGTTCGGTATCGAGTGCACCCATGAACACTTTGCATTCCATTCCCATTAGGGCACAGACCGTAGCGGTGGCGACCCCATGCTGACCAGCTCCGGTTTCGGCAATAATGTATTTTTTATTCAGCCGCTTCGCCAGTAAAATCTGCCCGATAGTATTATTGACTTTGTGGGCTCCGGTATGACACAAATCTTCCCGCTTCAGATAGATATTTGCACCGTACTCTTGCGAGAGCCGTTCGGCAAAGTAGAGTGGCGTGGGGCGACCAACATAATCCTTCAGCAGTTGCTGGAATTCTTTTTGGAATTCTTCGTCCTGTGTAATCGCCAGATAATTATCTCGTAGCTCCTCAATATTGGGGTGTAGCATTTCGGGAATAAATGCCCCGCCAAACTGCCCATAGTAGCCGTTGTTGTTTACCTGAAATGATACCTGCGGTTTTTCTTGTACCTCGTTCATAAGTCCTCTGGATTAAGCCTGAAAATTACGAAATATAGTTGAAAGGTGACAATGGATAGTTGATAATGAACAGTCAACAGACGATAGTCGACGGTTCACAGTTCGAGCTTTTACTCTGTCAGCCAATAACTGTGGACTATTCCACAGCGGCTGCTAACCGTCGACTGTGGACTCATTTTTCAAAGTTTTCCCTATTTTGCGGTTTGAGTTTATGCTGATGCCTGACCAACCTTTGTATGTGCTAGCAGTGCTATGTCTGAGTGTCCTCATTTGTGAGTGGCTAGTGCGTACTACTTTTCTCAAGCATCTGAGTACCGCCTTATTAGTTATTCTGTTCGTGGCTTTACTGGCAAATTTAGGAATCGTACCCTCGGCCTCGCAGGGTTCACCCGTTTATTCGGGCATTTTCACCTACGTTGCGCCCTTATCGATTTTCTTTTTACTGCTGGACGTCAATCTGGAAAGTATCCGGCGAGCGGGTGCCCCGATGCTAATCTTATTCGGAATAGGTATTGTGGGTACGGTACTGGGGGTACTGGCTGGCATGTACCTGATTGGCGGAAGTGAGCAGTTTGGCGAATTATATCCAGCGATTAGCGGGATGTTTGTTGGTACGTATACCGGGGGCAGCGTAAATTTTAATGCGATTGCTATTCACTACAACGTGATGGAAGAGGGAGTACTATACGCTGGTATGGCGGCGGTCGATAATATTATTACCGCGCTATGGATGGTGGTCACGATACTGCTACCGACGCTGTTCCGCAAGAAGAGCAAGCAGCCTGTAGCGAATATTGCCAATCAGACTACCGAAGCTATTCATCCTGAACGGGAAAAAGAATCTATTGGCATTATTTCGCTGAGTATTTTACTCAGTCTAGGGTTTTTTAGTTTACTGATTTCCAATTTGTTAGCTGATTGGTTAGCGGGACAAGGCATTGTGATTCCCTCAATTCTTATTTTAACGACCATTGCATTACTACTAGCGCAGATTCCGTCTTTGCATCAACTACCTGGCGGACATCTACTCGGTCTGTTTAGTGTCTATCTTTTTTTAGCCGTAATTGGAGCGTACTGCGAGTTTGCGGCACTCAGCCAAATTGGTGATTTGGCATGGCGGTTGTTGGTGTTGGTCGTCACCATCGTGTTCATGCACGGACTGCTAACATTCGGAGTCGCCGCTATCGGAAAACTAGATTGGGATGTAGCTGCTGTTGCCTCTCAGGCGAATATTGGTGGTTCTTCGTCGGCACTGGCCTTAGCCAAAAGCCTAAACCGGATGGACTTATATCTACCGGGAATTCTGGTCGGTGCCTTGGGCAACGGAGTGGGTACTTATCTTGGATTTCTAATTGCCGGATGGCTTTCGTAACAATTCGTACTGATTCTTTATTTACTTCATATATCCAAGTCATTTCTATGAATAATTGTGCGAAAGCTCTTTTTCTCTTGCTGCTGGTAGGTTCGGTTACCGTCGTAAAATCCCAACCCAATCCAGCCCTAGTTCCGATAATTGAGGGGGATTGGTGGACAGTTGCTGGAAATCCCGATCTAGGTGAGCTGACTTCGGATGAGCAGCAACCAGTCGACTTTGGCATCTGGCAGGCAGCGGATAGTACCTGGCAACTATGGTCGTGCATTCGTAAGACCAAAGCCCCAGGCAAAACTCGCTTATTTCATCGCTGGCAAGCGGCTAACCTGACTGACCGAGATTGGGTGCCGATGGGAATTGCAATGCAAGCTGATCCAAGTTTGGGGGAGGAATCGGGTGGCATGCAAGCCCCCTACGTTACCCGTATAGATAATATTTACCATATGTTCTACGGTGACTGGAACCGCATTTGCTTAGCTATCAGTCCTGATGGAATTACTTTTGACCGAAAACTGCACGACGGTTCTCCAGCTTTGTTCGGTGACCCGGCTGAGACAAACACTCGCGATGCAATGGTGCTGCACGAAAACGATACTTTTTACGTCTACTACACCGCTCATCCTAATCAGATTGGCTCAGTCTATATGCGTACTTCTACGGACTTAGAAAATTGGAGTGAGTCCACTAAAGTAGCTTACGGCGGACAAGCCGGAGGCGATAAATTCTGGCTAGCCGAATGCCCATTCGTCGTGAAACATCCCTCTGGTTACTACTATCTATTCCGCACTCAATCTTACGGAAAGGTAGTGGACGGGGTGACCGAAACCATACCTAAAACCAGCGTTTATCGCTCTAAAAATTTGTATGATTTTGGAGTGGACGACGACCAGTACTTCGTTGGTACCCTGCCCGTTGCTGCTCCCGAAATTTTCCAGCACGAAGGGCAGTGGTACATTGCGGCTCTCCTACCTGATTTACAGGGTATTCAAGTGGCTAAGCTGGGGTGGGCGACGCAGCCTTAGTTTTTGGCGACAGGCTGAGGTAAAAAGAACTCTGGGTGTTGATCTTCTACATCGGTAGCTTGCTGATAGGCGTGGGCTACTTCCAAGATTGTGGCTTCATCATAGAGGTTGCCAATAAAGGTGATGCTTTGGGGATGTCCATCCTCGTCAAAACCGTTGGGTACGACTACTACCGGGTGCCCAGTCATGTTGGTAATTAGTAACTGACGCCTGCCTCGGGTGGGGGTTACAATTACATCGTACTGCTGCATCAGCGAATCCATTGCCTGAATAAGTTGGTAACGGTAACGATTAGCCTGAATGTATTCCACCGCGGGAATAAAGCGGGATTGCCGAAGGGCGTTCGGTCGGGAACGTTCGTCCTGCCGTACCAGAGAGTCGTCGAGATTACTGCGAGTGAGATCATCAAAAGCGGCCCCGGCTTCAGCAAACATAATTAGGGAAAGCACCTTTACCGGCAACAGAGTGCTATCGGGCAAGCTGACGGGTTGAAAGTTTGCGCCAAGCCCTTTTAGAACATTCAGGGTTTGTTCATTACTTTCCTGGTTTACCGTATCGTCTTCAAAGTACTTTTCTACCATCCCTATTCGCAAGTTTGCCAATTCAGCCTGATTATCGTAGACAAAGGAAGCATCTACGGTAGTTTTATCATTTGGATCAATTCCGCGAATGGCATCAAATACTATTGCTGCGTCTTCAGCCGAACGGCAGATTGGTCCAACTTTATCTAAACTCCAACTAAGGGTCATCACGCCGTGGCGGCTTACCCGCCCAAAAGTCGGGCGCAGGCCACTGGCTCCGCAGCGGGTAGAAGGTGAGCTGATAGAACCCATTGTCTCGGTACCGATGGCAAAACCCACCAGTCCGGCAACTACGGCTGAGGCTGATCCGGCTGATGAACCGCTGGCTCCCTGCGTTAAATCCCAGGGGTTTTTGGTGGTTCCGCCAAACCAGACATCGCCTCGGGCTAACGCTCCCGAAGTGAGTTTGGCAACCAGTACCGCTCCCGCTTCTTCCAGCTTCTTCACTACGGTAGCCGTCTGATCAATCATCTGGTCTTTGTGAGAATTAGCTCCCCAGGTGGTTTTATAACCAGGTACTGCTAGTAAATCTTTTACTCCGTAAGGAATACCGTGCAATGGTCCGCGGTACTGTCCTTGCTGAATTTCTTCATCGGCCCGTTGGGCTTGTTTCAACGCTAGTTCTTCGGTAACAGTAATTACACTTAGTAATGTGTCGTCGTAGCGGTGAATACGATCTAGGTAAAGATTAGTCAGTTCGGTCGACGTAACCTTTTGATTTTTTAGTAGGGATGCCAGCTCAAGTACACTGTAAAACGCCAGTTCGTCCCGATTGATCGGTAAGGCTACGTCTTCAGGAATACTCCACTGTGGTGCAGATTGTGTGGTGTCTACTGTGAAATTTGGGGGTACAGGATTAAACAGTAGAGCAGGTGGGACTTCGTTGCTCAGGGTGTACTGATGCATGAGAGCATAGTTTTTGGTATTTCCCTGGACATCAGCTAGTAATGTATCCAGTTCATCATCAGTAAGTTCAAGGGCCAGTAGTTTTTGAGCAGCTTGCACATCGTTGGTACTAATTTTTCCATCAGGCCGGAGGGCAAACCAAAAGTAGCAAGCCAACGCCGTGACGAGGGCGGTAGCGACAATAATTAGCAAGTATTTCACGGAGAGATAAGTTAGAAGGTAGCTACAAAAATTTGTCCTAAGTTAGGCAATCTATTGGGAATTTTGCGGGGTAAAAAGGAAGGTAAAAAATAATTTTGGCAGCACCTAGACTAAGAAACTTTGACTAAATGTTTGTACTTTTACTATATGGCACTATACACCGAACTTTCTGATATCGTAACCGAACTAGATGCTAAGCAGCAATATCCTTATTCAGCCCCCGAGAGTCTGACCCATCGGTTTGCCCGCTTTCGGGAAGCGATGCAACTGGTAGCCAATACGTTGAATAACCAACGAGGCCGGGCACTGCTTCGCAAGTATGATAAGGGGCAGCGGGGCAAAAAGCTCAACCAGTTAGAAAAGGCGAAAGCATTAGAACGTACCGATTTACTGCTGATGCTGGAGTTTTGTCAGGATGCTAATCAGTTAGAGAGTTACCTCAAGCGTAGCTGGAAACGCTTTGAGAAGCAACTGAAGTCATAACTCGCCTTAGAGTCTCCGTCTGAGTCGAGTGACTGTGAGGAAGTACTTCCCTGTGAGTTAGCGAAGCGGGCCGGCGATAAAAACTCTAGCGTTTTGAGGAGATACCGTCCCGGTAGCATCAGACGGACCGCTTACGTAAGCGACAAACCGTCCGTCGTTAGATAATACTGGGTTTACATTAGACTGTTGGCTTCCTACCGTCAGATTAACCAATTGGCCACCAATGTACGCATAAATATCGAAGGTGAAATTTGTGTCAGGAATCCCTAGATTATTCGCCGAAGAGGAAAATACAATCACATTACCATCGGCTGAAATATCGGGGTTCTGGCTAATACCGTTGGCATTGGCTGGGGTAAGTCGAGTATAGCGAGGTACGGTCTGGTCAAAGAGGAAAACATCCAACAGTCCGTTATTATCCTCCGCCCCGGTCAAATCGCTCATTTCTGATGCAAACACCACGAACTGACCGTCACCATTAATTCTCGGACTATCTGAGAAGCTGGTAGAGCGAGTAATTGGAGCGTTGCTGCCGGTTTGAGCATCGTAGAGCCACACGCGGGGCGATTGCTGAGGGTTAAGAATATCTACATCAACCCAGGTGTGGAAACGACCATTTGTTGAGAAATCGGCCGGTTGCCCATTGCTAACGACGGCACCTTGCAAAGTCTGCAAGGGTGCTACCACGTGGTTTAAGTTGATATTTACCGCTATCTGCTGTCCATTGGGGGAAATCACATTAGTAAAGGCAACTAAGGGCGTAATTAGAGGTAGCGGCGACGTAGGATCCTGAACCCCCTCTTGAATGGGAATAACCGTATTGTTTTCCCAAAGATAGATGGCCGTGGGACTGGTTGGTAACGCTGGACTTTGGGAAGCCGTAAATAACACCCGATTACCGTTGTCCGAAATGCTCGCGGAGAAAGCGTTGCTAACTAAGTTAGGGGAAAGCAGTAGCCAGGTATTATTTTGACGATCGAGGCGGTAAACATCCGTAAAATTATCCTGATCGTTAGGCACTAGTTGGGCGGTGGTGGTTACCACAACAAAGCGCCCATCGCCGGAAATAGCTATGTGGCCTAGGGCGCCATTAGTCAACTCGTTGGGTAACGCTACATTGTTAAATCCGGTAGGTAGAATGGCTGTCGGGTTGTTATTGTTGTTGCCATTATTACCGTTATTATTATTACCATTGTTGCCGTTGTTGTTATTAGGTTGAGATTGAGGTTGAGGCTCATTTTCTTGGCAGGCTGCTAAAAAAATGACTAAAACGAGGAACAGAAAGTAGTAAGAATTTTTCATGAGATGGAAAGTTCTATTAGCGACTAGATTACTTATTCATCTAGTTGATAGAACTGACTGACGAAAGGTCATCAGTTATCCTCCATTTTTTGCAATATTTCGCTACTCTGGCTCTGGTAGGAGTTGTCACGGTTAGCCAAATCTTCTAGTAAGGGTTTAGCTTGTTCTTGTTCATCAGTTTTTAGGTAAGCTAATGCTAAATACCACTGGGCAGGTGTGCGAAAAGAGGATTGCTCACCGCTGACTACGGTCGTTAGGTAGTCAATAGCTGAATCGGGTTGCTCATTGGCTAGAAAGGTCACTCCAACGTAGTAGTTCAGGGTATCATTGGTTGGATCAACTTCTAGTAGAGGCTGCCAATACTCAAGTGCTTCAGTGTACTCTTCTAGTTTGTACGATACCATACCCTCGGCAAAGTCAGTATTGGTGCTGTAGCCCAGTGTAGTGGGTAATCCCTCCGCCGGGGTGAAGTAAGCGGCGTAAACCGATTCGGGAGATGACGTCTGTAAATTGAATATCCACCATCCAGCTAAAATAAGTAAGGCTACTGAAGCCGCAATCGCCATCGGGAAAAAGGAACGGCGGCGGGGCATAGAAACTACTTGGGCCTCACTCTCGAAATTTTTTTCGTGGATTTGATCTAGCAACTGGCGCAACGATTCTGTTTCTACCGAAAAAATTAATTGACGGTGTAATTCTACCTCTTCGCGAAGTTGCTCGTCAGTGGCCATGTCGGCTTCAAATTGCTCTCGTTCAGTAACTGAGAGGTTACCGTGAATATAGTCTTCCATTTTTTCAAAAAGTTTTTCGTCCATGTGTGTGGTCTTATGCTTGATTAAGCACTATTTTTTTCAGCCGCTGCATACAGCGATATTTCTCGTTCTTGGCGGTGGCATCGCCAATGCTTAGGGCAGCGGCAATCTCCTGCATTGTCTCTTTCAGAAAGTAAAACCGCTTTAATAAATCCTGGCAACGCTCACCTAACTGGGCAAATTGCTGCTGAAACTGCTGTTGCTCTTCCTGATCAATCCAGTTAACTAGTACATCGGCTTCAGCTTCGGGCTCTACGTAATCTTCCTGTTTCACCTCGTAGCGATGGCTGGCTTTTTTCATTTTATCCATCCAGCGAAGTTTGCAAATCTGAACAAGATACGTGCTCAGTTTTACCCCTTCCCGTAGCTGATAACTTCCCGAGCGGATATTGTTCCAGAGGGCGATGATACCTTCTTGAAAAATATCTTTAGCGTCATCTTCGCTGCCTCCGTACCGTTGTACTTGCTGGCGTACTGCCGGAAAATTTTCTATGTACATGCGCTCGAACATTTCAGCGTCATTATTGAGTAATCCTTGGTAGAGTTCTTCGTCGGTAAAATTTGCCAAGCGAACGGTACGGGCAGCCATAATCACAGTAAGTAGATTGTCAAACTGTGAAATATACGCATATACTAGTTGAAAGTGGGCAATTGATAATTGAAAATGAATAAAATGGCAGTAATCCGTATTTCTATTTACTAGTGACATCTTATTTCGGGATTATGAATTGTCTGCAAGGTTCAATGCACATTACAAGCATCTACCTGTCGTTCTATAATGAATAGAATTGGTGCAGGAAAAGTCATCAGGCTAGAGAGAAAAAATTATCTACATCCTGATTGATACTTCCAAGCCTAATAAGTTATCTCTAAACTAGTAGACGGTGGTGATAAACGACTGATACTATCCAGCAAACCGGAATAATCTTGATAGGTACTATTGATACTGTCGCAGAAAGGGGTAAATGCTTGTATATATTGGCAGTTCCGTGCTCGATGATACTCCCGGATTCACTGAAGGAAATTTTCATGTTCCGGATTAGGAGTGTAGCTAGTTAAAATATTTTCTTGTACCTGTAGTACCGAATCTAACTGACCGGATAATCCTATACTAATACTGGTATCAAACTGATGCTCTGCATTGTAGCGCGATTTATAGTCAATAATTCGGGCAACACCCTGAACCGCTTTATTATCGCGGTATGCAGTGATAGCTGCTTCCAACAGTTGACAGTGACTATCACTAGGAAGGTTCTTCTGGATTTTATCGGCTGCTTTCCCAATCCAGGGGGTAGCACCACCTATTGTGATATTACTAAACATACCTTGTAAATCTTTTCTTAGGGTATGCTTCCAAGCTTCGTGAAAATTTTCATCGCCAAATGATGACTTCAAATCATTCAGGCCAAAGTCACAAATAAGTTCGCCCTGTGGCCCGACAAAGTAAACTATATAGTTGGTGAAGTATCCACCTTGAGGCTCTACTCGGACGTCCTGCATCATCTGCCATCCTTCAGGTACTTCGTACCATCCGATTGGCATTTGTAACCCCTGATCGTATAAGGCTACTTTTTTCTCGTTACTCGACTGATAGTCAGCTTGGTGAACGTAGGAGGTAATATCTGAAGGATTGTAATCAGCAGACGCTATTGACACATCAGTTTCGTAAAAGTACCCTGCAAAGATTAATACTAGCTCATAGCCAGCCAGTATTGCAACACAGATCCCTACTGCTGTTTCTACCAGAAAACAAACGAAATTGATGTAGACCGCAAGTTTAGCTTTTGTTGATGATTTCATGATAGTGTCTGAGTAGTTTGTTAAGGATTTGATTTAGGAAGCGACCACCATCAGAGTCTCTGCCTAAGGCTGATGACTCTGAATGATGTTGCAGCTTCTAATTATCCATTATCCCTTGTCAATTAATACTGATAGTTAGGCGAAGCTGATTGTGGCTGCCACGCTTCTTGCTCTTGGTTAGGAGCTGGGGCGTAATCAAGGCCGTCATTAGGGTAGTTTACCCGCTGGTCAGGTCTACTTGGATCATAGGGGGTAATCGGCTCGTATTGCTCGTAGGGCTGGTTACTCTGGCTAGGATACTGATTTTGAACAGGTGGGTTGCCCTGAGCGGGATAACCTGATTGACCACCATTGCCGTGGTAAGGATTGTTATTTCCGTAGCCACCCATCATCTTTTGCTGAATTTGCTGAAGGCGCTGCTGATACTGAGGGTTAGGTTGGAAGCTGTTAGCAATTTGCTCCCCGATATTAAGAGTCGGCTCTAAACGATTGGTCGGACAAATGGTAAAACTTACCTGGATAGTGCCCATGTTGGGCATATTTGCCGGAAAAAGATGCACGATAGAAACCAATCCTTGGTAAGGCTGTCCATTACGGTTACCGGATACCGAAGCTTCCAGTAACTCCAACTTAAAACCTTGACTAGCCGCCGTTTGGGCGTACTGCTGCATCATTTGGTTTCGCTGCATTCGGGCACTGTTGGTAGGGCGTCCTAGATTTACCTGATTCAGTTCACCTTTTAAGCCTGACATTGTCATTTGTTTCCAGCTTTGCTCAAAGTTAGTGCCCATCATATCGGCGTACTGAGCCATGCCTAGTGAACGTAATAGTTCGCCCTGTGGCCCAACAATATCCAGTTTCTGCTTCATGGGCTGCCCGGTATTGGGATTAGTAGCGTAGTCCTGAACGATCTGCCAACCATTTGGCACAGTGTACGAACCCGTAGGCATCTGTAATCCCTGATCGTAGACCTCTACTTTTCCTCCCTGACCACTGCCATTGCTGGGTTGGGGGTACTGATAGCCAGTGTTGCCGTAACCGGATTGTCCTTTAGCAATGCCGGTGATGATTATTGTGGCAAGAAGTACAGTTATGATTTGAATAGTTTTCATGACAAATGTGTTTAGTGAGTTTTGATGATTTACCTATTGATCGAGCTAGCTTCGCTAGGGTC
Source organism: Bacteroidota bacterium (assembly GCA_039198955.1). Classification (GTDB taxonomy): domain Bacteria; phylum Bacteroidota; class Bacteroidia; order Cytophagales; family Cyclobacteriaceae; genus Tunicatimonas. Next base: position 48,360 of record JBCCTI010000001.1, on the reverse strand, counting down.
ATCACTTTTAACAGAATATTTTTTGTGAGAGGGTACAAAAAAACCTGCCAGAGGTGAATATGACAGGTGTGAGCATTCTTGGAATAAAAGCTAATAGTTAGGGGTGACTCGCTCCCAGTTTTGGTATTTTTCCCAGTCGTAAGTTGAGTCTGGGTGCCAGCCGGAACTCTCGGGAATGTAATCATAGTCATCAATCTGATCGATAAACTGCTGATGTGGTCTACTTGTATTTAGTTGATAGCGCTCGTGAGCCGGATTGGCCTGATAGCTAAACGCGATTTTGTTTTCTGTTTCCAATACTTCGGACAGTCTGCCCTCGGGAGCCAGGGTAACAATTACTCTTACCATGTTTACCGAACTGGCTGGGGTAGAATAAAGCAATCGTACTATGCCTTCACAGTTTTTTCCCTCCAGCACTCCGGTAAACGGGGCTTCTAGATACTGGTACATACTGTCAATCTTTACGTAGTTGTTCAGGTACTTTGCTTCGGTAGGGTCGTTAGCAGAAAACTCACTGACTTTTAAATCTGCTACGTGGCTTAACAACCCCACCTGGCAGAGCGAATCTGCTTCACTTTCAAATTTCTCGAAATTGGTAGCTTTTCCCCACTCATAGTTACCGTAGTGATCTTGGCAACGAATTATTTCACCTTGCGAACCATTAAAGCTGACCAAGAAGCGGTTTCCACTACTGATTCTGCTGTATCCGTAATTATAAGAACTGTAATTGTTTGGTGATGTATAAACATACTGTTGAACTAACCAATCAGCAGGAATGGAGTAAGTCCCCTGCACCATTTGTAATCCTAAGTCGTAAATAGATACTTGCTTAGTAGAAGGGTCAGAAGGATGGCTGTTCTCAGTGAAGGTTAAACTGCTTAGTATAGTTTGCTGATCAGGTGTATCCGTATGAGGCTTCACCAGATATCCGATAACGATCAGCAAAAAACTGATAGAAACGGTGACTTCAACAAATAAAAGAAAATAACGAAAAGCTTTCATAATTGAGATAATTGGGTGTGCCTATTAATAGAAATCAGTCGGGCAAAGTCATCAGGGAAAGCTAGATTTTTAGTGTTCAGGTGTTCAGGCCGTCGTAGAATAATGTTCAAGCGATTTTTGCACAGTGTTTAAGGTTTCTAAACTCAAAACCTCAATCTAAACAATTGACTATCAAAACTATAATACCAAAACACTATACCCATGAAAAAAGCCCGTAGCTATACGCCACAGGCTTTCAAGGTAGTCTACTTATGAGTTAATTTAGTAGGGATACTGAGGATCAATTTGTTGCCAATCACCTTGCATTGAGTTAGGATCGAAGCTAGGGTCATCAGTGCGGTAGTAATCACCCAGACCGTTGGTATAGTTGTAGTCATACTGACCGTCCAGGTTCATTTCTTGTCCTGAGTAAGGATCGTTGAAGGTGCTGCGCTCGTAGATTTGGTCAACAAAAGCGTCTTGGCTACTGTAATCACTTCCGCTGCTGCTGTAAGAACCACTGTTACGTAATCCGTTCATGTAGCTGTTGTACGAAGCATCCTGTATCTGACCCATGGATTGTATATTTTTCTGATGAGCGTCAAAGGCCGCTTGCCGGTTCGCCATTCGTTGCTGATGTGCTGCCTGTGCTTGCTGCATTCTCTGCTGACCATTGGCATGAATCTGCTGCATTGCTCGCTGGTTAATCTGTTCCATGCGCTGCTCATAAGCTGGGTTTGATACAGTATTTTTCCCAATTTCCTCAGTAAATGCTAAACCATTCTCAAAGTGATTAGCTGGGGCTAACAAGATAGTAAACGGCATTAAAATACCAGTTTCGCCCATCGCAGTAGGCTGTACTCCTTTCATGAATCCGAGTGCTCCTTTGTAGGGCTGACCATTGCGCTGACCGCTGATTTCTATTTCTAGGACATTCATTCTCATGCCTTGACGGCTGAGTTTCTGAATAACTTTCTGGAATTGAGGTAAGGCTTCAGCTTCAGGACTAGGCTTAATATTTCCTACAGATACTTGAGTTAACTCATTGCCAATCATGTTAGGAATAGCTTCCCGATAAGCCTGCTCAAAGCTCTTTCCATTCATAGCTCCGAACCGCTTCACTTCCATGAACATGCGAAATAATTCATCGTTAGGTCCAGTATAATCTAGTTTAAAACGAACCGGACGAGCGGTATTCGGGTCAAAGGCAATGTCTTGATCTACTTTCCATCCTTTGGGCAGGATTACCGTAGAAATTGGCATTTGCAAGCCTTTATCGTAGATCACTACTTTGCCATCTCCATCGCCAAAAGAGGCGGGGGTGCTGGCCATCATTTTTTCGCCAGCCGCATAGGTAGGCTGACCATCTTCTTGGTACGCTTGAGCTTCGTTATAATAGCTATCGTAAGTGTCGTACTCATCTTCGGAGTCGTCCAGGAAGAAAACACCAGCAGCTACTACGGTTCCGGCAACAGCTAAGATTTTTTGAGTGCGGGTTAGTTTTTTTAAGAAGTTCATGATACTAAAGTTTAGGATTTTTCTGTTTTGTTTACCTGTATATAGAGTTGACTAAACCTAGGTCATCATGTGGTTTGAGAAATTTTTTGATTTTTTTAGGAATTGGTGGTTGAGTTTTGGAGTTTACATTAGTAAGCAATTGATAATCAAAATTATACATCTTTTCCCATAACTTATCTCGCTAAATTATTTTTTCTTTTTTGCCAAAAGATCAATCCAACTACTAGCAGTAGCATACCTAAACCTACTGAAACCAACCAGCGAAAATTACCGCCAGATGAGATTTCAATTGTGCTGTCCTGCCCCGTCAGTACCAGTCCGCCCCAGTAGTAGGGCGACTGTAAGCTGCCTTGGGCTTCTTCCATAAAACTGAGCTTAGCCGCTCGTAGGGCTTGCGCCACGGTCATATCTTCTCGTAGGTATTCGTAAAACTTAGTCGCAATGGTGTTAGATTGCTGGTCGTCAATGCTCCATAAGCTATACACCACGCTAGGGCATCCGGCGTAGCGGAAGGCGTGGGCTAATGATAGCACTCCTTCCCCCCGGCGATAACGGCCTAATCCGGTTTCACAGGCGGTGAGCATTGCCAGTTGGGCGTTCAGAGGTTGGTTATAAAGTTCGTAGGTGTACAGATATCCGTCTTGTTCGGTAGTAGGCTCGGGAGCTAGTGCCAGAAAACTGTAGAGCGGACGGTTATTTTCCAAACGAGCATGGGTACCGAAATGCAGAATGCTGGCTTGCGGAGCTTTCTCCAGCAACAGCTCTTCGGTAGCTTGCTGAGCCGTGAGGGAAGAACCCCAACCTTCTTCCTGCATACGCTCAGCAAACTCCAGCGACCAGGGGGTTCGTAGCCAGCCTAAGAAAACGGAATCGGGCAATTGATCTTGAGGAAGTTTTTGCAGATAATCAGTTTTCAAATCCTGTGAAAAACCGGGAGCGATACCCAGAATACTGCCCTGAGTAGCAGTGGAAGTAGCTTCAGTTACTGTATGTCCGTAGTAGAGACAATAATCCCGAATGAGCCAGTGCCAAGTGGTTTCACTTTCGGCACTGCTGACAGGCTGGGTAAGCAGCGTTTCAAAGTTGAAATAGAAGAGTGGCCCATCAGCCAGAATTTTCACCGGAAGTTGAGCAGATATATTCAGTGGTTGCCACAGTTGCTGATACAGAAAATAGCCGAGCTGCGCCTGACGGGCAATATCTCGCTGGTTCTGGAGCAGTTGCTGATACATTTGCAGTGAATCTTGCCAGCCCAATTCCATCGGTAGCCAGTGGGAGCTAAACCCTTCCGCATCAATCTTTACTGCCAGCAAAGCAGTATCCAGATGAAAATACGCCAATACCGCGTGTTTCTGCTCCTGAAGTCTCTGCTGAACTTGCTGGGCACTGAGGGACTGAGACGTAAACCGAGCTTCGTAATACTGAGGATACTGTTGGCGCAACTGCTGTTGGTACTCTTGCCAGCGTTGCAAAATTGCTTGTCGCTGCTGACTCAGTTGTGCTGATAAATCTTCTTCGTTATCATTTTGCTCCCGGGCTAGGGCAAACTGCAACTGTTGCTTTAGTTCGGCACCTTCAGCAACCGTTGAGTCAGGAACCCCGGCAAATTTCACCGCTTCCCGGTCTTTAAAGGCGGCTTGAATTGTCGCCCCCCGGCTGGACTGAACACAGGTAAGCAATTGGTTTTTCCAAAAAACCGAATCAGGACTGTTCTGACTCAATGCCCGATGAGCGATAACCGCCCCTTGCTGATATACTTCCTGAATTTGATCTGCCACACTCTGATCCAAAGAAGCATCAGTAAACAACGACTGAAACGTAGGTAGCCAATCTTGCACTGCTGTCAGTACGTTTTTTGCCTGATTCAACTCATCAGCAGCAAGCGAGGTTGCCAATAGCTCACGCAGTTGAAAATTAATTAAGTTTAGTACTATGGGATGATACTGCTGCAGCGTTAATGTATCAAAATTCACTATCTGGGGGCTGGTGTATTGAGATGCACTCGCCCAAGCCAGATTCAGATAGTAATCTACACTATCGGGCTGCCGCAGGGTAGAAAAAGCTTCAGCTAACTGAATAAGACTTTCTAACGTATGGTCATGAGGTAAGCCGAGACCATCCTGAAAAATACGCCGAGCACTACGCCAGTACCCTAGTGCTTGGTCAGCATCTTGTTGTTCCCAGGCAATATTTCCTAGCTCAAATAAGGCATCACCCCGCTTGGGGCTAAATTCGCCCAGCACTTTTCGTCGCATATTTTCAGCCTGACGAAAGTGCGTTTGGGCTTTAGACAATTGCTGTTGCCCGTAGGCAACGAGTCCAAGACTAAAGATACTTTGGGCGATATCAGCGTTTTGCTCATCAAACACCTCCTGCTTCTCGCTTAGGCTTCGCTGGAAGATGGAGTCTGCTAGCGGGTATTGCTCTTGGTGATAGTAAACTGCTCCCAGTGCATCCAGTACCCACGCTCGTTGATGGTTAGGATACGCAATTAGGGTATCAGCGATTTTCCAGGCTTGTTGGTAGTACGATTCGGCAGTTTTATTTTCGCCCAAGTTCAAGTACAGCAATCCTAAGTTGACATAATTGCCTATCAAGGGAAAGTAACGTTCGCCACTTTGGTTAGAGGCAATGGCTTTCAGCAAGTAGTCTTTAGCAGGCTGAGGTTTACCTAGTTCTATTAAGTGAGTGCTGTAGTTGTTCGCTAATACAGCAATGTGAGGATGCTCTTCGGGAAGGTTCTGATTTAGAATATTCCAGGTCTCCGAGATAGCCGAATCAGCTGCTGCCACATTACCCAAAGCGTTCATGATGATGTAGAGTGTGTTAGCACTATAGCCAAGCTCTTTATCTGTAGGCTCTAGAATCTGCTTGCGTAAGCGGTGGGCGTAACGTACTCCCTGTTCGGCTTCCTCGTATTGCCCCGACTGCATCTGTAAAATTCCTCGGAGCTCGTAGTATTTTGCCAACTGGAATGTATCAGTCTGATTTTGACTCAGCTCCGTAGTAATACTTCTTTCGGAGAAATTGAGGGCTTCAGCGATATTACTACTTCCTTGATAAGTACGAGCTAGCTCGTGGTACATCTGGCTAAGGAGGTAATTTTCCGAAACAGTATCGGTCTGGGTCAGAATACTTTCCAGAATCTGGCGAGCTGGAGCATATTCGTACTGCTGAATATTGCTTCTCGCCTGCCAGAGTTGATAGTAATGGATACTATCCAGATTACTGAGAGATTGCCAGTACTGTACTAACCGTTGATAGGAAGTTACCGCTTCGGCATAGTTGCCTTGCTGGTATAAACTATCAGCTTCTTTTTTTAGGGAAAAGCTTTGGGAAGTTGCAGAATATCCAAACGACAGTAATATTCCGAAGGCACAAAAAGATAAAAGTACCCTAATGTTTATTTTGACTTTCCCTAGCATGAAGAATAGCGACTAGTTATCTAAGCAGATTACAGCAAAATATGAATAAAATAAAGGAAAAGGAATTAAATGTTACAGAAATTAGAGGAATTATTATAAGAAATATTATTCGTTTTACGATCTCAGCTTCTTATACTTGACCTCGCTCAGCCCGATAACGAGCGGGACTGATATTGTAGTTTCTCTTAAACAGTCGGGAAAAATACGGAATATTGGGTATGCCTACTTCCTCGGCAATTTCAGAGACGGTAGCATTGGTAGTAGTCAGTAAAAGTTGGGCGCGTTCCATTCGCTTTTTCTGGATGTACTCAATCGGCCGCACTCCCGTAATGCTCATAAACAAACGCGAAAAATAATCGGGGTGCAGGTACGCCTGCTCAGCCAGTTCTTCTACCGTGAGCTTTTCTTTAATATTCCGGTGGATGAATCGGATGGTAGCTGCCAATCGTCGATGGGACTTTAGCTTTTTCTCCTGATCGGTAGTAGTATTGGCAAAAAAACGGGAAAATAATTGAAGTAAGATGCCCTGCCCTTCCAAGAAATCACTCCAACTCTGCCGGGTTTCCCTTAAGTTGAAGCTTAGTAAGTCAGGACGATTATCGTAATCCTTAGGGTCACTTTTTTTGATAGTTTTATCTGGGTTCAATTGCAGCAGCCTCTTAAATAAATGATGGTCTATCGCTTGGGCTTTCACTTCGTAGGCAAACGCCATCGTTTCGTAAATACTCAAACCTTCTTCCATTTCATCGAGAAAACTGATATAGTACTGCTCCATAAATTGGTCGCAGTGGTATTTACTATAGGTGTAGCTAGGAATCAGGTAGAGATAGCCTGGTTTTAACTCATATTTTTGATCGTGATGAAAAACCCACGCTTCCCCGCCCGTTATCAGGTATAGCCGGGAAAACGGACTAATCACATGATCGAACCGCCACTGATGGTTTAAGGAAGTAAACCCAATATGCAAAAGCTGAAGCCGAAGTGTTTTTAGAGCATTAACCATATGACTTTTAAGAAGATACCCGCCCCCTTCAGAAAGCTCAAATTATCCAAAATGTCGGATTTGTGCAAAACAACCTCTCGTTTGTGGATTTACTATTTTGTTAATTTTACGTAACGTTGTAATGCTGAAAGTTCCGGCTTTTGATTATGTTGTAAATGAAGCGACCATCCTACTTGCCTAAGAGTGTTGTCTTACTAACTATTACCCACTCGCTGTACCGATACATCAGTCTGATTGGTGTATCTCTTACGATCTCTCTTTTTGTGACGAGCTGCGGGGTAGACAAACCTGCGGAAATTGTCAAGGCTGAACAGATCCTCCCCGAAAAACTGGATTACAACCTTCACGTGAAACCCATTCTTTCCGACAAATGCTTCGCCTGTCATGGTCCCGATGAAGCCAGTCAGGAAGCTGGGTTAGAACTAGCGACCCGCCAAGGTGCCTTGGCCGCACTACAAGACTCTCCGGGCGAACACGCCATTGTGCCGGGTAAACTAGCTAAGAGTGTAGCTTTTCATCGTATCGTTTCGGAAGACCCGGAGCAAATCATGCCCCCTCCCGAATCTAATCTAACGCTATCTGACTACGAGAAAGCAGTGCTTATTCGCTGGATGGAAGAGGGGGCCGAGTACAAACCCCACTGGGCCTTTGTAAAACCCGAAAAACGAGAGATTCCTGAAATAGCCAATGAAGCCTGGGCTAAAAACTCTATCGATTATTTCATCGCTAAAAAACTAGCAGAGAATAACTTTTCTCCTTCCAAACAAGCCGAAAAATCATTACTACTAAGAAGACTTTCGCTGGATCTGACTGGGTTACCTCCTACTCCGAACGAACTTAAAAAGTTCCTAGCTGATGATTCGCCGGATGCTTACGAGAAGCAAGTAGACCGTCTGCTGGCTTCTCCGCACTATGGTGAGAAGATGGCGACCGACTGGATGGACGTAGCCCGCTACGCCGATACCTACGGCTACCAGGTTGATCGAGTGCGGGATATGAGTCCGTGGCGAACTTGGGTGATTAAATCATTTAACCAGAATATGCCCTACGATCAGTTTATCACTTGGCAGTTGGCTGGAGATATGCTACCCGAACCTACTACTGAGCAGAAACTGGCGACTGGTTTTAGCCGCCTTCATCCCCAAAATGCAGAAGGTGGGATTGTTGACGAAGAATTCAGAGTTGAGTATGTGTCTGATCGGGTATCGGTAGTTGGCCAAGGATTGATGGCACTTACTTTGGCTTGTGCTCGCTGTCACGATCATAAGTACGATCCGGTCTCTCAGAAAAATTTTTACGAGCTATCTAGTTTCTTCAACAACATCAATGAAACCGGGCAGATTTCGTGGGATCCCAATGATACCCCCGTTCCCACTATGTTACTACCCGATTCGGCTCAGAAGAAAATACTCGCTTTTTTTGAAAAAGAGGTTGCCCAAAACGAAGCTAAAGTCCAGGAAGCTGAAAAGGTAGGAAAAGAAAGAGCCGAAGCCTGGATTAATGCGGGGAACTATCAGCAAGAGTTTGGTAATCAACTCACTAAAGGACGGGTAGGACATTTTACCTTCGATGGGCATTTGCGTAACCAAATCGGCGGTAAAGCAGGAAAAATGGAGCGCACTGGCTCGTCCAACGAAAAGCCTGATTTTGTGAGCACGGAGAAAGTAAAAGGCATTAAGTTCAACGGCGACTCCTGGCTTGATCTTAAACCAGTAGGTATCTATAGTCGTAGCCAACCCTTTTCAGTGGGCATATGGGTAAATCTGCCGGATTCACTGAAAGAAGGAGTAATATTCCATAAGTGTAAGGGGGCACGACTGCATAGTTACAAAGGCTATCATCTCTATTTGCGCGATAATAAGCTGGAAGTACTCTTAGCGCACACCTGGCCTGATAATGCTATTGAAAAACACTCCATAGCTGAAGTGCCTCGCAACCAGTGGATACAGCTTACCATGACCTACGATGGCTCTAGCTCAGCCGATGGATTAAAGCTTTACTTAGACGGCAAAGAGCTGGAGACAGAAGTCATCGCTGATAATCTGTACAAAGACATTCTCTTCAACAATTACGAAGACCAGATTTACCAAGATCCCATTGAGCCGGGCCTGAAAATTGGTGGTCGCTGGCGAGGTTTCGGTATTAGAGATGCTGTGGCTGATGAAGTAGTTGTTTACGATCGGGTACTAACTCCCCTGGAAGTAATGCAAGTGGCCGATGTTTCAATTGGCGAAATCATTCAGAAAGCCCCAACCGAACTTTCCGCGGAAGAGAAGTCTATGCTCACCGAGTACTATCTGACTCACTTCTATGCACCCTATCGTTCGGCTGAAAAAGGGCTGCTAGCTGCCCGAATGGAGCAGGTAGAAGAAATGGAGAAGGTGAAAGAAGTGATGATCATGAAAGAAATGCCTGAACCTCGCCAAGCGTATGTTTTAGAACGGGGTTTGTACGACCAGTACGGTGAAGAGGTATTTCCTAGTACCCCGGAAAGGATTTTTTCCATGCCGGACAGCCTTCCCAAAAACCGATTGGGTTTAGCCCAATGGCTCACTCACCCCGACCATCCACTTACCGCTCGGGTGGCAGTCAATCGTTACTGGCAACACTTCTTCGGGCGAGGGATTGTCAAAACCACGGAGGATTTTGGTAATCAAGGCGACTTGCCGACCCATCCTGAGTTGCTGGATTGGCTAGCTCTGGAGTTTATCAATGGTGGGTGGGATGTGAAGGCTCTTGTTAAAATGATCGTCATGTCGGCTACCTATCGGCAAAGCTCCCTGACTTCGCCCGAACTGCGGGAAAAAGACCCAGAGAATGTATGGTTAGCCCGTGGGCCTAAAAGCCGACTTACTAGCGAAATGATTCGCGATAACGCGTTGGCAGCTAGTGGGCTTTTGAATAAAAAGATCGGCGGGAAAAGCGTGAAACCTTATCAGCCCGAAGGGTTATGGAAGATGAACGGCGGGGAATATACCGAAGATACTGGTGACGACCTTTACCGCCGTAGCTTATATACCTTGTGGAAGCGATCCGTTCCTAATCCTACCCAAGCTACATTTGATCAACCGGAGCGTAGCGAATGTACGGTACGACGGCAAAAGACGAATACTCCGCTGCAAGCTCTGGTACTATTAAATGACCCCACCTTTGTTGAAACCTCTCGCAAGATTGGCGAAGACATTACGAAGGCTGAGAATACGGAACAAGGAATTACCACTGCCTTTGTAAAACTAACGGGACGGTCGCCCCGACAGGAAGAAATTAAAATATTAAAAACACTACGGGAAAGCGAGTACCAAAAATTCAAAGACGATCCGACGAGAGCTAAGGGCTGGTTGGAAGCCGGAGCTTATGAAGTAGACCCTTCACTGGATACTAATCTGATCGCAGCTAACGCAATTGTAGCCAGTGCTATTTTGAATGCCGATGCTACCATTAACAAACGATAATAAGTGAGATAATACGATATGTGTAACCACCACCCGATACGAACCAGCGATTTAGACCTTCGGAAAGAAGAACAGAAGGTAGATCGAAGACAGTTTTTAACGAAAACTTCCCTGGGCTTAGGGGCAGTAGCACTAGGCTCACTTATGGGGGTTGATAAACTGTTTGCTGCCGGAGCTTCCTCTCCCTTATCAGGTGGTGGTGGGGCACTCAACGCTCTTCATCACAACCCGAAAGCCAAGCGGATTGTCTATCTTTTCCAGAGTGGTGGCCCCTCTCAGTTCGAGACCTACGATTACAAGCCCAAGCTGGAAAAGATGTTCGGTAAGGAGCTACCTTCTTCGGTAAGGGGTGGCCAGCGATTGACGGGCATGAGTGCCAACCAGTCTTCGTTGCCAATTGCTCCTTCTGTCTACAAGTTTGATCAGTACGGAGAAAGCCGAGCTTGGGTAAGTGAGTTAATGCCTTACACTGCTGAAATTGTGGACGATCTCTGTTTCATAAAATCCATGTACACCGAACAGATCAATCACGATCCGGCTATTACCTTTTTCCAAACCGGTCATCAGCTTCCTGGTCGCCCATCCATTGGTGCATGGCTCAGCTACGGCCTGGGTTCTGACAATAAAAATCTACCTTCTTTCATCGTTCTTAACTCCAAGAATGCCGGAGGGCAACCCATCTACGCCCGATTGTGGGGCAATGGTTTCTTGCCGACTCAGCACCAGGGAGTACAGTTCCGCTCCGGTAATGATCCAGTCCTCTTTCTAAATAACCCCGAAAACTACGACGGACACGACCGAGCCGAAATGTTGGACTACATCAAACAACTGGACGAAGTACAAAAAAGTGTCTACGGCGACCCAGAAATTAACGCCCGCATCGCTCAGTACGAAATGGCGTATCGGATGCAAACCTCAGTGCCGGAAATAACCGACTTCTCCGACGAGCCGGACTATATTTTTGATATGTACGGTGAAGACAGTCGCGACCCGGGTACTTACGCCGCCAACTGCCTGATGGCGCGACGGCTGCTGGAAAAAGATGTGAAATTTGTGCAACTCTACCACCGAGGATGGGATCAGCACGGAGGGTTGCCGGGCGGCATTAGAAATCAATGTAAAAATACCGATCAGGCTACTGCTGCACTAGTGAAAGACCTGAAGCAACGAGGCTTACTGGAAGATACGCTCGTAATCTGGGGCGGAGAATTCGGACGGACCGTATACTCTCAGGGCAAATTAACTCCGGAAAACTACGGGCGCGACCATCATCCGCGCTGCTTCACCATGTGGATGGCGGGAGCGGGAGTAAAACCCGGATTCACCTACGGAGCTACCGACGATTTCAGTTACAACATCACTGAAAACCCAGTGCACGTTCACGATTTCCACGCAACCCTCATGCACCTGATGGGCATTGACCACGAACGCCTGACGTTCAAACACCAAGGTCGCCGCTATCGCCTCACCGATGTTCACGGACACGTAGTAAAAGACATTTTAGCGTAATGAATGGTGATTGATAATCAGTCACTTATCATTATTAAGCCAATACAAGACATCCAAATGAAAACTGCATACTTCAGATCAAGGTGTCTGGTTTGTTGGAAATCTTTTGAAGTGCCTAAATTATCTGATATGAGTTATGGAGAGACGTTGTATTATGAGAAATCAATAGATGAATTTGGGTACTTTAATTGGATTGAAAATCAGGACAAAGAAAAAATTATAAGCTTATTTCTTGATACTGATCCAGAATTACAATTTAAAAACGATGAAACCAAAGGAAACATAGCAGTCAAGATTATTGGATTAATAGCGGACGGAGATTGGGAGCCAATTTTAGGACATAGTAGATGTCCCAGGTGCAAATACAAGTTCAATTATGTCAGTAAAAGAAGAAGTCAAATTAAAAATATAAACCTGCTATCATTCAAAAGCTTTGATGTTCTAAAAGAAGACGAACAGATAGAATATTTAAAAGAAAAAACAAAAACAGGCTTGTGACCTCAAGTAAGCACCAAAGCGGTGTCCGCTCTAAATATCAACAATTATGAACGCTACTCGAAGAAACTTTCTTAAAACTACCGCTACTGCTGCTAGTACTGCTTTAGTACTTCCTGCGCCTCATTTCAACATCATTGGTAAAGCTAAGGATGATGACTCTATTATCGGTCACGGCGATTATCGCTATCGGGTTCATCAGGAATGGGGCAATCTCAACCCAGCGGAAACCCCCGTATTCAACTGCCATGAGATGGTACAAGACTCTCAGGGGCGGCTTATCATGGTGAATGATGAGGTGAAGAATAATATCCTGATCTACAACCGCTCCGGCAAATTACTAGATGCGTGGGGAACCCAGTTTCCCGGTGGGCACGGGCTCACCCTCTCGGCAGAAGGCGAAGAAGACTTTCTATTTATCGCCGACTGTGGATGGTTTTATAAGAACGAAAAGTGGGACAAACAAGCAGGTAAGATTGTAAAAACTACTACCGATGGGCGATTAGTCTTTAGTCTCGGGCATCCGCTCACCATCGGGGCATACAATGAAGATGAACCATTCATGCCTACGGAGATTGCCGTTGCTCCTAACGGTGACTTTTACGTAGCCGATGGCTATGGTTCAGACTATATTTTGCAGTACGATCATCAAGGGAAGTTCATCCGACGGTTTGGTGGGCATAACAATGAAAATCCAGCGCATAATCTATCTAATGCCCACGGCGTGGCAGTTGATCTTCGTAACTCTGATCAGCCCAAACTGATTTGTACCTCCCGCAACGAGAATGCATTCAAGTTTTTTACGCTAGACGGTGAGTACCTAGAAACAGTGAAATTGCCCGGTGCCTTCGTTTGCCGACCAGTTATGGATGATGAAAATATCTACGCTGGAGTTTGCTGGTCTACCAACCCTGAGACTGGAAAGAGAACCGATAATTCTGGCTTCGTGACCATTCTCGATAAGGACAATAAAGTCATTTCTAATCCTGGAGGCAATCAACCTGAGTACAAAGATGGTGAGCTTCAACCGATTTATCAGGTAGGTGATATCTTTAATCATGGTCACGACGTGTGTGTGGATAGTGACAAAAACCTCTACGTCTGCCAGTGGAATGCTAACCGTACCTACCCAATCAAACTAGAACGAGTCTAGCTCTGCGAATTTGCTCAAATGAATCAAAGAAAAGCCCTGCCTAAGAAACTAGACAGGGCTTGATTGAGAAGTGAGAGTTGATACTTTATCTTCCTAATTGGCTTAGTATGGTGGAGTCAGTAATCTTGTGATCTTCCGCTAGCATGAACGCTTTACTGAGCAAAATCGCGAAGCCCCGGTCGCCCTCAAAGGGTAAGAATAGTTTATCGGTGCTAGAAGCTGAGCTTCGCGACGGTACAATGCACAAGTACTGGTCGTTGGGTTCCATCAGAATATTGGTACTACCAATGTGAATTTTGTAGGTCTTGTACGTTCCTTTTACCTTCAAGAACTTCCCGTCAATACTGGCTACTTTATTGATTTTCAACCGAGGTAACACTTTTTCCAGAACTGCTTTGCGGGTTTTAGCTACTTCGCTCAAGTCACCGAATGAATAGGTTGCCCAATAATCGCGGAATTGAGGTGTACCCCCGTTGTCTTGCCACTGCGGATCGTTACCTACGCTGGTGACTCCTACGAATAAATCCACATCGCGCATAATCTCGGAAAAGATCAGAGGAGGAACATCAATAAGATTGAGTACTTTGTCATCCCGAGTGAAGCGTACCTGATCGGTAGCTACGTAAAGCCAGATTCCGGTATCGTTCATCGCATCATCACTTAGTATTTCACTAATCCAGAAAGAAGCTTGTACATTATGATCCGGTAAATCAAGAGTTACTTCGGCCCGATCGATTCCATCGTCAAAAGCTCCCATCAAACTATACTTCCAACCTCTTATTCCTGCCAGGGCGTTAAGCTGGTGCTGCTTCAGAATATGAGCTGCCATCCGGTTGCTGTAGAAACGAGTGTTCACTTCAGCATCGGTTAGTAAGTAAATCTCCCGGTAAGCCTGCTTCAGAGGTTGCTTAACTTCTAGCTTCTCCAATCGCTCTCGCCAAGCCAGTACTTCCTCCGTTTTAGATTGAAGAGGGTGCCAAAGCGTGACCGGAGTAATATCATTGATACCATTCAGTGGATTACCAGCTACGTCTTCCCAACGGTTATTGCGCCAAGTAGCCGGAATAGTCTGTCCATTGAGTTCAAACGACCAGATAAGTCGTTGCGCCAGCCAGCCTACTAAGCCGTGGTGGAGATAATACTGGCAGAATTTTTCGTAAGTCCAACTACGGTTCTGCACATACGAGCGATCAATCTGATCGCGCTGCGTTGTCAGGTTCTTTTTAATCTCTTTAATTTCAGCTCGGGCAGCTATTAGGCGAGACTGATGTACCGCAGATTGCTTCACAAAACTAGGCACCGATTTTTGGGTTGTACCATCGGGCTTCCGCCAAACCTGACTGATTTTGCCAATGCCCTGAATAGAAATTTCTAGCGTATAATCATCGAATATAATCTCTTTTCTGCCCACTGTAAGGTCGTAATGGGGTACTGCCATTTCTTCTACCTCGTGCGGACTAATGCCTAACTGCACTGATTTCTGTTTAATACACTGCTGGATACGTTTGCGGATGTTATTCTGAGGTATTTTCGTCTTTAGTCCTGAAAGATAGGCTACTCCTTCTGCTCCTTCGGAATGAGCCAGTAGATAAAGACAAGCATTACCCAATGCCGCAGCAGTTGCCCCTACCCCCGGTATCTTCCGAAAAGCCCGCTCCGCCAGTTGACCAATCGTTACCAGCGTAGTTGGATTACTGACCTGTACCAATGACCAAACCAGCCCCTTAGCGATAGTAGCATTCTGTGGCTGAAGAAAAGTTCGGGTGGTATAAGTATATGTATTGGCTCCCCAAGTCTGACGATGCTCTTGTTCAGTATCTTCCATGCTGATTAAAAAAGCCAGCCAAGTCCCTACTGTCTCCCGAAAATGGATTACCCCGGTAGCTTTCACAATTTTTTCTACTGCATTACAGTATTTCTTGGTAGGTTTTGCGCCCGATGCCTTTACTGCCAGATGGAGTAATTCGTAATAGTGGGGACGCATTTTATCCGAAAGTTCACTTACTGACTGGTTAACTAACTGCCCGAAGCTATCCATTTCGTTCAATACCAACGGTGGCACCGTAGTTTTACCACTTTGGGCCTGATGGAGTAAAGTTTCTATCTTCAGTTTTACCTGAGCCAAATTAGAACCCCAGTAGTGGTGCTGATGCTCAAATTCGGTCTTTTGAATATAGTGGGCAAGAAAAGCCTGAAAGTCAGGACTGAGGGGTTTAGCTGCCGCTAACCTTTCTAACTGCTTTACAGTATGCCCCACCGGCCATTGACTGAAATAATAATAAGTCCGATCAGGGATATTGACGTAGGTATTTAGTAGAAAGATAAAATCACTTTCCCGCAAATCTAGCTTCTGCCGAATCAGGCGGTTTAGCAGCGAACTTCCCATTCGCTCCATGATAATATCTGGATCGTCATAACTATAAGAGTTCCGTTGAGCAAAGCGGACTTTCAGCTTCGGGAGCATGGTGACTAGCTCCAGTACTAAATCCCGCTTCTCCGCTGGGCTTTTTGCCCTAAGTGCCTGATAGGTAAGCGTTTCCGATAAGTTTTTATCTATCCACCACCATCTAGAACCCGCTTTATTTTGTATCTCTCGGTATATCCGGGTTAATAAAGATTGTAATTCAGCGTGTTCTTTTAAGATAAAGTTGCCGAAAAAGATTTTGCGTAAAGTCTGTATTGCCATGATATTTTACCAGTTGAAAATTGATAGGGGATAATGTGTATAAAATTGTTTGTTAGCATATCGCATGATCAGCCACCTACTAGGGGAGTTAGCTTTAGGAAGCTGATTTCGGTCTCAGGATGAAGGGTAACTTCTTGGTCGAGCGATTCAGCCTGTACATCGTCAATCAATACGAAGTACTGGTTCTTCAGAAAGCTATCTAAGGCTAAGTAGGCGTGCTGTTCCGGGTCAATTTTTTGACGTTTCTTAAGCCGAAAATCGTTGAGGGTTTGCTCGGCTTCGTTAGGTTGTACCAGCCCTTGAAAATACTGGGCTTGACGTTGGTTGTAATCGCTCACTTCAGCCTCCACTCGAGCGTTGATAATCTCCCGGACGGTAGTGACCTCACTACCTACGGTAATTTGTACTTCTCCTACATTTTCCCCGAAAAATGTCCGGTCATAAATTGTTAGTGTCTGCATAATATGTTCTGTTAAATCAATCTATGACAAGAATACCACCCTGGAGTTGCACCCTCTGCAACTGGCAAAAAAGTTTTTTCAGAATAGTCTAAATAATTCGGCAGGAGACCGGAATACGGAGTCAGGAATCTGAAGCTAAGAGAGTCGAGTGTAGAAGTAGATGATATAGTCTGGAAATACTTCTACCTCTATTTTGATCTCTAGCTTACAGTTTTCAAATTCCGGTCTCCGGTCTCCGGTCTCCGGTCTCCGGTCTCCGGTCTCCGGTCTCCGGTCTCCGGTCTCCTCAGATAGTATTGCGCTGCCAGAGAGCTTGCAGATGCTCGCGGAGCTGGGGTGGGGAAACTACCTGCACTTCGTCACACAAGCTCAAAAGCAAACGATCAATCAGTTTGAATTCGCGATTGACGGGAGCTGAAAAGATGATTGAGTCATCTTGCTGCTGAAGGTAAGGCTCAGTGGCGGGGTATAGCTCCTTCATCTGCTGAGCAGCCGTGGGAGTAAGTTTTACAGTAATATCAACTGACTGTAAGTTAGCTACGCGGAAGGGATCGGTCTGGCTATGGAGATGCTTGCCCCGGTGCTGGAAATAGGTCTGGCAACGTTTGACCTCGGCAATTCTCCCGATCCGGAAATGGCGCATGGCCTTTTTCTCTACGTCATAAGCTTCAACCAAAGTATCGCGATGTAGAAATCCGATAGGTTCTACCCGCCGATCACCTATTTGCTGACTATTCATGGAGACATATTGCCGCAAAATTACCTGTCGCTCTTCCCGAATAGCTTCTTTAAGAATGCGGTAGCGCACCGACTGCTGAGCATTGGCCAGACTATCGGCTAGTTCGGTCAAAGTAGAGTGCGTATAGATTTTATTAAGTAAGTCCTGCTGAACAGGCGAATCGTAGCTTCGCACCAGATCGCCCAGCACTTGCGCTTCTTCTTCACTAAAATGTAAATCGGGGTGACGACTACGAACCGTACTTCGGTCTAGATAATACTGGTTCTGATCGTCTAATAGTAGCGCGTAGCCCGCTTCCTCAATCGTGCGGAAGTAACGGTAAATAGTGGTTTTGTTCACTTCCAACAGATCAGCGTACTGCTTCGCCGTTCGGCGCAGGGGAGAAGATAGCAGGGCGATCAGTTTAAGTAATCGAAGTAGACGTTGTTGTTCGTTCACCTTCGCAATATCATAAAATAGCCAGCAGCAGTCAACCTGAGTGAATCATTACACGGTTGCATCAACGAACATTCCAGAGATTATTAGATTCGCTAATCTGGTTAACGTACAGAATCCGAGGCGTTAGCTCAGTACGATCGATGCCATTTACTTCAATCAGTACCTCAAAGTAGGGGGGCACCGTGCTAAACTCTTCTTTTAGCCGATCTTCTAGTTGACCTAATAGTACCGGATCGGTCAGCATCTTTAAACTTTGAGAAGCGCCCGTATCCCAGAGACCACCGCACATAATCACTGTATTATTGTTAGGGCCAGGAAATTTGGCAATAAATCCATAGTCAGTATGAAAGGAATCAGCGTCGCCCGAGGGATAGAACGTTTGAATAGGCTGCAAACTATCGGCCCGAAACTGGATAGTATCGTTAGAAGTAAGCGTAAATCTGGAGTTATCGAAATAGTTATTGAACAGGCCGAATGTTTTCAGCATTCCAACCAGCACAATATTATTATCAACCAGGTCTTTAGTACCGAACTTGGTCATATAACGAACGCTGAATTTCTTGTGATGGGAGAAGAAGGTTTGGGTTAGACTCTTAATCCACTCCGCGCTATTTTTAACCAGAAAAGAATAAGAAAGCGTACTCACCTCCCGGCGGGTATCTCTCATTTGCGCTGCCATGGCCTCAAAGCTTTCTAGTGAGTTCATATTAGCGTCCCGGATAGCCCGGGAGGTTCCTTCCGCTTGGTCGTATTCCGAGTAGATAAAAAGGTCGCCCAACACTACGTAGTACGGACGGTCGCTGTCCAGAAAATCAGCCCAGATAGCCGATTCTGGGATGACCTGATAAGATTCCTGTATACTGATATTCTTCCACCCTAGCCACAAATTGAGCAGTAGGGATACTAAAACAATAGCGTACATTAGCCACCGTTTCCCAGAGGAAACTGTCCGTTTCTGTTTCGGCGATTCATGGAGTTCTTCACTCACTTTTTCTTCTAGTACTACTTCGTAGCTGCCCTTTGGTATTTTGAGTTTCCACGTATCATTCAACCCGTCACCTTGATAGTACTGCCCAATTTTCTTTCTTAGATTATACACATACACCCTAACCAGGGTACTCTCCGCTGGGTTGAAATTACGGTCACCGAAAATCTTATCGGCGATGACAGTCTCCTTCGGAATATCTCCCGACAGAGTAGCATCAACCAGAAAATTCAATAGGTTGGCGTAGGTTTCTGATCGGCCAAAAGATGGACTATCTATGATTTTTTGGGCGGTTTCCTGGAAGAGTAGGTCGTTATGCATTGTCCAAAACAAGCGGAATTAACCGTTAAATTATTAAAATAAGGCTATTTTTAACAGTTAATAAAACGGTTTTTTTAACTTATGTAAGACTGAGGGATTTATTATATTAGTGAGGTGTGAATAAAACACAGGTGAAAATTATGGTGCACTTCGTAAGGCAATGCTTATCTATCCAATCAATACTGCTACTCTGGATCGGGCTGCTCACCCTACAACTGGTGGGCTGCGGGACGAACAAGCCTCAGGAAGTTGTGGAGGCTGAAAAGAAGTTACCCGATGTGATTGACTTTAACTTTCATGTTAAACCCATTCTTTCTGACCGCTGCTACGCCTGCCACGGTCCCGATAAAGAAAACCAAAAAGCCGATTTGCGGCTAGACACTCCCAAAGCAGCGTTTGCCGCCTTAGCATCAGGTGATGGTCACGCAATTGTACCGGGGAAGCTAGGCAAAAGTGAGGTCTACCACCGTATTGTCTCTGATGATCCTGAGGTCATCATGCCTCCCCCTGAATCGCATCTGCAACTTACTGCGGAGGATAAAGCTATCATTACTAAGTGGATTGAGCAGGGAGCCGAATATAAACCACACTGGGCGTTCATCAAACCTGAGAAGCCAGAGTCACCGACCACTGAGAATAAAAAATGGTCTAGCTCCCCCATCGATAATTTTGTGTTGGCTCGATTAGAGCGAGAAGGGCTCACTCCATCTAAGGAAGCTGACAAAGAAACACTCATTCGGCGGCTTAGCTTCGACCTAACTGGATTACCGCCTACGCTGGCAGAAATTGATCAGTTTCTGGACGATAAGTCGCCGGATGCCTACGAGAAGTTGGTTGACCGACTGCTTCAGTCTCCCGCGTACGGAGAACGAATGGCGGCCAACTGGATGGACGCTGCCCGCTACGCTGATAGCGACGGCTACCTGGATGATAAGCACCGCAACTTTTCCCCCTGGCGCGATTGGGTGATTAAAGCTTTTAACGAAAATATGCCCTACGATCAATTTGCTACTTGGCAACTAGCCGGCGATTTGATTCCCAATCCTACGCAGGAAAGTATTTTGGCTACGGCTTTTAACCGCTTGCACAAGAAAAATTCTGAGGCGGGTATTGTCTTTGAGGAATACCGACAGGAATATGTAGCCGACCGGGTGGGTACATTGGGGCAGGTTTTTATGGGACTCTCGCTGGAATGTGCCCGCTGCCACGACCATAAATACGACCCCATCAGTCAGAAAGACTTCTACGAAGTTTCGGGCTTTTTTAACAGTACTCGCGAGATTGGTACTCCGGTATACGGTCCTGACCAGACCCCTGGCCCGTCGTTGCTACTCAGCAGTGAAGAGCAAGAAAACATTATTCAATTCGTCAGCCAAAAAATTGAAAACCTTGAGAAGAAACTGGAGCAACACAAAAAATCACCCAGTGATCAGTACAAAAACTGGAAAGCTAGTACTGAGCTTACAGGGCCTAGACTAAAGCAACAACTCAATCAAAATTTAGTAGCTCACTACCCGTTTGATCAGATTCAACCTGACGACGATGTATTTACCTCACCTAACTTGGTTGATGGTCGTAAACCCGCAACACTAAAGGAACCTATCATTAAGGAAGGAAAGAAAGGTAATGCTTTCTTCGTCAGCGATTACAACTCGGTGGAACTAGGCGAAAAGGTAGGCTGGTACGAGCGTACCGAGCCGTTTTCGGTCTCACTTTGGCTTTACCCAGACACCGTTTACCAGGAAGTAGGTGTATTCTACCATTGCGAAAATTTACGGCTGGGTTACAAAGGTTACTCGCTTCACCTGACCGATAATCGCTTACAATTTATTATGGCTCACTCCTGGCCTTACAACAGTATTCAGCTTACCTCGCAGGAGGTACTGCCCGCCAAAGAGTGGTCGCAGGTAACAATTACCTACGACGGCTCCAGTCAGGCTGACGGAGTTCATATTTACGTGAATGGTCAACTTGTATCGGTAAGTATCGATCACGATAACCTTTACAAAGGAATTCTGTATGAGCCCGACATTCACACCTACGGTTTTGATGGGTTTACTTTAGGGCAAAGGGTACACATTATTCCGTTTAAAAACGGCGGGATTGACGAAATTAAGGTGTACAATCGGGCACTCACCGGGCTGGAAGTACTGTATTCGTATAGTCCTACCAGTGCTACGAAGTCCCTCAGTCAGGAAAGCCCACTTTTGCAGGAATATTACTGGGCGCAGTTAGACGCGCAGACTAAAACGCTGCGGGATAGTCTCAACTACCATCGGGATAAGATCAACACGGTGTTAAATGAGATTCCTGAGATTATGGTGATGGGCGATTTGGAAGAGCCCCGCCCCACCTATATCCTGGATCGGGGGTTATACGACGCCCGTACTGAAGAAGTAGAACCGGGAATTCCAGAAGCCGTCCTTGAATACGATGATAACCTTCCCAAAAATCGATTAGGGCTTACGAAGTGGCTCTTCGATGAGGAAAACCCATTGACTGCCCGAGTGTACGTAAATCGCATCTGGCAAATGCACTTTGGGCAGGGACTGGTTAAGAGCTCCGAGGACTTTGGTAATCAGGGCGATCTACCCTCGCACCCAGAACTGCTGGACTGGCTGGCAGTCACTTTTATAGAATCCGGCTGGGATATCAAGGTACTGCACAAGCAGATTGTGATGTCAGCTACCTACCGTCAGAGTTCGGTCGTCACTCCCAGGTTAGCAGAGACAGATAAAGAAAATGTACTACTAGCCCGGGGTCCCCGCTTCCGTCTGCCTGCCGAGATGATCCGGGACAATGCATTGGCAGTGAGTGGACTGCTAGTGGATAAAGTGGGGGGCTCGAGCGTCTACCCGTATCAACCTGCTGGATTGTGGGATGAATTGAGTAACAAGGGCTGGCGTTATCAATACCTACAAGAACCCGGCGACGGGCTGTATCGGCGCAGCTTGTATACCATTTGGAAAAGAACGGCTCCGCCACCGTCTATGCTTATTTTTGATGCCCCCGAGCGTGGGATCTGCACGGTACGCCGTCGTACTACCAGCACTCCATTACAAGCTTTAGTTTTACTGAACGACCCTCAATACTTGGAAGCCTCCCGGGTCTTAGCCGAACGATTAATTAAGGAGAACCAACAAGACTCGACCCGACAACTAGAACAAGCATTTCGACTGATTATCGGGCGCAGTCCCGACGAGCAAGAGATGAGCATACTGACCGAATTTTATCAAAAAGAAGTTAATCGGTTTAAGGATGACCCGCAGGATGCCCAGGCTTATTTAAGCATTGGGGAATACGAGCGAAACCAGTCATTGCCTACCGTTCAGGTAGCAGCTTTGGCTACGGTTTCCAACGCTATTATGAACACCAACGAAGCATATACCCGACAGTAATTATGGAAGAGATAAAGCAATTACAACTACGGCAATCCCGGAGAGATTTTTTGAAGCAAAGTAGTTTAGGTTTTGGTGCCTTAGCATTGGGTAACTTGCTAAATCCCGCGGAGGCATTGGCGAAACCATCTTCTAATGGAGGAATCGTTCCTGGCCCCCATTTTCCGGCAAAAGCCAAACGGGTAATCTATTTATTTCAGAGTGGGGGACCATCGCAGATAGAAACTCTTGATTACAAACCTGCCTTGGCGAAGTGGCACGGGCAGGAAATTCCCGACTCCGTAAAGGGCACCCAGCGTAACTCCGGCATGGTGACTGGGCAGTCTACTTTTCCACTCGTCCAATCTATCTACAGCTTTAAGCAATACGGTCAGTCGGGGGCTTGGGTAAGTGAGCTTTTTCCTTACACCTCCCAAGTTGTGGATGATCTCTGCATCATCAAATCTATGTATACTGAAGCGATTAATCATGAACCAGCTGTGATGTTTGTGCAAACGGGTTCCCAACTGAGTGGTCGCCCCAGCATTGGTTCTTGGTTGAGTTATGGTTTAGGGTCAGATAACGAGGACTTGCCTCATTTTATCGTGCTTATCTCCAAGGGGGGCGGAGCCCAACCGCTGAGTTCCGCTGCTTGGGGTAATGGCTTCCTAGCTTCCCACCATCAGGGTGTACAGTTCCGATCCGGTAAAGATCCGGTGCTTTATCTGAATAATCCCTACGGAGTGCACAAAGAAGACCGCCGTCGGGCACTGGACTATATCAAAGAGATGAACGAGCATCAGTACGGTCTGTGGGGCGATCCGGAAATTCACTCCAAGATTACTCAGTACGAGATGGCCTATCGCATGCAAACCTCAGTGCCCGAAGCAGTAGAAGTTGGTAACGAGCCAGATTACGTTTACGATCTGTACGGTGAAGACGCTCGCAAGCCTGGTACCTACGCGGCTAACTGCCTAATGGCTCGTCGACTAGCCGAACGGGATGTAAAGTTCATTCAGCTCTACCATATGGGCTGGGACCAGCACGGAGGACTTCCAGTGGGTATCAAACGGCAAGCATTGAGCACGGATCAGGCTACCGCTGGACTAATTCAGGATTTGAAACAACGAGGGCTTCTAGAAGATACGCTAGTTGTGTGGGGTGGTGAATTCGGGCGCACTAGCTTTTCGCAGGGACGGTTGACCAAGAATAACTACGGGCGCGACCATCATCCGGGTTGCTTTACGATGTGGATGGCCGGAGCGGGAGTAAAACCCGGTATGGTCTACGGTGAAACCGATGACTTTAGCTATAATGTAGCCAGTAACGGCGTCCATGTCCACGATTTTCAAGCAACCTTACTCCACCTAATGGGAATCGACCACGAACAGCTTACGTTTAAGCATCAAGGGCGGCGGTATCGTCTCACCGATGTTCACGGACATGTGGTGAAAGATATTCTTGCTTAGCTGTTGGGTAAATTTTAGTATCTTCAGCCTAGTAAAAGCCCAATAAATACCATGCAATCGACAACTGTACTAGACTTATCCCAAATCCACGAATTGACATCCGAATTATTCAGACAACCGCAAACTCCTGAAGAGTGGGAGCAGTATCGGCTCAGCGATGAGCAGGTAGCCTTCTTCCGGGAAAAGGGCTATTTGCCTAATGTTAAGCTGCTGGAAGAATGGCAGGTGGATATTCTTCGAGATGAGCTAGAAGAATTGACCGATCCTAATCATCCAGGCCACTCTTTGTTTTATGAGTTTCACTCCAACGAGTCGTCCGATCCTAATGCTACCTTATTCCATTCCTTAGGACACTGGCGTATCAAACCCGGCTTTCACGATATTTTGTGGAACCCCGCTTTTGTGATGGCGGCTAGTCAATTGCTGGGTGATACTTCAGTGCGCTTCTGGCACGATCAACTGTTTTGCAAACCCGCCCGGCACGGAGGTGTGGTCGCCTGGCATCAGGATTATTCTTATTGGACTCGCACTATTCCCATGCAGCACCTCACTTGCTGGGTAGGGCTAGACGATGCCTCTACCGAAAACGGATGCCTCCAATACATACCCGGAAGCCATCGTTGGGGCTTGCTTGACAAACCTGAACTAGCTGGAGATATGGAAGGTTTGATGGATTACCTGACCGAAGAACAAAAAGCCGAATTCAGTCCCGTACCTGTAGAGATGAAGCGAGGCTATGGTTCGTTCCATCACCCGCTCACCGTACACGGTTCCTACGCTAACCATTCGGAACGCTCTCGCCGGGCATTTGTGCTAAACGTATTCGCCGACGGAACCCAATCGGATACCGATGACGAATTACTAGCCGGGGTACCCCTAGTCAAGAGAGGAGAGCCAATGGGGGGGCAGTTCTTTCCTCTACTACACGAGGTATAGTTTACAGAAGCATCACTGATGAAATTTCAATATTTATTACGATTGGCATATTTCGGAAATATCCCTAAATTTGCAATCCTTTAAAACTAAAGCAAAAATTTTTCTGTTCTCACCAGCGAACACAGACAGATATAATTAGAATTATGGCAAACCATCAGTCAGCACTTAAGCGTATTCGTTCTAGCGAGACCCGGCGGCTTCGCAACCGCTACCAGTTAAAGACCACCTGTACGTTCATTAAGCGTTTGGAAAATACTACCGATAAAGCCGAAGCCGAAAAGCTTTATCCCAAAGTAGCCGGAATGATTGACAAATTGGCTAAAAAGAATATCATTCACAAGAATAAAGCAGCCCATCAGAAATCACATCTGGCAAAGTATATAAACCAATTGTCGTAGTTAGGTCGCTACCCAAAGTTATTTCAGCCTCACGTTTTTGCAGCGTGAGGTTTTTTTATTCGATAGGATCGTGGCAATGAAGGTGACATTTAGCAGCCCGCTACACTAATACTAAAAGCTTCGCTCAGAAGTATTATTATCACATTATCTCCTATCTCTATGAAAGAATCACAGCAACGGAAACAGGATGCATTGGCTGCCCGACAAGAGGCCGCCCAAATCGCTTACGATCGTGAACATCCTCACGGCCATCAAGACAATGGTGACGAACGACGCTACGTAGACGCTGAAGGTGAGAAAACCTACCTGATGAGCTTCACCAAAGGGTTAAAGCATAACCCTAAAACAGGTCTAGTAAATGACCCATCTCACTATCGCCTTTTTGTGAAGGGTATTGATAGTGGCGATCCTGAGGACTTTGAAAACACCCCCATCGGTCCAGGATTTGTCGTCAGCGATCACCCCGATAGTGAATGCAAGGCGGATCCCAAGTGGACGTCTGACAAGGCCAATACGGGAAAAGAGGGAAAACCTGTGGAGATTCGAGCGTGGGAGAGCTCTTCTGCCGGACTCACATTTGACCTGCAAGGACCCGATGCTCAGGCGGTTGAGATGCCACCTGCCCCAGCACTAGATAGCAATGAGCTAACCGGTGAGATTGGCGAAGTATACGCTCAGGCGCTGCTCCGCGATATTCCGTTAGCTACTTTCTACACCAAAGCCGAGGCATATACCAATGAGGGCTACCAGACATATGCTAATAAACTCATCGCCTTGCTCAACAAATTACCTGATTTTAGTAACAAGTCTCACTGGAAGTACGAACAGGGTTCAGCCTCGCGGGGTTGTTTCAATCTGGATACGGTATTCCGGGGTGTTACCCCCGGCGAACAGGTTGGCCCTTACCTGTCGCAGTTTTTACTGATGGGTAATACCGGACTGAATAGCATGGATATGGAGCACCGGGCGGCCGACGGGTATATCACCTACGGTTCGCTACGGATCGATCAGCGGGTTCGCACGGCTAAGCCTCACGTAGATTATATGCAACAATGGGATGAGTGGCTTGATGTACAAAATGGGGCTAATCTAGGAGGGCTAGAACAGTATGTACAGGATGGAGATGTAACCAAAAGTCTTAAAAAACGACGATTCATCACTACCGGGCGCGACTTGGCAACCTACGTTCACTACGACGCACTGTACGAAGCATACCTAAATGCTTGTCTGATGCTACTAGCGGCTAAATCAGAAGGGACAAGGTTTGATCTAGGAATTCCGTTTCAGGCAAGAGATTTATTTGATCGGCAACAGGGATTTGCCCATTTTGGCGGACCCCACATCCTTACTCTCGTCACCGAAGTAGCTACCCGTGCTTTGAAGGCGGTTCGTTTTCAGAAGTTTAATGTGCACCGCCGATTGCGTCCGGAGGCCTTGGCTGCCCGGATTCAGATGAGCGAAAAAATAGCCGAACTTTGTATCACATCCCGCTACGGCTCGGACACTCACCGAATACCACTGGTCAGTACGGTTAGTGACTTGGAAGATATTCTAACCGAGGTGAATCAGTTTAATACTAATAAAAAGAAGAAGATCACGTCATTCAAAGAGAGCTACGAAGCAGCAAATCCAGGTACAATATGTGATATTGATCACAACCATTTGTTGCCCATGGCGTTCTGCGAAGGCTCACCCATGCACCCCTCTTACGGAGCCGGACACGCTACGGTAGCCGGCGCCTGCGTCACTATCCTAAAAGCCTTTTTCAATACCAACCAGTACCTCGCTATTGAAAAAGATGGCTCTAAATTCAGTCTGACTCCGGATAAAGAGAAAAGTAAGCACGCTTTTGTTGCTCAGTCGGATGGTCTAGCACTAAAAACCGTAGATACCCATCCGCTATCGCTAGGGGGAGAGCTAAACAAACTGGCGGCTAATATTTCTATTGGGCGCAACTGGGCGGGAGTCCATTACTATTCTGATTACCTGGAATCCATCAAAATGGGGGAAGAAATTGCGATTGGCATTTTGCAGGAGCAAAGCATCACGTACAACCCTCCGGAAAATGTATCGATGACACTAGATAAATTTGACGGTAGTCAGGTGGTGATAAAACACGGTAAAGTTATCCCTTCCGAGAAGGCGCCCATCCCGTATTACCAAAGATCGGATAACGGAAAAGTACCTGAAGAGGAACCTAAAGAACCAGTTGCATAGATAACTTGTATTTTATTTGCTGCTGAAAAGCACATAGCTGCTAAAAATAAGCCTTATGCTCAGCAAGCGTAAGGCTTTTTTATTTTCTTCGTCTTACTATGAAAGAAACTCATTTACGAGAACGAGGAATCTTAAGCTGGGCAGAAGAAGATCGTCCTCGGGAAAAACTGTTACTAAAGGGTAGGGCGGCTTTATCCGATGCCGAACTGATTGCCGTCCTGATCGGTTCGGGTACTCGCGATAAAAGTGCGGTAGACGTAGGAAAAATTATTCTACATAGCGTCAATCATAACTTGCACGAGCTGGCGAAGCTCTCAGTTGCCGATCTGAAGAAATTTGAGGGAATTGGCGAGGCCAAAGCCATCAGCATTGTAAGTGCGTTAGAGCTGGGGCGAAGGCGTAAGGATAGCGAACCCGTGAAGCGGGAGAAGATTTTAAGCTCAGAAGATGCCTACCGTATTATGCAGCCCTACCTGCTTGATCAGCCCGTAGAGCAGTTCTGGATTATTTTGCTTAATCGAGCCAATATGGTTATTAGTACTCACTGTATCAGTCAGGGCGGAGTGAGTGGTACGGTAGCCGATCCCAAAACCATTTTTAAGGAAGCTTTGGAAAAACTGGCTAGCTCTATTGTGCTGGTACACAATCACCCGTCGGGTAATCTTAAGCCCAGCGAAGCTGATTTACAACTTACTCGCAAACTCAAAGAAGCCGGGAGACACCTGGATTTACCCGTGTTAGATCATATTATTTTCACCGATCAAAGTTACCTGAGCTTTGCCGATGAGGGAATTTTGTAAATAGAATGAAATCAGTTAAATTAAAAGGCTGAACGCTGACCTTTGATGAAAAAACAACGAGAATTCCCCTTACGAAACAGCAGCCGTTATCTATCTACCTTTAAAGTCGCAATCATCGTAAGTGTTACTGTGATTGCGCTTTTTTACATCTGGCTCTTTATAAACTCCTTTGATGAAGATTGGGTAAGTGTAACGACTTCACTACTACTTGGAGTAAGTATGATTACTCTATTAATCTCTGCGCTCCTTAGACTTAAATACTATCGCAATGTTATCTGGGACGATGACCACCTGATAGTGAAGGATAAAGTGGATATTATCATTCCACTCAATGAAATACGTGAGGTAGAATTAAAAACGCTGAACGGCGTACACGAAGTGCATTTACTGGAGGAACACCCGTATTTAGGGGAGTCCTTTCTCTTCCTCGGGTCACTCAATTATTTCTTTCGGCACAAGAAAATAGACCTTACTATTCAATCACTGAATAAACGCATTGCCCAAGCGAAACGGGAAGCTGCTTAGAGTACTAACTCTATAATCGCCCCATCAAAAAAGCTAACGTCTTATCGTAAGCGTCTGTAGCTGCGTCTTCGTCGTAGCGGGAGCCGCTGGGGTTAGCAAAGCCGTGGTCAGCTTCGTACATATGGACAGTAATATTTTTATCGGCCTCCTTCATTTTTTGCTCAAACTCTTCCACTACTTTCGGGGTGATATAGCCATCGTATTCCGCGAAAATGCCTAGCACATCGGTTTTAATCTCTTGGATCTGTGCTATTTCTTGTACGGGCATTCCGTAGTACATTACGCAGCCAATCGCTTGCTCGTCGGCTAAAATGGTCGATTGCAATGACCAGCCCCCACCAAAGCACCAGCCGATGGTAGCAATTTCAGCACTTTCGCCCGCGTGCTGAATGGCTCCGTTAATGATTGCCTTCGCCCGGTCAGTAGAGACGGACTGCATATACTTTTGGGCTAACTCTCGGGTGGTAGCTACTTTTCCATCGTAGATGTCCAGTGCCATTACGTGAACGTTATCCAAGTCTTTGTGCAACTTTTCGGCTTCCCGCTTGATGTGGTCGTTTAGTCCCCACCACTCGTGAATGACCAATAGGTATTGGTTAGACTCCTCTTTCGCTGACAAATAGTAGGCCATTCCTTGCTGCCCGTCGGGTGTAGCAAAGGTGATTTCTTCGCCCCGCGCATTCTCGTGGGTATACTCCACCAAGTCGTGCTTTCCCCGAAAAGTAGGATCATTGGCTAAGGAAGCGAATAGCTCGGTATTTTCAGCATCAGCTAAACCACAAACAGCAATGCCATCTTGCGCCCAAACGGTTTGAATGAATAGAGCAAACAGTAAGAAAAATGAGAAGTACTTCATGAGAATGATTAGAATGTGTAGAACAAACCTACTCCGTAGTTAGGGTTAGCTAGTACTCGCCGTCCGAAGGCAGCAAACCCAGCATTAACGGTAACTCCGAAATTATCACGAATGTTGTAGGCCACTTCCGGAGTAATGGCCAGAAACTCTAGATTATTAGCAAAGATGCTATTTCCGCCTCCACCTTCAGTATCTCCATTCATAAACGATTCTACTCCATAAAATCGAAGTTGAGTGATCCAGCGGTCGTTCCAGGAGCGACCAATCTCGAGTCCGTAGCGGAATTCATCAGAAAAATCCTCAGTACGATTATTAAACCCCACTAAAGCTGTAGCATAGAAACTCCCGAAGGCGCGACTTGCCTCTACTGTAAAAAGTTGATTAAATTCTCCGTCACCAGTTTGCAAAAGCCCAGTTTCTCCACCCGTAGTTTCACCCAAGGGTAAACCTAAAGTGAGACCTACCGCCAGCACCACTGGGCCATTTTGTAACAGACCGTATTTGAGGCCAATATCCGTATCCCCAATGCTATTCACAAAGTCACCAGGATCAGACGGACGCCCCGAGGTATATTCCACTTCATTCAGCGTGCTACGCACGAAAAAGGGTAAGTAAAGGGTGCCCGTAAGCCGATCTGTGAACCCATATTCTAGATAGGCACTGGTAGTATAAAGGCTAACAGTAGTAATATCCACAATTTCGCCATCTGGCTGATAAAATTGATTGGCGATAATAAAATTCTGGCTCAGTTTAAAATAGCCAGATCGTTTGGCTTGCGTCCAACCACCTCCTGCCAAGACCGTCGATGGAATGATAAATATGCCAATGAGTAGGAGTATGCGAATGGATTTCATAGTTATTCTTCATCTAGATCGGCCAAGCCAAAAGTGATACGGAAAGGTTTACAAAGAATAATGATATAGCGGTAAGTATCCAGCTCAATATCTTCGTTGATCTCACTGATATTAAAGGTCTGAGTTCCACTCAGGTTATCGGAGATATCCGCAATCTCTACTCCTTCAGCAGCGACGGTAGAACCTGAGGTACTGTTAGCCAAGTACAAGAAAGTACCTGCGGCAAATTCAGTTTCAAAATCTTCGCTGGTCGTGAGAATAAGTTCACCGGCTTCGTTCAGGCTGAGGGTACCCATTCCTTTGGCATCGTAACTACCAACCCCTTGAAAAGTACCGGTGCGAGCGGTCACTCCAACAATTACTGGGAAGGGAGCACTCTCTATATCATCTATCCGAGCTACTATTTCCGCCGACCCGTTTCCGATAGCCGTTAGCAGTCCAGCATCATTTACAGCCACCACACTTTCGTCGGAGCTTTGCCAGCTAAACATTTGATCAGACATAAGCTCACCTGACACGTTTCTCGCCATAGCCATTAGTTGCAACGTTTCGCCTACTTCCAGACTCGCTCGTTCGGCCGTCACCGATATTTGAGCTACCTCCTCTTGGTTAGCCACCACGGTCAGTAGCCAGGATTCGCTCATGGAATTTCCTACTGCGGCAGTGATGCGGGTTTGTCCAGCAGCAATCGCCTCTACTTCACCTTGCGGACTTACGGAAGCTACTTCTGGACTAGAGCTGACCCAGGTAAACGATTCAGTTGGGATGGTTTCACCGCCAGTAGTCTGACGTTCGGCAGCCAGCGTTAGTGTTTCACCCACCAGTAGCGAGTTCTGCGCGGGGGATTGAATAATTATCGGAAAAATGTCGTTGGCATCATCTACCACATCGGTACCAATACACTGGAAGAGGAAAATCGCCGATAATGCCCAAAGGGAGGTCTGCATTTTTTTCATAATCATAGCAGATTTTTTAGCAAGATAAAATAAGGGCGCTAGGTCGAAAGTAATCTGGCTGACAAACTGCAAAGCCCTCTAAAAGTATGCAGGTAATTTTATAAAAGCTAACTAATGTAATGAATTGAGGGCTTTGATAATTTGCTCAGGTTCAGCCCGGTGACGGTACTCAGCATCTAGAAACGCGTACCGAATTTCACCTTTTTGGTCAATAACGTAAGTGGCTGCTAGCGGAAGTTCATCGCTATCGTTTCCGTTGTATTCTTGCAGGCTGAAGTTTCGCTTGTACAGTTCACTCACCTCGGGCGTAAGTTTAAACACCAGGCCGTACTCCCGCGCCACCTGATTATCCTGATCGGTAAGCACCTCAAACTCTAATTCATTTTTTTCCTGAGTGCTGAGTGACTTATCGGGTAGTTCAGGAGTGAGTGCCAGCAGGTTGGCTCCTTCAGCTTTAATTTTGGGTAGTGCCTGCTGCAACGCCCGTAGTGTGATATTACAATACGGGCACCAGCCCCCTCGGTACCAGGTTAATACTACCGAGCCTTGATTCAGATAATCGGATAAGCTTACCAATTGCCCCTGAGCATTGGGTAAGGTAAAATCAATCGCCTGATCGCCTTCATTTTTGGCTTGCTGCATAATACCGCTATCAGCGACAGATTCTACGCCACGTTGGTAAGCGTCTTTGGTGGTTTGGGGAGCCTTCTGATT
Organism: Bacteroidota bacterium; assembly: GCA_039198955.1. Classification (GTDB taxonomy): domain Bacteria; phylum Bacteroidota; class Bacteroidia; order Cytophagales; family Cyclobacteriaceae; genus Tunicatimonas. The sequence continues at coordinate 16,092 of JBCCTI010000001.1, read as the reverse complement.
AAAATCGGCTCGGCGAGCGTCTAATTCAGTTTGTAATGACATTTGCTTAAAAAAAGAGATTAGAAATGTGAAACAGTAAATTATATTGAGGGAGATACGCCACTGATAGATATTCAATCCATTCCGGAATTGGTACTTTTGATTAAGAATCTCGACGAAGACGATCGAGTAACTTGTTGAGTACTTTGGCTTCTTGCTCGGTTAAACCTTGCATGGCTTCATCCAGCTCAGTCATGCGTTTGTCAATCTGGCAAAGTAACTCCAACCCTCTTTCGGTAATTGTGATATCGACCAAGCGCTTGTCCTTACTACACTCACCTTTACAGGCTAGCTTCTTTTGTTGTAGTCGGTCTACCAATCGGGAGGTGTCCGACATTCGGTCAATGAGTCGCTCGCGTAACTGCTGGGTACTCAGAGCCTCAGGGTGCTGACCGCGTAATATTCGCAGTATGTTGAATTGCTGTTGGGTAATACCAAAGGGCTTTAAGAATTGCGTAATCTCACCTCGTAACCAATTGCTGGTAGACATCAGGTTAACCCGCAGCTTATGCCATTCGTTTGAGAAAGTCTGTTGTTGAATATGATCTTCAATCCGCATACGTCCTGAGCGTAAATTCAGCTCCGTTAATTGCTTCTGCCCGAAAAGGTAGCGACATTTACGCTAAAATTAAAGTTTAAACACTGATGTTACAACGTTTATCTACCCATTTCTTGTTTGTCGCCTCAATGACAGTGGTATATTTACTCTTCTTCAGCGGATGATGTATCATTACTACTTACCATTCCATGCTTCGACCTACTGCACCATCGGAAAGAATTGGATCACTAGACTTTTTACGGGGACTAGCTATAGCGAAAGCTAACCTACCGCATTAGTTAAGGCAGTAAGTTAAAAGGCCCCCTCCGTTTTTAGATACGCCTCATTTTTAGTTACTTTTGGTTTAGCAATTATTACTTTTTACTCATGTTACACAACTTTATCCGACTCTGCATTATTCTCTTCCCGATGCTCTACGGAGCAGCCTGTAATCCCTCTGAACCAGCTAATGCCGAAGTGCCGCCGCGTATTTCTCAGGTTTCGGATACCTACAATGTGGCCTTTCTGATTATGGATGGGGTGTACAATACCGAGCTGACCGCGCCCTACGATATTTTTCAGCACACTATTTTCCGCAAGGGCATCAAGCCGATGCAAGTATTCACTGTGGCGAATACTACCGAACCAATCACTACTTTTGAGGGAATGCGGATTTTGCCGGATTATAACTATCTGCATGATAAACTTCCGGCCATTGATATTCTGGTAGTCCCGAGTGCTGAACATCATTTGGATACAGATTTAGAAGATGAAGCAATGTTGGAGTTTGTCCGCCAGACCGCTGCAAATGCCCAGTTTGTTACTTCTCACTGCGATGGAGCTTTTGTGCTGGCTAAAGCAGGACTGCTGGACGGATATGCTTCTACCACCTTTCCCAGCGATATTGATACCTACCGCCAGATGTTCCCGCAACTGCAAGTACACGAAGATGTGCTATTTGTGCACGATGGCAAATTCATCACCTCGGCAGGTGGGGCCAAATCCTTTGAAGCCGCCCTCTACCTCTGCGAGTATCTCTACGGTAAAGAAATTGCCGAAAGTCTAGCCGAAGGATTGGTGATTGACTGGGATTTATCTACCGTTCCCCACTTGGTAGTAGATTCTGACCTGTAAACGGATAATATCAAAATCTGGACAGTAGAATAATATTTATCTACAATGCGAGCTAGAAATATAATATTCAAATATTGCTTTTTACTGGTACCAGTTCTATCTATTCAGATTGCTTGCGCCCAATCGCCTTCTTACCCCGACACGCTTCATACCGGGCGGCTTCGCGGTATTATTCTAGCTGAGTCTGCGTTTTACGCTGCGGGGTTGTCCTATTTGCAGTTTGTGTGGTACCGCGACCACGAACCGGTTCCGTTCCATTGGTATAACGATAATGCTGGATGGCTACAACTAGACAAAGCCGGGCACATGTATGCCGCTTATTTTGAGAGCGAGATCGGTTACCATGCACTGCGCTGGGCAGGGGTATCCCATAAAAAATCACTGTGGTACGGAGGTACACTGGGTTTAGTTTTACAAACCCCAATTGAAATATTTGATGGTTTGTACGAAGGTTACGGGTTTTCTTGGGGCGATATGATCGCTAATGCGGCCGGTTCTGCTTTATTTATCACCCAACAGGCTTGGCTGGGAGAACAAGCTGTACGAATGAAGTTCTCCTATTCGCCTTCTAGTTATGCTCAGTACCGTCCGTGGGTACTAGGTGAAACACAGGGCGAACGTTTTTTTCAAGATTATAACGGACATACCTACTGGCTATCAGCTAACCTAAAGTCCTTATTTCGCTCTTCCCGCCTACCAGCGTGGCTGAATATAGCATGGGGCTACAGTGGTAACGGAATGTTAGCGGAATTTCGTAATCCGGAAGTATCCCGGGGTATTCAAATGCCAGATTTAGTTCGCTACCGTCAATTCTTTCTCTCAGTAGATATTGACCTGACTAAGCTACCGATTTCAAATCCTTACCTAAAAAAGGTGCTTGGGGCACTCAATTATATTAAAATTCCCGCCCCCACCTTAGAGTATAATCGAGTAAATGGGTTGCGCTTGCGAGCACTGTATTTTTAGCTTAAGATTAAGATAGGAATACTCCTTTTTCTTTTACTGGTCTAGTGCTTTAGAGCTACGCGGAAAAAAGTATACTAAACTACCTATGCGATGCGAAATTATGTAGTTTTACCAATTAGAAAATACACAACATCACCAAATGTATAGATTATGGGTTATAACTTATTAGCTGGAAAAAAAGGAATCATATTTGGCGCACTCGATGAAAATTCTATTGCCTGGAAAGTAGCGTTGAAAGCTCGGGAGGAAGGGGCCTCGTTTACGTTGACAAATGCCCCCGTAGCCCTACGGATGGGTAAAATTAACGAGTTAGCCGAACAGTGCGACGCTAAAGTTATTGCCGCTGATGCTACCTCGCTGGAAGATCTGGAGAAGCTCTTTACCGAGTCTACCGAAGTGCTGGACGGTAACCTAGACTTTGTGCTGCACTCCATTGGCATGAGTCCGAACGTTCGCAAAGGACGAGAGTACGGTAACCTGAATTACGACTGGTTTCTGAAAACCCTCGATATTTCCGGTTTATCTTTCCACAAAGTGATGCAGGTAGCGGAGAAGATGGACGTGATCAACGAATGGGGTTCCATTGTTGGTCTGAGCTATATTGCGGCTCAGCGCAATTTTCCTGACTACGGCGATATGGCGCAGGCTAAAGCGGTGTTGGAATCCATTGCCCGTAGCTACGGGGCGCGGTTAGCCCGGCTGAAAAATATCCGGGTCAACACTGTCTCGCAGTCACCGACTAAAACTACCGCTGGAATAGGTATTTCGGGCTTTGATGTATTCTTCGATTACGCCGACAAGATGGCACCGCTGGGCAATGCTTCAGCCGACGATTGTGCCAACTACATCATCACGCTTTTCTCGGATCTCACCCGTATGGTGACTATGCAGAATCTGATGCACGACGGCGGCTTCTCATCTTCCGGTATCAGCGAGGCAATTATTGAAGAACTGAGCAAATAAAACCGGAGTCCAGATAGCGGAGACCGGAAACCGGACTCCCAACTCCGTTTTCCATTCTCCTTTCTCCGTACTCCATTGCTATGGTAGTTTTCCCCAACGCAAAGATCAATCTAGGGCTGCACATTGTAAGTAAGCGGGAGGATGGTTACCACAATATTGAAACCTGCTTTGTACCGATCCCGCTGCGGGATATTTTGGAGGTGATTGAGGTCGGCCGCCGTTCCGATGACACTTTTCAGTTTACTACTTCAGGACTATCTATTCCGGGTAAAGAGGAGGATAATCTTTGTGTTAAGGCTTACCACTTGCTAAAGTCAGATTTTGACCTACCCCCAGTTCAAATTCATCTGCATAAAATTATTCCGATGGGGGGTGGGCTAGGTGGAGGATCTTCTGATGCGTCCTTTTTACTTCGGAGCTTAAACGAGCTTTTTTCCCTATCACTTACTAGGGAGCAGCTGGAGGGGTACGCTAGTCAACTGGGGAGTGACTGTCCCTTTTTTATCCGTAACCAACCCGTGTTAGCCACCGGAACGGGTGATCAGTTTCAGGATATATCGCTGGACTTGGGTGGAAAACACATTGCGCTTGTCTTTCCCGATATTTCGGTTTCCACCGCTCAGGCGTATGCTGGAGTTGTCCCTCGCCAAAACGCCCAAACCTCCTCTGTTTCTTTATCTGATAACCTAATAGGTAGTGGTTTGAGTAATTGGAGAGATAGTGTGGTTAACGATTTTGAACCTTCGGTATTTGCCCAGCATCCGGTCTTGCAGAATATCAAAGAGCAACTGTACCAGATGGGAGCATTCTACGCGAGTATGAGTGGGTCAGGTTCTACCCTGTACGGGCTATTTGAGCAGGAACCAGACTTGAATGCATTGGGCAAAGCTTACTCAGTATGGCAAGCTGTTATCTCCAAGCAATAGGAGTAAAAAAACAAAATTTAATATCGAGTAGAGATTAACGAACGCTGATTTCAGAAGTTAAATGAGAGAATGATAAATTCATCCACCGAGAATAGTTCTAAGATCGTTGATTAATGTTCCTTGTTTGATGTTCAAAAAAAGCCAGGATACAACAACCGATATGGAGTGATTGGTCTAATCTTCACCCAGTGACTCACTCAGCAAACGAGTGTCAGTTGGCTGAGTAACCAATTGATTGTAGAGGTTGATTACCCGCATCTGCTCGTGAATTTCTCTCAGTTTAAGCCTACACTTTTCTACGTAGGCACTGACTTCTTGCTCGTGGGAGTTCATTAGTGGTATTATCTGCGCCTGGAAATCCTCTATCTCGGTAAATTTGTTCTGATGGTACACGTAGTAAGTATGTCTACATACCGCATTCAGGTAGACGTGGGGGGCGCGGTAATCTTCAGTAACCCGCGGACGGCGCACGTACTTACTTTTCCGTAGTATGGTAATCTTTCCATCCGATAGTACTTCAAAGAATGTTTTACGCTTATACCCTTCCTTCATAGAGTGATCAACGGCTACGTACTTACGGTGCCGATACTTGATTGGGTCAAATATTTCAAAGTCGACAATATTTTCGGCTGTGTAGGTTTGTACTAGCTCCCCTGTTTTAATCTGAATAGCTTCAAACTTAAGATCATAACTAATCTCACCTTCTAGCACTACATCATTATCCAGTTTTACCTTTCCAGTACACCAAACCCCCGATTGAGGAAAGTTAGTGGCGTTGACTAGTTGTATATTGATGATGAAGAACAGTAGACCGATGATATATTTCATGACAGTTTGATAATTAGACGTTCGGTCTAACTACATCAAACTTGACACCTATCTGACTACTTTTATCCTGAGTTTAGCCTCGAAACCCAGCTAAGTAATGTTAACTAAAAATCACCATCATTCCTCTAAGCTGCACCTAGGAACGAGCAATAAGTCTAGTCATTTTTATAACTATTTAAATTTTAATTTATACTAAAAATATAAAAAAGATTCTTTCAGTTTACATCGCTTATGTAACTAGTGAACCTCAAATGACAAAATATTAGTGAAGTCTTTCGGAGTTTTTCAGTAAATCACGAATGAGCAGTACGGTAGTTCACTATACCGCTACCTCAGCTTTAATGTGAGGGTGAGGATCGTAGTCAATCAACTCAAAATCTTCGTACCTGAAGCTAAATAAGTCCTTTATTTCAGGATTGATTTTCATGGTGGGCAACGGGCGGGGGTTACGACTTAGCTGAAGGCCAGCCTGCTCCAAATGATTGGTATACAGATGGGCATCGCCAAAAGTATGAATAAACTCGCCGGGCTCTAGGTCGCAGACTTGAGCAACCATCATAGTTAGCAGGGCGTAGGAAGCAATGTTAAAAGGAACTCCCAGAAAGACATCGGCACTGCGCTGGTATAGCTGACAAGATAGTTTGCCCTCGGCTACGTAAAACTGAAACAGGGCGTGGCAGGGGGGCAGGGCCATCTTCTCCACATCAGCCACATTCCAGGCCGAGACAATAATTCGGCGCGAATCAGGAGTATTTTTGATCTGATGAAGTATTTGTTTGATTTGATCAATTGATCGACCATTGGGGGTAGGCCAGCTTCTCCACTGGTGCCCGTACACCGGACCTAGGTCACCGTTTTCATCCGCCCACTCATCCCATATCCTCACTTTGTTTTCTTTTAAGTAGCGAATGTTGGTATCGCCTTGCAAAAACCAAAGCAACTCGTGAATAATAGAACGCAGATGTAGTTTCTTGGTGGTAGTAACCGGAAAGCCTTCCTGCAAATCGAAGCGCATCTGATGACCGAATACGCTCAGTGTACCCGTTCCAGTTCGGTCCTCTTTCTTCACTCCGTGATCTAGAATGTGACGCATCAAATCGAGATACTGCTGCATAATTGTTAATTGAAAATTGACAGTGGATAATGGACAATGGACAATGGAAAGTGAGTAATTGAAACCTCGTCGGCGGCCGATGGAAAGTTGATAGTTGAAATTAGGTTACTAGGAATTTAGAGCAGATAGTTAGTTAAGAATATCTGCTTCACGGCGGTATATCGCAAGATATCAGCCCACAACTATTTCGATCACTATCAATTATCATTTTTCAATCGCCCGGTGACCCAGTTTCCACTGTAAAGATGGGTATCCTGGCAGGAATACACAAGGGCAGTGAGAAAATTTGACTGACCAAATTAGTACTATCGTTTGTTAATCACTCTCTGGCGAATTTACTGGCTGATCGGTACGTAAGTAGGCCATCAAATCCAGTACCTCTTCGTCCGAAAGCGTGCTAAATAATCCGGCCGGCATCATGGAGTTGGGCGATTCCTCCTGCGACTGTATTTCTGATTTATTGATTACGACGGCTTCCTGTCCGACTACTCGTAAGGTGAGTTGGCGATTATTTTCGGCGGTAATGTTGCCCGCGTAGGTACGCCCACTGCGAGTAGTTACTATGGTCATTTTATAATCATCCTGAATCTCACTGCTTGGTTCTAGGACATTACTGAGAATGTATTCTACGTTCTGACGGTTCGCTCCGGTAATATCCGGTCCCACGTTTCCACCCTCACCGTACATTTGGTGGCAGGGGCCACAGGTTCGGGTAAATAAAGTACGTCCGTGTACCGGATTAGCTGTGGCTAAGGCTGGCTCAGTGAGCAGACTTCGGTACTTAGCGTAAGAGGCACTTAAATCGCCACTAAGTTCGTCAATTGGCCCCCAGATTTCTACGAAGCCGCTCCCTACCACTCGTCGCAACTGCCGGGCTACGTAAGCCGGAACGTCTCTTTTGGGAATTTCTTCACTCTTGATTGCTTGGGCGAGCATCCATCCGTATTTAGGACGGGAAGCTAACGCCTGCACTGCTTCCAGTTTATCATCTGTGTCTAATGAAGCATACTGGCTAAGTAGCTGCTCTCCGAGTGATTCCTCATTGAATGCAGCTACTGCCCGAATGGCTTCAGTCCGTAAATTTTTATCGTTTAATAAGCTGGGCAGTTCGGCTAGTAACTCGCTTCGTTGCTGATCAGCTAGGTTTTGTAGAGCTTGTCTCCGCTGTTCTACAGGTGCTTGCTGATTTTTAAGCGTAGCTAGATACTGCTGAGCTGCTTCGGTATCACCAAACTGTTGAGCTATTTCCAGAGCTAGCTGACTCACTTCTTTGTTCCGCGATTGCTTTAATTTCGCGTAGATAACCGACCAATTTTTTGGGGTAGTCAGATCAGATCGACCTTCTAGACCATCGCGAGCACCTTTCAGCATACTGACTAGGGTAGTTGGGGTCTTGCCCAATTGCTCCACGAGCATTTCAGGAACATCAGCATCAATAGCCCGGCGGGCGGTAAACTCCGCTAGCATCGGAATACCACTTTCGGAAGCAATAGTTAATGCTCGTTCAGGATCATCTTCTACTAACGGTTCAAAGCCGTACCAGATCATTTTGGGTAAATTATGATCGTCCGCATCTTCTTCATGAGTCATCAGTGCTTGAGCGATATTCCACTTAGCTTCTTGACTTACTCGCTGCAATGCTGCTGCTAGATACAATCGCACTACGGGAGAAGGATCGCTGCTTGCCATCTGTGTAAATTGACTGAGAATAGCGGCTGAAGGAGATTGATCTTCACACAAAAGCTGAATGGCCCAAGCCCGAACGTACTGATCTTCGTCGGATAAAGCTTCCTGAAGTTGCTCGACCGAAAATCCCTGAGTTATGTGTAACGCCCACATTGCCCTTAGCCGATAGTCGGCGTTGGAATCAGATTGGTAGATTTGGCGTAACTGCTGATGAGTATTGCTGCTTAGCTTTCCTTCTGTCGCTCGGTGCTGTAAAATAATCCGAGCCCGACGGGCATGCCAATCGCTGGGGCTGGTCTGCAAATTGACTAGTTGCTGATCGCTCATTTGGTTCAGATCGGAGTACCTTCCTTCCCAGTCTTCAGCTAGTGATTCTTTAGCAGTAATTCGGAAGATACGTCCGGTTTCTTTGTGTAGTACTTCCTTACCGCAAATATCAGCATCGTGCCAGTCGAGCACGTACACTCCCCCATCGGGGCCAATCTCCATACTAAAGCCTACCCACTGGGCATTGTTGGCCATTAGAAAGTCATCGCCGTGGCGAGCCACAAAACCAGAACCCTTTGGCTCCAGTACATCGGTGAGCACCGCATGTTCGTGGATATTGGCCATAAAGATTCGCCCCTGCTGCTCGGCCGGAAACGCATCGGACTGGTAGACTCTTGCTCCGCCGTGAGCCGAACGGTGCCGATGAACGGCAATGGTTTTAATATCTTCGTAGACGTAGGGGTTAAAGTGTTGCCCACCCTGCCGATGGTAGATACCGCCGGGAATCACGTGCCACATATGCGGAATCACACAGGCGGTAATAAATAGCTGTCCTTTGGCATCGTAGTCAATGCCCCAGGGATTACTGAAGCCGTGGGCTACCACCTCAAAGCGCTCTTTAGTAGGATGATAGCGCCAGACCCCGCCGTTAAAGTCTACTCCGTTGCCTTCCAGAATATCTTCTGGGAAAGGTTCATTAGCCCGATAGATACGCGCGTTCTCATCTGGTTTCCCTACTTTGGAAGGAGTCGCAAAGCCCTGGCAACCGTAGAGCCAACCATCCGGTCCCCAGTGCAAGCTATTCAGCGTCTCGTGCCGGTCGCGAATTCCCCAGCCAGTCAGTCGGATTTCCATATTATCTTCATCCGCTTTATCGTCGCCATTGCGATCAGGTACAAACAGCAGGTTGGGTGGCGCCCCCAGAAACAGTCCGCCCATACCTACCGCAATAGCGGCGGGGAAGGGAATACCTTCTAAGAACACCTTTCGGCTATCCGCTTCTCCATCCCGATCAGTATCTTCCAGAATCAGAATTCGGCTATTACCATCGTTGGAGAAACCATGCCCTCGTGATTCGTAATCCAGATTTTCAGCAACCCAGAGTCGCCCCCGATCGTCCCAGCAAAAAGCCATTGGCTGAGTGAGCATCGGTTCGGCAGCCCAGGCATTTACCTGATAGCCATCTACTACGGTCATAGATTCTACAGCGGCTTCGGGAGTGAGAAACTTAGCCGCTCTTGCTTCCTGCTGGGCAATTTTCCAGAGAGCAGCGGTGGAGTACATAGCTCCTTCTCCGGTATATTCCTCCCAGGCGGCTCTCATTTTTACGCCATCTAACTCGCCAGTATACACGATTAGTCGGTGGCGGATCACTTCGGTTTCCCCCTCAATAATCGTCCAGTCACCCAACCGTGCTCTCACCGGACCAATACCTAGCTGTCCATCTACCCGCCAAGGCTGGGGAAATCCAGCGTTATCGGGATGATCGAAGATAGCGATATGCGCCAGATCGTCGCGCCCTTCCACTTGCATACCTACGTCTACCCACATCGCCCGCTGGCCTTCGGCTTTCTCGTCACGCTGGCGGGCTGCGTTCACTACTCCAGCCAAAATACCCTCATACCAGGGCATTCGGAGGAAAAGCCCGCCGTAATCGTATTCGCCAATTGTGACGTCAGTTTTGGCTTCCCCTCGCCATTCCAGATCCAGAATATATTTTCCTGAATCCAGTTGCATAGTCCAGTTCTGCGTTTCGGTTAGCACTGTATTTCCAGTTGAATCTAACAGATTGTAGACTGTTTGCCATTTCACTGATTCCCCTCTGGATTGAATGATCGAAGACGATACTTTTTGCCAGTAGTCTCCTTCGGGATGGTGAAAATAGTCGCGACCATTGACCCGGGTAAAACCCCAGTAAAGACCCGTTTGGTGTTTGTGATGACCGGGGCTGTACTCAGTTAGCTTCCCTTTTCCGTCAGGGGCCATGATAGGATGTAGATGAGGGCGGAAGTCGGATTTAGCGTTTTGAACTAGGATAGGCTCATCTTTGCCCTCCACATAAATTGAGATGCTTTCTTCAGTCGGCTCGACCCTAAGCTGGGCTGCTGAGGCAACTACGGTTGATTGATTAATTTCAGTCTGAGAACTAGTACAACTGCTCCCCGAGTAAAGAAGGATAAGTACGACCAGTAAGGGGAGAGCCTCTTTTTTGCCCAAAACGGTCATCAGGTAGCAGGTAGGTTGTTTGTTCATAAGATCGTTATACTCCAAAGCATAAGTTATCCATTTCTGCGAAGATGAAAAAGTAATTTACCCTCTCCCAGTCGTTCAATGCCGAAAACAGCAGTTTATAAATGAAAAAAGGCGCTAGCAGCGCCTTTGGTATCCTACAATAAGATTGGATCGACTATGATCTCAACCAAGATTTGGCTTCTTCTTCATCTTCAAAAATTCGCATCTCAAACCCGCTCACTTTGGTAATCAATTCTTCCGCCGACAAGGCACCGAAGACGTCGGGCGAAATCACGTGAGCAAACTTTTTCAGGCCAGCCGCCAACGCCCGAGGCATCCAGTTCTGAGCGATCCACTCATTAGCCTCATCCCAAGGACCAGTAAGCTGTGAGTTATCGTTGAGGATCTTTTCAGGCTTTTTCTCCTCGATATAATCGATACCTGCTTTACAAGCCTCAATGACTTCATCTGCGGTTACGTCACCTTTCCACTCAGAATAAATCCAGCCATTTTCTTCATCGAAGGAAAAAGAATAATACACTTCTCCTAGCTTATTCTTCACTGAAAAATCAATCGTTTCCATTATAATCTACATTTGAATTAAACATAATTTTATTTGATTGGCCTTTGCGAGCTTCTACGCTTATTGACTAACTGTTTCAAATCGTTGCTCAACCCAAGCTCTGGCGCTTTGTTCGTTGTCAAAGTACTGACTGACAACGTACCCTTGTGTAGCAGCGTTGGCTTGTGTCATCATGTCTTCTAATGAGTGTGAATACAGTCAGCCATTCCATTGTATTTAATGTGCAGAAACTCTTCGTCTAACTTGTTTTTTACTGAGGTTACTGTTTTTTCCGCGTATATATTTGTTTAAAATGAAGCTTAAGTATCTATGACCTCAGCCAAGATTTGGCTTCTTCTTCATCTTCAAAAATTCGCATCTCGAAACCATTCACCTGAGTTATCATTTCTTCTGCTGACAAAGCACTGAAAATGTCGGGAGAGATAACATGGGCAAACTTTTTCAGACCAGCCGCCAATGCCCGAGGCATCCAGTTCTGAGCGATCCACTCATTCGCTTCATCCCAAGAACCAATAACATCACGATTGTCGTTTAGCACCTTTTGGCACGATTTTTCTTTAACCTGTTCTAACATCTTTTCTCCCCCTGTTTCTACATCCTCAACGGTCAAGTCACCTATCCAGCGAGTGTAAAGCCAACCATTGGCCTCATCGTACTCGATTTGAATCAGGTCATTTCCTAAAGCGTTCTTCACTGAAATTATTGCTGCTTCCATATTTATTTAAGTGGTTAATAGAAAGTTTATGATCTCAGCCAGGTTTTTGCCTTCTCTACATCATCAAAGTCATGAACTACCAGCCCTGTTCCTGCCACTTCATTCATAATACTTTCTACCGACATATTATTAAAAATATCTTCCGATGGAATGAGCGCCATCTTCTTTACTCCACCGACTAAAGCTCTTGGAAACCAATCCTTGTTGCTCCATTTTTCATCGTCCGAATCAATTACATCCATTTTGCGTAAATCTGCCAACCAGTTTTCTGTATTTCGCTCCACAAGCAAGTCTAAGCCCTTATTTAGCCCCATCTTAAACTCTTCGCTGGTAGCAAAGTCTTTCCTGCATGGTGACACAAGGCTCCGTTTCATCATAAGAGATTTGTAAGAACTTTTCATCAAAAGATACCATAGTTATATTAATTTTGGGTTTTCATAAGACGTGCTATTTCTTCTTCTTTATGCTGTAGTGCGACTTGGAATTGTTTCTCCTTCGCTTTGTGCATCTCAATGGTTTTCTGTATAGATTTCTTCTGGGCAGCTATCTTAGCATCAGCCCGCTGCTGCTCAACCCGGCGTATTTCCTCAGTTTCCCGCTGAGCAGCTTCTAATTCTTGCAACTTTTTCTTCAATAAGTTCTCATTTTCCTCTAGCTCGGCCCGTAAGCGTTCGGATTGTTCTTGGGTGGCTTGCAGTTCTTCCATGTTCTGCCGCATTTCCTCCTCTTGGGCTCGCATTTCTTCAGCCTGCTGCTGCGACTCTTCCAGTAGCGTTTTCGTCTGAGCACTTACTCGACCATTCCGTAGCGTAGCGGCAATGTTTTCGCCCAATGTTTGAATAAACTCAATCTCGTGCGGCTTAAACTCTTGTAAAGAGGCCAGCTCCAGTACTCCCTCAACTTCTTCATTAATCATAAGGGGCATGATGAGTAAAGCCCGAGGATTAGCTTTGCCTAAGCCTGAGGTGATGGTGACATAATCTTGGGGAATGTCAGTAAGGTAATTGTGTTCCTTTTCCAGATACGTCTGCCCCAATAACCCTTCGCCAATGACTACGGTCTTTTCCTTGAATTTCTTACGCCCGTAAGCGTAGCAGGCCTGAAGACGGAGGCATTTATTGCCATCTTGTTCATCTACAATAAATAGCCCACCCTGATTGGCATTAATGTATCGAATAATGTGGCTAATAATTCGGTCGCTCATACTTTGCAGATCATCATTCTCGCGTAGCATACTCACCGTTTGGGCTATACCTTCCGCTACCCACTGCCGCTGTTTCTCTTCCTCCTGAGCATCTTCTAATTGCTTCAGACTTTCCTTCAGTTCTTGTTCTGACCGTTTCGCTTTTTCATTGACTTCATGAGCTTCATCCAGTAGTTGAGTGGCTTTGTTTTCGGAGAGGAAATTTTGCTGAGCCAATATAAATACACTACAAAGGGCGGAAAAAACGCTAATCAGAACTGAAATAGTACCAATGTACCCTTCACGAATGATGGTGGCATCTACTGCAGGCTCCCACCAGTGCTGGGTATATTGGAAAGAGGCAATGATTAGTACTGAAGCAACCGCTAAGAAAAGTAAATGCCCTTTCTCTCGTAAGTCGAATACCAAGAACGGTACAATAGAAAAACTGAGTTCTATCATATAAATACCAACTACTGGAGGCTCTCCTTCCGATGCTAGACCTACATTAAATATAGCAGCTAGTAAAATTGGCAATAGTGAAATAATGGCGCGACCGAGCGTAGTTGCACCCACTGTGTTTAAGAAAATAGTACTTGATGTAACTAGAATTCCGAAGGCTGGAATCGCCACCAAAGCAGGAAAGTATATCCACGAAATGACGGTGAAGGGAAGAGCCACCACAAAGATTATAATGAGAGCTACTGCGTTGGATATTCGTATCTTCTTTTGTAAGTGGTTAGGATAGGTATCTCTAATACCCGAATTTAGTATCTGGGTGAATGTCATGAATCTTATCTTTTTAAACTATACTACTAATTGAAAATACCCAGTAAAATTATGATATAGAAGGGAGTTAAAATGCTGAATCTAGATAACTAAATTACATGTGACAGTTTAACCCTAATAATATAACCCACTTAGCGATCAACCTCACCCGATACAGTATCAATGGAACCTAAAATAGTAACCAAGTCGGTAATCATGCCGCCCCGACTGAGTTCGGCTAGAATAGAGTGGTTAACAAAGCAGGAGCTACGGGCTTTGCAGCGAAATGGAATATCACTACGACTATCAGCTCGAGAGTAAAAACCCAGTTTGCCCCGAGGGTTCTCAGCCCGAACGTATAAATCTTGCTGCTTCGGTCGAATTTTTTTAGGAACTACCTCATGAGGATCAAACTCGTGGGTACGTTTATGATCACCCGTTAGTTGAGCGATACACTGCTCAATAATCCGTAACGAGTCGTAGCACTCGCGCACGCGAACGTAGGTACGGTCCCAACAGTGGCCTACTACGCCCATTTTTCCTTCACTGATATGTGAAGAAGCAATGTACAGTTTGCAATTAACAGTGAACAATAGAAAATAGCAAAAAGATACGATCGGCTATAAGAGAATGAGTTTATGCAATTTTTCCTTTTTAATCGGAAAAATTATCTAAATTGCATTATGAAGCAAATTCGTTCTAAACGATCTAAAGCGAACCGTAAGTCTCGTTCTGAAAAAACAGGAGTATCAGCTATTTCACGAGGTAATGATGCAACTCGAGAAGGTATTCTCCATTTAGCCCGGCAGGGAGTATCTAAGCAGAATATCAGAAAGGTAATGACCCAGACCCAAAGTAGTATTGAGGAGTTAGCATCAGTTTTGGGAGTTACTGTTCGTACTGCCCGTAACTATCGAACTCAAGAAGATATACTTAGCCCTCAGCAGGCAGAAGCTTTGCTAAAGTATCAGAAGTTAGTACAGCGAGGCGGAGAGGTGTTTGGTACAGTAGAGACGTTTAAACGATGGCTACAAAAGCCCGCGTTCGGATTAGATGGCGATAAACCTTTTGATCTCTTGATTACTTCTGAAGGGTTGAATTTAGTAAGCGATGAAGTAGAACGCATTGCTAATGGTGAGTTTGCCTAGTGGTGGATGGAAGTATTCCGCATTGTAAAAGCTGAGTATGCTGGAGAACTTTTTGCTTCGGGGCGAGCTAACCGATGGAACTACACTGGAGAAAAAGTACTGTATACAGCCGCGTCTCGCTCGCTAGCGTGTTTGGAAAACCTAGTACATGCCTCCGGTGAGATCTTGGGTGAGCAGTTTACGATTATGGTCATTTATATTCCAGACGATCTTTCGGTAACTTCAGTACAACCCACCGGCTTACCCGATGACTGGTTTCAGCGGGCACGTCATCCAGCTTGCCAGGCTGTCGGCAGCGACTGGTTTCAAGCTCAAGAAACGCCCCTTCTGAAAGTGCCTTCGGCTATTATGCACCGAGAGTTTAACTATGTACTTAATACGCAGCATTCCGATTACGAAAAGATTCAATTAATTGACAAGCAATCGTTTGCTTTTGATCCTCGCCTCAAACAAAATCAGTTTGAGTAAACTATTCTTTACATCATTTCATTTTTCTGATTATTAATCACTTACAAGCCTTTTACTTTTCATTATCAATTTTCAATCGGCCGCCGACGCGGTTTCAACTATTCACTGAATTATGAACCTTAGAATTGGCTACGGCTACGACGTGCATCAATTGGAAGAAGGACGGGAGTTTTGGCTAGGAGGCGTCCGCCTGGAGCATACCCACGGTGCCAAAGGCCACTCGGATGCTGACGTACTCATTCACGCTATTTGTGACGCATTACTTGGAGCAGCTAACTTACGCGACATTGGCTTTCACTTTCCGGATACCGATCCGCAGTATAAAGGCATTGATAGCAAGAAGTTGCTGAAAGAAGTGATGCAGTTACTGCGTGAAGAAGGTTATGAGTTAGGCAATATTGATGCTACTGTCTGCCTGGAAGCCCCCAAAGTAAATCCCCACATCCCCGCTATGAAATCCACGATGGCCGAAGTGATGCAGGTAGATGAATCCGCGATCTCAATTAAAGCTACTACCTCCGAAAAAATGGGCTT